>JAUMCZ010000001.1:0-25379 GCA_032122215.1 Caulobacter sp.
GTGGCGAGGGCGCCCGGATCCTGCGCACCGCCAGCCTGCAGCAGATCGAGTCCGACCCCAAGCTCCAGGCCTACGCCCTGCAGGTCGGAACCTCGGTGTTCGGCGACAACTGCGCCACCTGCCACGGCGCCGGCGGCGCCGGCGGCAAGGGTTATCCCAACCTGCGGGACGACGTCTGGCTGTGGGGTGGTTCGCTCGACGACATCCATCACACGCTGACGGTCGGCATTCGCTCCGGCCATCCGGACACGCGCGTCTCGCAGATGCCGGCCTACGGCCGCGACGCGCTTCTGGACGCGGCCCAGATCAACGATCTGACCGAGTATGTGGTGAAGCTGTCTGGCCGGAAGGCGGACGAGCCCGCAGTGGCCCGCGCAGCTCCGCTGTTCGCAGCGAACTGCACGGCTTGCCACGGCCCGGCCGGCAAGGGCGACGTCAAGCAGGGCGCGCCTGACCTCACCGACGGCGAATGGCTGTACGGCTCCGACTATGCCGCCATCGCCGGCCAGATCACCAACGGTCGGGGCGGCGTCATGCCCACCTGGCAGGGTCGCCTCAGCCCGGAGACGATCAAGGCCCTGGCCGTCTACATCCACGCCAATGCCGGGGGTCAGGACAAATGACCGTCGTCATAGACCGGACCCGTTCACCCCATGACGATGGCGCGGCCCCCCGCGCCACTGGTCCGGTCTCCGCCGCCGCTCATGCCCGCCAGCAGGCAGGCAAGGGCGGCGGCGACCTCTACAAGCCCCGCACCCAGATCTATCCCAAACGGGTCAACGGCCGCTGGCGGATGGTCAAATGGGTCCTGATGGGCCTGATGCTGGCCGTCTACTACATCACCCCCTGGATCCGCTGGCATCGTCCAGGCGCCCTTCCGGACCAGGCGGTTCTGGTCGATTTCGACGGTGGCCGGTTCTACTTCTTCTGGATCCAGCTGTGGCCGCAGGAGGTCTACTTCATCACCGGCCTGCTGGTGATGGCCGCCCTGGCGTTGTTTCTGACCACGTCTCTGTTCGGTCGCCTGTGGTGCGGCTACGCCTGTCCCCAGACCGTCTGGACCGACCTGTTCATGATGGTCGAGCGTCGGTTCGAGGGTGACCGCAACGCCCGGATGAAACTCGACGCGGCGCCCTGGTCGTTCGACAAGGCCTGGCGCAAGATCGGCAAGCACGCCGTCTGGCTGGGCATCGCCTTCGGCACCGGCGGGGCCTGGATCTTCTACTTCCACGACGCTCCGACCCTGATCCGCGGCTTCTGGGTCGGCGAGGGCGCGATCACCGCCTATGTCAGTTGCGCCCTGATGACGGCCGCGACCTATGTGATGGCCGGCACCATGCGCGAGCAGGTCTGCACCTACATGTGCCCCTGGCCGCGCATCCAGGGCGCCATGCTCGACAAGGACTCCCTGCAGGTCACCTATCGCTACGACCGGGCCGAGCCTCGCGGTCCCCACAAGAAGGGCCAGAGCTGGGAGGGCCGGGGGGACTGCATCGACTGCAACCAGTGTGTCGTGGTCTGCCCGATGGGCATCGACATCCGCGACGGCGCCCAGCTGGAGTGCATCAACTGCGGCCTCTGCGTCGACGCCTGCGACGAGATGATGCTCAAGGTCGGTCGACCAACCGGGCTGATCGCCTACGACACCGACGCCGCCGTCCTTGATCGTAGCCAGGGCCGCGAGCCCATTTACCGGTTCATCCGTTCACGGACGGTCTTCTACGCCGTGGTGCTGAGCTTGCTGTCCGGATTGATGATCTGGGGCCTGTCGAACCGCAGCCCGGTCGAGGCCCACGCCCTTCGGGACCGCAATCCCACCTTCGTGCGCCTGCGCGACGGGTCGGTGCGCGACGGCTACACGCTGAAACTGGCCAACCGCGCCTTTGATGACCGCGACTTCCGGATCACCGTCAGCGGTATCCCGGGGGCCCGGGTCTGGACGCCCGGATCGCGTGGCGACGCGCCTGTCTATATCCATGCGCCGGCCAACGAGGTCACCGCCCTGCGGGTTTTCGTGACCGCGCCGCCGGCCGGCCTGAACGCCGCCAGCCAGCCGATCACCTTCCACTTCGTCGGGCCGCGGACATCGGTCGATGTCCAGTCGGTCTTTCTCTCGGGAGCCGCCAATGTCGCCGACTGAAAACGCTCCGCCAAAAGGCTTCCGGATCACCGGCTGGCATGTGTTGACCGGCATGGTGCTGTTCTTCGCCATTATCATCGCCGTCGACGTGCTGTTCATGGTCAAGGCCTACGAGAGCTTCTCGGGCCAGATCGTCAAAAACCCCTACGAGGCCGGCCTCGCGTTCAACCAGCGCCTCCGCGACCAGAAGCATCAGGTCGACCTGGGCTGGCAGGTCGACGCCGGTCTGGAATCGACCGGCGAGCTGATCATCAAGGTGCGCGACAAGGCCGGGGCGCCGGTCACCGGCCTCAAGGCGGGCGCCACCCTCGAACGTCCCGCCACCGAGCGGGGAAGGCTGGAAATTGCCTTCCGCGAAGCCGACCCCGGTGTCTATCTCGCCCGCGCCGGGCTTGCCCCCGGAGTCTGGGACATGACCACCCTGCTGGAGGGCCCCGCCGGCGCCTTCCGGGCCGAACGCCGGATCATCGCGCCGTGAGCGAGATTTCGGCCGGCGACCTATCCGCCTTCATCGCCCGCGACCGCGCCGGGACCGGTCGGCTCGAACTGCTCGTGCGCGGGGCCAGCTGCGCCGGATGCATGCGCAAGATCGAGACCGGGGTCGCGGCCCTGCCCGGCGTCATCGCCAGCCGCTTCAACCTGACCACCGGCAAGCTCACCGTCAGCCTGGCGCCTGGGCAAGGCGATCCCGCCGCCGTCCAGCGGGCCATCGAGGCGCTGGGCTACCGGACCAGTCTGTTTGACCCCGGCCAGGCCCTGGCCGCCGAGGACCGGGAGGGCCGCCGCCTGGCCCTGGCGCTCGGCGTCGCCGGCTTCGGGGCCGGTAATGTGATGATGTTCACCGTGCCCGCCTGGGCCGGTCTGTTCGGCCAGGAGCTGTCGCCGGCCACCCGCGATGTCATGTACTGGCTGGCCGCCATCGTCGCTGTTCCCTGCACCCTGTTCGCCGGCCAGACCTTCTTCCGCTCGGCCTGGAGCGCCCTGCGCCGGGGCAAGGCCAACATGGATGTGCCGATCTCCATCGGCGTGCTGCTGACGCTCGCCGTCAGCTTCTCCGAGACCCTGCAGCATGGTGCCCATGCCTATTTCGACGCCGCCATCACCCTGCTGTTCCTGCTGCTCATCGGCCGCTATCTCGACCATCGGCTGAAGGCATCGGCCCGCGGCGCCGCGCGCGACCTGCTGGCCCTTCAGGCGCCGGTGGCCATGCGCCTCGACGATGCGGGCCGCGAGCATGGCGTTCCGGTGGCCGAGGTGCGGGTCGGCGACAGGATCGCTGTGGCCGCCGGCGACAGGATCCCCGTCGACGCTGTCGTCGAGACCGGCGTCTCGACGCTCGACAACGCGTTGATCTCCGGCGAGACCGCGCCCGTGGAGGCCGCGCCCGGTCAGGCCGTCCAGGCCGGCGCTCTGAACCTGTCGGGCCGGCTGATCCTTCGGGCCATCGCCCGCAGCGAGGACTCCGCCATCGCCGCCATCGCCCGGCTTATGGAGGCCGGCGCCCAGGCGCGCGGGGCCTATGTGCGCCTCGCCGACAAGGCCGCCGCCCTCTATGTGCCGGTGGTCCATACGCTTGCCGCCGCCACCTTCCTCGGCGGCTGGGCCCTGGGTCTGGGCCCGCGCGAGGCCCTGCTTCGGGCCGCCGCCGTGCTCATCGTCACCTGCCCCTGCGCCCTGGGCCTGGCCGTGCCCGCCGTCCAGGTCGCTGCCTCCGGCCGCCTGTTCCGCAAGGGGGTTCTGGTCAAGTCCGGCGCCGCGCTCGAGCGGCTGGCCGAGGTCAATCATGTGATCTTCGACAAAACCGGTGTCCTCACCGAGGGCCGTCCCCGCCTGCTCAGCGACAACCCGGCCATCATCAACGCCGCCGCCCCCCTGGCTCGCGCCTCCCGCCACCCGTTCGCCCGGGTCGTCGCCGAACGGGCCGGCGAGGGGCCTGTCGCCGACGAGGTCGTCGAGGTGGCCGGCATGGGTGTCGAGGGCCTGATCAACGGCCGCCGCGCCCGACTGGGCCGCGCCGAGTTCGTCGGCGTCGCCCCCTCGGCCAGCGCCGAGAGCGAACTGTGGTTCGGCTTCGAGGGCGAGACCAAATTCCGCCTGACCTTCTTCGACCCGGTCCGCGCCGACGCCGCCAGGGCCATCACCGATCTTCGCGCCCTCGGCCTGACCGTCGAGATCCTGTCCGGCGACCTGGCCGGGCCGGTCGGCCGCATCGCCAGGGCCTGCGGCGTCACCCAGTGGCGCGCCGGCCTGACACCCTTCGACAAGTCCTCCGCCGTCACCCTGCTGCAGGGGACCGGCCGCAAGGTGCTGATGATCGGTGACGGCCTCAACGACGCGGCCGCCCTGGCCCTGGCCCACGCCTCCATGGCTCCCGGCAGTGCGCTCGACGCCAGTCAGAACGCCGCCGACCTGGTCTTCCTGAATGGTGAGTTGTCCGCCGCCCCGCTCGCCATCCGCATCGCCCGCGCCGCCCGCCGCCGGGCGCTGGAGAACTTCGCCTTCTCGGCCCTCTACAACGCCGTCGCCGCCCCGGCCGCCGTCCTGGGCCTGATCAACCCGTTCATCGCCGCCATCGCCATGTCGGGCTCTTCGCTGGTGGTCATGCTCAATGCCCTGCGCATGACCTGGGTCGGGGGCAAGCGGCGATGACCATCCTGCTTATTCTGGCCCCGATCTCCGTCGGTCTGGCGGCGGTCGGGCTGTTCGCCTTCTGGTGGACCCTGCGCGCCGGTCAGTATGAAGACCCCAAGGGCGATGCCGCCCGCATCCTTGACGACCGCTTCGACGCCGCGCCCTGAGCAGGCGCGATTGACCTGGATCAAGGGCGGTGGGGCGCCGACCTGAGATGTCTGGCGCCAACGCCAGATATCCGGAGCCCCCATGCCCGCCATCGCTCTCGACCGCCCGGTCGTCTCCGACCGCCAACGCCTGGCCGAGCAGTTTGACGGCCGCGTCCCGCGCTATACCAGCTACCCGACGGCGGTGCAGTTCACTCCCGCTGTCGAGGCGGCGACCTACAGAGGCTGGCTGGCGGATCTGGCGCCCGCCGAGGCCGTCTCCCTGTATGTGCACGTGCCCTTTTGCGCCCGCCTCTGCTGGTACTGCGGCTGCAACACCCGGGCGGTGAACCGCCAGGAGCCGGTCGAGCGCTACCTCGACGATCTGGTCCTCGAACTGGGCCTTCTCGAGGCCGCCCTGCCCGCCAAGCTTCGGGCCCGCGCCCTGCACCTGGGCGGGGGGACACCCAACCTGTTGTCGCGGGACGACCTGACCCGGCTGTTCGCCGCCCTGCGCCATGTCTTCCATCTTTCGCCCGGCATGGAGGTTGCGGCCGAGCTGGATCCGGCTGTCCTGACCCGCGAGTGGGTGATGGCTGCGGCCCATCACGGCCTGAGCCGCGCCAGTCTCGGCGTCCAGGACCTGTCGCCCCGGGTGCAGGCGGCGGTCAATCGCATCGAGCCCTTCGAAGTGGTGCAACGCGCCGTCGGCTGGCTGCGCGAGGCCGGGGTGCTATCGGTCAATCTCGACCTGATGTACGGCCTGCCCCGCCAGACCCAGTTCGACGTGCTGGGCACCCTGCGCCAGGTCCTCACCCTGCGGCCCGAACGGCTGGCCCTGTTCGGCTACGCCCATGTGCCGTGGATGAAGTCGCACCAGCAACTGATCAAGGACGCGGACCTGCCGGGCCCCGTTGAGCGCCTCGACCAGAGCGAGGCCGCCGCCGAGTATCTGATCGGCGAAGGCTATGTCCGCATCGGCCTCGACCACTACGCCCTGCCGACCGACGAGCTTGCCATCGCCCAGCAGGCCGGCCGTCTGCACCGCAATTTCCAGGGCTACACCACCGACGCGGCCGGGACCCTGATCGGCATCGGCGCCTCGGCGATCAGCCGGACCCCGCAGGGCTTCGTCCAGAACCAGACAGCCGAACTCAGCTGGCGCAAGGCGCTCGAGGCCGGCGATCTTCCCATCGCGCGGGGCGTAGCCCTGACAGATGAGGACCGGTTTCGCGGCGAGATCATCGAGCGGTTGATGTGCGACCTGACCGTCGATCTCCCGGCCGTCTGCCGCGCCCATGACCGGACGGTGGACGATCTGGCTGCCTCCCTGGCGGGCCTCGCGCCCTTCCTCGCTGAGGGGCTGGCCAAGTATGACGGCGCCAGGCTCACCGTGACCGAGTCCGGCCGGCCGGTGCTGCGCTCGGTCTGCGCCGCCTTCGACGGCTATCTCGACCCGGCCGCCGGCCGTCATGCCAGGGGGATTTAAGCGGCGAGATTTGACCGGGATCAAACACTTGTTTGAAAGCCGGTGGCACTGTCCCCGCGACCTCAACGAAGGTCCTCCAAAGGGGATTACCGAGATGAAGACCACCGCCATTTTCGCAGCCGGCCTGCTGGCCGCCGCCGTCGCCGGCCCCGCGCTGGCGCAGGATTTCACGCCCAAGGAGAAGGGGACCTGGCTGGTCACCGCCCGGGTCAGCGACGTCGCCCCCTCCGAGTCGGGCGACATCTACACCGCCGCCGGCGTCAACACCGGCCTTGATGTCGAGGTCAGCGACTACGTCGTTCCCACCCTCGGCTTCACCTACTTCTTCACCGACAACATCGCCGTCGAGGGCATCCTCGGGACCAGCAAGCACGAGGTCAGCGCCAAGGGGGCGGCGGGCTCGACCCGCGTGCTCGACACCTGGGTGGTGCCGCCGGTCGTGACCGTCCAGTACCACTTCAACCCCAAGGGCCGGGTCAGCCCCTATGTCGGGGCCGGGATCAACGCGATGATCTTCTACGGTGGCGAGGACAAGAATGCCTTCGACGTCGATCTGGACAACGGCTTCGGCTACGCGCTGCAGGCGGGCGTGGACATCGCCGTGAAGGGCGACTGGTCGATCAACCTGGACGCCAAGAAGGTGTTCTTCGAGACCGACGCCGACATCAACAACGGCGCCCTGAAGTCCAACGTCACCCTTGATCCCTGGGTGATCTCGGCCGGCGTGACCCGCCGCTTCTGAGGGCTGAGAATCTGAACCCGACCATGGACCCGCCGGCATCCGGCGGGTCCATTTGCGTTGGCGCGCCAGATTGAAGGCAAGGGGGTTCCGCTCGGTTTCCCGTTCGGGTCTGGTGATTTCATCGGATGGCGGAGGCAGGGTCGGCCCGTTTACGTCAGCGTATCCCGGTTGGTCGCGTTTTGGCGCGACCCTCCTGCCGTCGTCCCACAAACCAACCCACAACAGCAACGGACCAGCTCAGCTGGGCGCTCCTGCCCGCGAACGTCCGGGGAGCTCTGTAAGTCTGCAGGCCCAACAAGGTGTGCCGGTAGCGCACCGGGTTTCATGGTATCGTCATGGATGCAGCGAAACGAAGCTCATGAGCGCCTCGATCGGGTCCTGAACAGCGAGTGCTTTTGTGTCACCGTGGACAGCGACGGTCTGCGCGACGCCTTGCGCGCCGAGACGCCGGGTGACGAGGTCGTCGCTGGCCTGCTGGCGACGCACCCCCATCTTTTCTCCCGGTCACCGGTTTTCCTGGCGAGGGATGACCTTCAGGCCATGCTCGATGTTGTGACGGCCATAGAATGCGCCGCGGCGACGCCTGCCTACCAGGACGCTGTTCTGGCCTGGGCTCCGGAGATCGCGCGCCAGGACTTCGGACCCCGGGGCGCCTTCATGGGCTATGACTTTCATCTGGGAGCCGGCGGCCCCAGGCTGATCGAGGTCAACACCAACGCCGGAGGCGCCTTCCTCAACGCCGTCCTGGCCCGAGCCCAGATGGCCTGCTGCGAGGAAGCCAGGGTGGCGACGCGAGCAGCGCGGATCGATGAGTTCGAACCTGCGGTCTGGCGCATGTTCCTCGGCGAATGGGAAAGCCAGCGGCCGGCTGGCTCGCTGGCGACCGTGGCCATCGTCGACGACCGTCCGGCGGACCAGTACCTGTTTCCCGAGTTTCTGCTCGCGCAACGGTTCTTTGAACGGCACGGCTTGCGGGCGTTGATCGCCGATCCGGGCGAGCTCACCTTCACGGGCGGACGCTTGCGATGCGGGGGCGAGACGGTCGATCTGGTGTACAACCGCCTGGTCGATTTTTCCCTTGGGGCCCAGGGGCACGAAGCCCTGCGCGAAGCCTATCTGGCCGGCGCGGTGGTGCTGACGCCCAACCCCCGCAATCACGCGCTTTTCGCGGACAAGCGAAACCTGAGCCTGCTGTCGGATCCAGCCGTCGGGAAAATTCTGGGCGACCGGATAGCCGCGCACCTGTCCGCAGTCCCGCGCACCCGGCTCGTCACTGTGGAAAACGCCGACCTCCTGTGGCGGGAACGCAGGGGCCTCTTCTTCAAGCCGGCGGGCGGTCATGGCGGCAAGGCGGTGTACCGGGGGGACAAGATCACCCATCGGGTGTGGGCGGAGGTGCAGCAGGGCCAGTACATCGCTCAGGACCTTGCAATACCGACAGAGCGACGGATCAAGGTCGATGGGGAGGTGCAGGCGCTGAAGCTGGACGTTCGTCTGTACACCTACGACAGCTCACCCCTTCTCTGCGCCGCGCGTGTCTACCAAGGTCAAACGACCAACTTCAGAACGCCAGGCGGGGGCTTCGCCCCGGTCTTCATTGTCTGACGGCTGATGGCGATCGGCGGGCGGGTCGGGATGAAGGCGCCTCACCGCGCTGCTCGCCAGTGTGAGGGATGCGAAATGACCGGCCGTATAGCTCTACTGACGACGCCTCATCGGCGTGCGAAACGAATGGAGTTTTTCAATGAAGAGCAAGTTGCTTGTCGCGGCGCTCACCGCGGTCTTCGCGGCGACGAGTGTCGCCGTTCCGGCGGCGATGGCCCATGAAGGCGAAGTCCACGCGCCAGTGCCGCAGGCCGCTGAAGGCCAGGGGACGGTCAAGGCGATCGACGCCAAAGCCGGCACAATCACCATCGCGCATGGGCCGATGCCGGCCTTGAAATGGCCGGCCATGACGATGAAGTTCAAGGTCGAGAATACCTCGGTCCTGAAAGACGTCACCGTCGGCAAGAAGATTCACTTCGTGCTCAAGAACGTGGGCGGCAAACCCGTCGTCTCCCAAATTCATGTGATGTGACGCGCGGAGCGCGCCGCTGGGCGCGCCCGTTGTGTTCAAGAAGGCGGGACCGGTGACTTTTCAGAACCTGATGGCGGGCCTGGTCGCATTGCTTGTGGCGCTGGTCGTTTCCGTCGCGCCGGTCCAAGCCCAACCTTCTGGCGCCATGGCTGAGGCGCCGGCTGCGGCGCCAGCGGCGACCGCGCCCGCTCCTGACGACATGCCCGTCACCGACATGGCGTGGCCGACCGGTGGCGACATGCCGATGTCGCACGACAAGCCCAAGACCTTGTCAGGACGTCTGCTGTCCTGGCTGGGCATGCTGCACCCGGCGGTCATCCATTTCCCGATCGCGCTGGTGCTCACGGTTGGCCTGCTGGAAGCGGCCGCCGCCCTGCGCCGCCAGCCGCTCTATACGGCCGGCAACAAGCTCCTCCTGGCCATCGCGTCCGTGGGCGCCTTCGTGGCGGCTCCGCTCGGCTGGGCTGGCGCCGGCTTGCCTGCCCCCGACGACCAAATCGCGGTCACCATCCACCGGTGGCTGGGCACAAGCCTGCCGTTCCTCATCCTCGCGTTGTGGTGGCTGAAGCGACCAGCCCAACAAGCGGCGCGTCGTCTCGGCGCCCGAGGCTATGAGATCGCGCTTGTGCTTACGATCGGACTCATCCTGCTCCAGGCCTATTTCGGGGCCGAAATCACTCATGGCGCGGGCCATCTGAAATTCTGATCTACATCCCTCCCGTGAGGGATGCCCGCCCCGCTAGCGTATGACCAGCCTGAACCCGGACAGCTAGACTGCAATCGGGCGGGCCGAACTGACTAGGATATCCAATGGCTGAACTGGCCCGTCGCACATTGCTCAGGAATGCAGGCCTGCTCGGGGCAGGCCTCGCCATGTCGAGCGTCTTCCCGGCCTGGGCGCGCAGCAATTCGCCGGGGCTCGTGCGCGACCTGCCGACACTTTCCGGCAACGACATCAAGCTGCGGATCGGCCACACGGAGTGGCCGGTCAATGGTCGCAAGGGCCATGCGGTGACCATCAACGGCACCGTGCCCGGCCCGCTCATCCGCCTCAAGGAAGGCCAGGTCGCCCGCATCTCGGTGACCAACGATCTGCACGAAGACACCTCGATCCACTGGCATGGCCTGATCCTGCCGTTTCAGATGGACGGCGTGCCCGGCGTCAGCTTCCCTGGCATCAAGCCGGGCGAGACCTTCGTCTACGAGTTCCCGGTCGTGCAGGCCGGGACATACTGGTACCACAGCCACTCCGGCCTGCAGGAGCAGGAGGGCCATTACGGCCCGATCGTCATCGAACCGAAGGACGCCGACCCTGTAGCCTTCGACCGGGAGTATGTCGTCGTCCTCTCGGACTTCGCGTTCATGCACCCGCACGAGATTTTCAAGCAACTGAAGGCCCAGGCGGGGGTATTCAACACTCAAAAGCAGACCGTCGCCGGCCTGCTCGCCGGAAAGGATCAACCGCTCAAGGACCGTGTCGAGTGGGGCAAGATGCGCATGGACCCGACGGACGTCTCGGACGTCACCGGTTCGGTCTACACCTTCCTTATCAACGGCCATGGGCCGGACGACAACTGGACGGCCCTGTTCAATCCGGGTGAGCGGGTGCGGCTGCGCTTCATCAATGCGGCGGCGATGACAATCTTCAACGTCCGCATCCCGGGCCTGTCGATGAAGGTCGTCCAGGCGGACGGTCTGAACGTGAAGCCGGTCGATGTGGACGAGTTCCAGATTTCGGTCGCCGAGACCTTCGACGTCGTCGTCCAGCCGACCGAGGACAAGGCCTTCACGCTGGTCGCCGAGGCCGTTGACCGGTCGGGCATGGGCCGCGCCACCCTGGCGCCACGCCCGGGGATGGTGGCAGCCGTCCCTGCGCTGCGAGAGCGCCCCCTCGCGAGCATGAAGGACATGGGCATGGACATGAGCGCCCATGGCTCGATGGAGGGCATGGACCACGGGTCTGACGGCGGCATGCAGATGGACATGTCCGGCATGGATATGTCTATGCGCAACGGCGACAACGCCCCCCAGGTGAAGATGGGGCCGGGCGTCCAGGCCATCTCGCCGATGCCGGTGGACCGCACAGGCGAGCCCGGCCAGGGGCTGGAGAATGTCGGGCACAAGGTGCTTGTCTACACGGACCTGGAAGCGCTCGACCCCAACCCCGACACCCGCACGCCGACGCGCGCGCTGGAGCTTCATCTCACCGGCAACATGGAACGCTTCATGTGGTCCTTCGACGGGGAGAAGTTCTCCGAGGTTACGGAACCCATTCCCTTCCGCTTGAACGAACGGGTGCGGGTGACGCTGGTCAACGACTCGATGATGGCCCACCCCATCCATCTGCACGGGCATTTCTTCGAACTACTGACAGGCCCCAGGGGCCGGCATCCAAGGAAGCACACGGTGAACGTCGCGCCGGGGGGCAAGGTCACCTTTGATCTCACCGCCGATGCCCCCGGCGATTGGGCTTTCCACTGCCACATGCTCTACCACATGCACGCGGGCATGTTCCGCGTGGTGAGCGTGCGCCCGCTGCCGGGAGCAGGCCAATGAGACGGCTGGCCTGTCTCACCGCGCTGAGCCTGGTGCTCGCGACCCCGGCATTTGCGCAGCATGAGGGTCATGGGCGGCCCGCCCCCGCAGCGGCGAAGCCCGCAGCGGAGCCCGCGCCGCAAGCCGAGCCGGAAGACGACGCAATGCCGGCGATGGACTGGCCGACCGCTCTCCCCCGCGGCGAGGCGCCCAAGGAGGGGGCGGAGGCCATGCCGGCCATGGAAGGCATGGACCATAGCGACCATGCCGACATGGCTGAGGAGGTCGGGACCGAGCCGGCGCCGCCCACCCCAAGCGACCATGCGGCGGACGCCGTCTTCGGCGCGGCGGCAATGCGCTCGTCGCGCGATCAGCTACGCGAGGAACACGGCGGCTCGAACAGCTGGATGGTCCTGATCGACCAGGCCGAGTGGCGCGTGCGCGACGGCGATGACGGTTACGCCTGGAATGGCGAAGCCTGGTACGGCGGCGACAAAAACCGCCTTGTGGTGAAGTCGGAAGGAGAAGGCGCCGGCAGCGATCTTGAAGAGGCCGAAGTTCAGTTGCTCTATTCGCGGGCGATCTCACCGTATTTCGACCTCCAGGCCGGGCTGCGCCAGGACCTCCAGGATGGGCCCAGGCGAACCTATGCGACGGTCGGTTTCGAGGGCCTCGCGCCCTACTGGTTCGAGACCGAGGGCGCGGTCCTTCTGTCCAACAAGGGTAAAGCCTTGGCCCGGCTCGAAGGCAGCTACGACCTGCGCCTGACGCAAAAGCTCATCCTGCAGCCACGCGCAGAAATGAACCTCTCGGCCCAGGATATTCCCGAGCTCGAGCTTGGCTCGGGCGTCACCGATCTCGAGCTCGGCCTGCGTCTTCGCTACCAGGTCACGCGCCAGTTCGCGCCCTATGTCGGCGTCATCTTTGATCAGAAGTTCGGCGGCACGGCCGACTATGCAAGATCGCTGGGAGAAGACGACCAGGAAACGAGCTTCGTCATTGGAGTGCGCACATGGTTTTAGGCACACGTCGCACCGTCCTCGTCCTCGCCGCCGGTCTCGTGGCCGCGGCGTGCGAGCCCGCCAGCGCCGCCTCGCAGACGATCACCGTCTACAAGGATCCGAACTGCGGCTGCTGCACGGGCTGGGTCCAGCATCTCAACGCGGCGGGCTTCAAGACCCCGATCGTCGAGACTACGGACCGCACGGCGTTGCATGCGCGCCTGAAGCTGTCGGCGGAGATGGCGTCCTGTCACACCGGCCAGGTCGGCCGCTACCTGATCGAGGGTCATGTGCCGGCGGCGGATATCCTTCGTCTGCTCAAAGAGCGGCCCGATGCGCTGGGCCTGGTCGTTCCTGGCATGCCGATCGGCTCGCCCGGCATGGAAATGCCCGACGGGACGCGCGAAGCTTATGACGTCCTTCTCGTAAAAAAGGATGGCGCCACCGTCGCCTTCGCGCACCATGCCTAGGTCGCACTCTGGATTTCGGGGGAACACCATGTCGCTTCGCGTTCTGACCTTGGGCATCGCTCTTGCCGTCTCACCGCTCGCCGTCGCCGTCGCCACCGCTCCGGCTGTCGCGCTTGCCGCCTCTCAAAGCGGTCCTGTCCTCACGGTCGATGCCTTTCACGCCGCCATGGGAAAGGGCGACGCGGTGGCCGTCGCCGACCTGCTGGTGGAGGATGCGGTGATCTTCGAGCAGGGCGGCGCCGAATCTTCGAAGGCGGAGTATGTCGAGGCGCATCTGCCCGGTGACATCGCCTACAGCAAGGGGATGACGGACACGATCACAAGCCGTCGCTCCGCCGTGGAAGGCAGGACCGCCTGGGTGCTGACCCAGGGCCGCACAACCGGCGCCTATGAAGGGAAGACGGTCGACCGCCTGACCACCGAGACCATGGTCCTGAAGAAGGTGAAGGGCGGCTGGCGCATCACCCATATCCACTGGTCGTCGCGCGCCGCCCCCGGCAAGTAGACCTCAGGCGTCCTCGAGCGACAGCGCTGACGACAGCGCCTTTCGCGCCCGGTAGACTCGCACTTCAACCGCCTTGGCGCTGAGGCCGAGGATATTGCCGGCTTCGTCCTGCGACAGTCCTTCGAGGGCCGTGAGGATCAACGGCTCCTTCAGTCCGGCCGGCAGGTTTGCGATTGCGCGATCAAGGCGGGTGAGTTGCTCCTTGCCGGCGACGGCGTTCTCGGGCGACGGCTCGTCCGACGCCAGATTCTGCCCGGTCCAGTTGTCGAGGCCTTCATTCCGCGTCAGCCAGCGGCGCACGGCGCGACGGCGGGACCAGTCGCGGCATTTGTTGAGCGCAATGCGCCGCAACCAGGTCGGAAAGGAACGGTTCCCGTCGTAGCGCTTCAGCGCGCCCCAGGCTGCGGTGAAGCTCTCTTGCAAAAGGTCGTAGGCTTCGTCGGCGTCGCCGGTATAGCGCCGGATGAACCTGTAGAGTGCGTCCTTGTGGCGTTGCATCAGCCACGAGAAGGCGCGCTCGTCGCCGGCGACCGCGCGGGCGGCAAGCTCTGAATCCTGCGGCTCCGAAGCCGCGCTCACCGATCCTCTTGGGTGAGCGCCGAAGTCACTTCGGCGTCGAACTTTTTGGCCTGCGCGGGTGTCAGAACGGCGCGCATGTCGAAGACATGGGCGATGGTCGCCTTTTGCTGCGCCCCCATCGCCATGTGCAGGTGATCAATGGCGGCGTCGAGCTCGGGCGAGTCCTTCTGGCCTTTGCGGATAGCGACCGCGAGTTCGCGATTGGCGGCGCGAAGCTCGTCTTCAAGCTGCTTGCGCCGGGTGGCGTAGCCCTTCTCGATTGCATCCAGGCGGCGCGACTGATCCGCCGTGAGGTCCAGCTTCTCGTGGACGATGTCGTGCAACGTTGGACCCTGGGCGTGATGCCTGACAACGTAACGCGCACAGAGCCAGGCGCCGCCGCCGGCCGCGACGACGACGAGGACGATCGTCAACAGGAGATTGCGAAGACCTGGCTTCATCCGCGTCCCTCCAGAAGCTCGGATGGGGCGAGCGCGGGCGCGGTCAGGGACGGTTGCTGCGTGCGCAGCAGGGCGGTGGCCTCGGCCCCGCCGAAGGCAATGCCGGTGACCAGCGCGAAAGAGGCGGCCGCCAGCTGCGCCGTGCGCCATCTGCGCTCCAGCGCCGCATTGGCGCGCGCCTCGCGGACGCGGCCCCAGACCTGCTCTTCCAACTGGTCCAGCGCGGGCGTGGCCGTCGACGCGCGCAGCGAACTCAGGGTTTGTTCCAGCGTATTCATGAAGCGGCGCCTCCCGCACCCCTTGCCTGATACGCATCAAGGCAAGCGATCCCTCACGCGCGCGAGAGAAGAGTGCGCCGTTCACCTCAACGACCTCTGCAGGAGCGTCACCAGTTCATCGGCCTTGGCGCGCTGCTCAGCGGCGTCACCGCTCGCGAAAGCCGCGCCAACGCAATGATCGATATGCTCGCGCAGGAGTTCCTGTTCCACCTTGCTGAGCGCGGCGCGCACGGCCTGGAGCTGGGTGAGGATGTCGACGCAATAGCGATCCTCTTCGACCATCCGGCCGATGCCCCGCACCTGGCCTTCGACACGGCTGAGGCGGTTCTGAAGATTGGCTTTGTTCGCGCGGTGCATGGAGCGTCTCCTGTCCCGTCAAACTATACCCCCCAGGGGTAATTGACAAGTACCCCCTGGGGGTATATCTCGCTAAAACGGAATGCCCCCTGGGGGTATTTCGAAACCATCGAAAAGGAGGCCGGCGTGAGCGATCATCATCAGCACCACGACCCTGAACAGCAGGACGGTCATGAGGGGCACGGCTGTTGCGCCGGCAAGCCGAAGTCGGCGAACGCCGTGACCGATCCGGTTTGCGGCATGACGGTGGATCCGGCGACGACACCTCATCACGCGGATCACCACGGCGAGGCGTTCCATTTCTGCTCGGCGGGTTGCCGTACGAAATTCACCGCCGATCCCGAGAAGTATCTCGCCAAGGATCTCGCCGAAGACCCGCCGGCCCCTCCGGGGACGATCTACACCTGCCCGATGCACCCCGAGATCCGTCAGGTGGGCCCCGGCTCGTGCCCGATCTGCGGCATGGCCCTGGAGCCCGAGACGATCACCGCCGACAGCGGCCCCAATCCCGAACTGGCCGACATGACGCGCCGCTTCTGGCTGGCGGTCCTGCTGAGCCTGCCGGTCTTCGCCCTGGAGATGGGCGGCCACCTCTTCGATCTGCATCACTATCTGCCGGGGCAGTGGTCCAACTGGATACAGTTCGCGCTGGCGACGCCGGTCGTGCTCTGGGCCGGCTGGCCCTTCTTCGAGCGCGGCTGGGCCTCGCTTCGGACCCGCAACCTCAACATGTTCACGCTCATCGCCATGGGCGTGGGCGTCGCCTGGCTCTACAGCGTGGTCGCTGTCGCGGTCCCGCAGATCTTCCCCGATGCCTTCCGCAAGAGCGATGGCTCCGTGCCGGTATACTTCGAGGCGGCGGCGGTGATCACCGCGCTGGTCCTGCTGGGCCAGGTACTGGAACTGGGGGCGCGGGAGCGCACGTCCGGCGCGCTAAAGGCGCTGCTCGACCTCACCCCGAAAGCGGCGCGGCGCGTTCGCGATGACGGGACCGACGAAGAGGTCTCGCTTGATCTCATCTTGGTGGGAGATCGGCTGCGCGTGCGTCCCGGCGAGAAGGCGCCCGTCGATGGCGTAATCCTCGAAGGTCGGGCCTCGCTCGATGAGTCCATGGTCACGGGCGAATCCATGCCGGTGACGCGCGATACCGGCGACGCCGTCATCGGCGGGGCGATCAACAAGACGGGTTCCTTCGTCATGCGCGCCGACAAGGTCGGCGCCGACACCCTGCTCTCGCAGATCGTCCAGATGGTCGCGCAAGCGCAGCGCTCCCGCGCGCCGATCCAGCGTCTCGCCGACCGGGTCTCCGGCAGGTTCGTGCCGGGGGTTATCCTGACCGCGGTCGTTGCCTTTATCGCCTGGGCGGTGGTCGGCCCCGACCCGCGCTTCAGCTATGCGCTCGTCGCCGCTGTCTCCGTCCTCATCATCGCCTGTCCCTGCGCCCTGGGTCTCGCGACCCCCATTTCTATCATGGTCGGCGTCGGCCGTGGCGCGCAGGCGGGCGTGCTCATCAAGAACGCCGAGAGCCTGGAGCGCTTCGAGAAAATCGATACGCTCGTTGTCGACAAGACGGGCACGCTCACCGAAGGCCGTCCCGCGGTCACGGCGATCATGCCGATGGACGGCGTTGATCGCCTCACGCTTCTGCGTCTCACGGCCAGCCTTGAGCGCGGCTCCGAACACCCGCTCGGCGACGCCATCCTGCGCGCCGCCGCCGAAGAGGGCGTGAGGCTGACCGAGGCCAGCGGGTTCGACTCTCCCGTCGGCCGAGGCGTGCTTGGCGTCGTTGAAGGCCGGCGCGTCGCCATCGGCAGCCGTCGCTTCATCGGCGAACAGGGCGCGGACATTTCGCCGCTCGACGATCAGGCCGATGCACTGCGCCGGCAGGGTGCGACGGTCGTTTTTGTAGCGCTCGACGGTCAACTTGCCGGACTGCTCGGTATCGCCGACCCGATCAAGCCAGGCGCGCGCGCAGCCATCGACGCCTTGAAGGCCGAAGGGCTGCGCATCGTCATGATGACGGGCGACAACGAGACGACGGCGCGCGCCGTCGCCGACAAGCTCGGTATCGTGGAGGTCGCGGCCGAGGTCCTGCCTCAGGACAAGGCCGCCGTGGTGGAAAGACTGCGCCGCGAAGGCCGTGTCGTCGCCATGGCCGGTGACGGCGTCAACGACGCGCCCGCGCTCGCCGCGGCCGATGTCGGCATCGCCATGGGGGCAGGCTCAGATGTAGCGATCGAAAGCGCCGGCGTCACCCTCCTGAAGGGTGATCTCGCCGGTATCATGAAGGCGCGGACCCTGTCCCGCGCCGTCATGCGCAACATCCGCCAGAACCTGTTCTTCGCCTTCGTCTATAACCTCGGTGGGGTGCCGATCGCAGCGGGGGTGCTCTACCCGGTGTTTGGCCTGCTGCTGTCGCCGGCCATCGCGGCGCTCGCCATGGCGCTCTCCTCGGTCAGCGTCATCGGTAACGCGCTGCGGCTGCGCGCCGTGCGGCTTTAGTGATCCGCGCGGGTGTTCCTCCTCCATGAGGGACGCCCGCGCGAACGCCGTACAGGCCTGAGAGGGGTCTGCGAGCAGGCGCCCTCGGCAGGGGGCACGCCTGTATGCGAACGACAGCCGGCCGCTGACGGTCCAGCCGCGCCTATGGCGTTGGCTCTGCCTGGCGCGCTGATGCTGCTGGCTGCCCCGCTTTGCGTGGCCCAGGCTCAAAGCGCCGATTGCGAAACGATGACGATGCCGATGGACGTCAAAGCGGCAGGGCCGATCGGTCGAAGGCCAAGCGTCGTGTCATCGGTTGCGGAGCCTTATCAGTGGGCATGGTCATGGCGGTGGTGCAGGTCCGGATAATGCGGGTGGGCGTGGATCATGCGCAGGTGTCGGTGTGGGTGCGTATGGGGCTCGCCGGCCGGGTCTTCCGGGCCATGATCATGCTGGTGGTGGCTATCATGGACGTGGGCGTGCTCGTGCTCCAGGGGCTCGTGCAGGTGCTCATGGTCATGCCGCTCGACCAGATGCAGGTAGAGGCCGACACTCATCAGGATCGCCGCCAGCACCAGTTGCCAGGTGATGGTCTCGCCAAACATCAGGATGGCCAGCAGCGCGCCGATGAAGGGCGCGGTCGAGAAGTAGGCCCCGGTTCTGGCGGTCCCAAGGTAGCGCAGCGCCAGGACGAACATCACCAGGCTGACCCCGTAGCCGAGGAAGCCGACTGCGCCCGCGCCGAGAGTCAGCTCGATTGAGGGCAGGCGCGCGCCAAGGAACAGCGCCAGCATCAGATTGACCCCGCCGGCCGCCAGACCCTTGATCATGGCGATCTGCACCGGGTCCGAGCCGCTCACCTTGCGGGTCAGGTTGTTGTCGATGCCCCAGGCCAGGCAGGCTCCCGCTATGGCGAGGCTACCGAGGCCAAGCCCGGCCAGCCCCTGACCCGGCTGCCAGGACAGCATCAGGGCTCCGGCCAGGATCGCCAACGCCCCCAGCAGAAGCCGGCGGTCCACGTTCTCGCGAAAGACCAGCCAGGCGATGGCCATGGTGGCGAGGCCTTCCAGGTTCAGCAGCAGGGCGGCGGTGGAAGCGGCGGTCGTGGTCAGGCCGATCATCAGCAGTACGGGACCGACCACACCTCCGGACAGCACGACCAGGGCCATCCAGCCGATGTCCTTGCGTGTGAGCGACGCTTCCCGACTGGGCCGCCCGACCAGGCCCCGACCGAAATAGACGACGGCCAGGCCGAGCCCCGAGCCCAGGTAGAGCAAGCCGGCCAGCAGCCAGGGACTGATCCCGCCGCCCAGCAGGCCCTTGGCCAGCGGCGTGCTTGCGCCGAACAGCGCCGCCGATCCTATGGCCAGAGGCGCGCCCGGCCAGGCGAGATAGGATTTCAGGTTCATTGTGCTGTCATGGCCGATGCGCCGCCCGCCCAGGCGGCGGGCGAAGCGGCCGATCTAAACGACAAACTTGACCTCCGAACAGGCGCCCCGTGCCCTGAAGGGGTGTTTGGTGGACACCCGCGACGTTCCCCCCCTTCAGCAGCAGCAAGAGAGGACGGTGGGGGGTCACTGCGGGAGACGCTCAATGTGTCGCCGGGCGCATCCGTTCGTCAGGCGTGAAAGCCCGGCGTAAGAGCCCGAAGGCCAAGTGAAAGGGGAGCGAAATGTGGGACGGGATGCGACCCGTCTCGGGAAAGCACTGAATTACTTACGACAAAAGACAACTGATGGCGGTGCAGGCAGTCACGCCGCACAAAGTGCCCACCAACGACCTGATCTGTCTCGTGCTCTGCTGCGAGCGGGACCTAGTTCAGACAAAGCAGGCATCGCTCTGGCGATGTCGCGCCTCCGAGGGGCGCGGCCGGCACACAAATGGTGCGAAAAAGGTTCTTGGCGACCATCTTCGCGCCTTGACCGCCAGTCCTGAACCGCTGGCGCAGAGGCTGTGACCGGACCATTCCAAAGACGGAAGCCCCGGGAGGGGCCCGGGGCTTCCCGAATTCGTGACGGCACAGTTACTCGACCGCAGCGGGGAAATTCTCGCCACCCCGGAAGGCCAGGAGTTGGGTCAAGGTCGGAGGCGACGTGGCCAACCACTCGGTGACAGCGCTGGCGGGAACGATGCCATCTCGCGGCACGCAGGCGCCGAGAAACAGTTGCAGGGCGCCCGCCTTGATGATCGGTGCGGTCTGCAGAGCCAGGGTCTCAAGGTCGCAGACGTCGCGCCGAGCAATGCCGCGAACGACGCTGAGTTTCGGTCGGCCCTTCTGACGCCTGGCTTGGTCGTAAGAGAGCACCTCGCGGAAGATCTCTCCGGACTCCAGGTCCCATTTGGGTGTGACCACCTTCGTGACGCCGGTCGCCGGCTGGTTCAGGACACGCACTTCAAGCTTGCCCAGATCGAGCCGCGTGCCCTTGTAGATGCCCCGGCGAGCGAAGGTGTCGAGCGCGTAGACGAACTTGA
The DNA here is from genome assembly GCA_032122215.1 of Caulobacter sp. Classification (GTDB taxonomy): domain Bacteria; phylum Pseudomonadota; class Alphaproteobacteria; order Caulobacterales; family Caulobacteraceae; genus Caulobacter. The sequence continues at coordinate 20,344 of JAUMCZ010000001.1, forward strand.
TAATGCGCTCGAGGCACTCGACGTTGTGCTCCAGGCAGATAAAGACGCGCCAGATGGTCGCGCCGTCCTCATCTCGCAGGCGGTTGAACATCGGCGGCAGGCTGTCAGGCATCATCGGATAGACCTGGATGTCACCGCTTGGCAGGAGGCCGCCGCCGATCTCGGTGATCAGACCAGGCTCGAAGGTGCTGACCTCGCCGGGAGCGTCCTGTTGGAACGACTCCGGCCGCATCGGTCTCACTGACGGACCGCGCCGAGTGTCTTCCCGGGCTCCCTGCCGGGTGGCGTGGTCGATGGCCCGCTTTTCCATCGACTGAATCTGCCGCCGCTGCATTCTGGTTTCATCCAGAAGGTCAGCCAGCCGCTCGCGGTCAACTTCGGCGCGGTGGACCAGCCGCTCGAGGGCGGGGACGAAACTGAAGGCCATCAGACCAAGGATGGCGCCGGCCGTGCCGGCGTTGAGCGCGCCAAGCGCCACAGCGAGCGCCTGCGCATGGGCCGGGCCGGTGCCGAACAGGTCCGGCGCCAGGCCGATCAGCGACTGGGCCGCGCCCAGCAGGCCGACCGCCGTTGCGCCAATCACCGTCAGGGCGGTGGTCCGCAGGCCAGTCATCCGCGTGCTGGGCGGACGGGCCCCCGGCATCTGGGTGATGGGTTGGGCCGAAGGCCCCTCGGACGCGTGGACCGCAGTCCGGGGAGCCATGGGCCGGGTTTCCAGTTCGATGGTCATCAGCTTCGTTCCCACACGGGCCCGCAGAGGCGGGGCCCGATCGAGCTTACGTTGACAGATGCGAGGCCATTGTTGGGGTCTCGAAAACGGACGAGTTGGTCCATGTTCACCGACCTCGCGGGCTTACCCTTGCGTCAATCGGCAAACCGCTCTGGATTTTGCCGATTGCTTGACCAATCGGCAGCCGAGTGAAGCCTCTTTGAGCCGCTATGGATGCGCATGTGATAATTGCACGCCCACGGCTAGTGCCCCGCAAGATGCCGCGATACTGTTGTCAGGTAGGGCCGGGGTCGCTGGGATATGCGCAACAGCAAGAACACGTCCGATGGTGAACCGGCCAGCCAGCGCGGCGCCGTGCGGGAGCTAAAGCACTTCTGCAGCCCGGAGCGGACGCAGTTGCGGCTGGAGGAAGCTCACCTCGATTGGCGCAATCGGGTCGGCGCCGCGGGTGGGGCGCTTGATATTTTTGATCGGGTCAACGCCTGCCTCATCGCCTCGGAAGCCAAAGATCAAAACAACTTCGCCTTTGCGATCGACCTGGCTGTGCGGACCTTCGGCGCCGCGCGTGCGCGACAGCGAATTAGCGACGATACGGTTGAGGCCGTCGTCTCGGGGATCAATCACTGGTTCCGGCGGCGCCATCCAATATCTGTTGATGATTTCAGGGATGTGGACCCACCCGGCTCCGAACCGGTCAGAGCTTTTGTCGACTGGCTAAGAACGGATCGTCCCAAGGCCCGGGACTGGACAGGCCTGCTCAAGAAGACCGACCCGTCGAGCTTCTCGAGTTTCGCGAAGCTTGGAGCTCGAAGAGACCGCGCGAAGGAGTGTCTGGACTTTTTCAAGGGATGTGACTCTCGCACGATCCGTGTTGTCTCTCAGGAGGGGATGGCGGAGGGACTTCGCTCCCTCGCCAACTTCCTGGTCCATGACGCGATCCGGCGCGAACCGGAACTCTACCACCACAGCATCTGCTACTTGCCGGTGACCCGCGATCCCGAGACAGGCAGTCGGATCACCCTGCCGCATCTGGTCGGCTATCTGCGCGCCTTTTACGCTGGTGATAGTCCGGCTGATGCAGAGCCGCCGCGCGACGCGGCGACATTGCGGGAGGCGCTGACCGAAGTGCGCCGGAAGATGATCTCCCGGAGCACGCTGTTCATCATGGACGGGTTCAACGCCCAGAACGAGGCCCTGCCAGCCTTGGACGCGATGATCGCCGATGATGCCCTAACGGCGCTGTTGAGGGAGGTGATTCATCCCCTCGTCGGGGAATTGGAGCCCACGCAGGATATCAGGACCTTCTACCGCAATCGGTTCCTTGTGTTGGCCAACGGTGGCCTGTCCGGGTTCGAGGCCTTTTGCGGGGCGCCCACCGTGCTGGACGCGCCGGACCGCGATGATCTGAAGCCGCTGCTCGCGATCAACGACCGCAAGCACGAGGACGATATTCTGGACGCCTATCGCCGCCCCGCCATGCGTAGCGATGCGACCATCGGTGTGATCGAGACCCTGGCGGAGCTTCGGACCATCGCCGAAAAGATCAAGCCGTCGGTGGTTGGGATGCTGACCACTGGGGGACTTTCGACGCAGGCTGACGCCTATGCCGCTCTGGCGAAATATCTAAAGGCTGAGAATCCGGTTGCCCTGTTCGCGCTGAGAATGGCGGCCTTGGTCCGCGGCGGTGTCCGGTACGGCACGATCATCCGCCTCATTGATCAGTGGCGGAAGCTGGAGCATGACCCCCTGACGGAGCAGTTTCGTCTGCCGCTGGTTTCAGACACCGCCGCACTCACGGACGCGCTTAAAGGCTTGGAAGGCATCCTTGTCAGCGGCCGCGACGAGTTCATCGCCGGGTTCGACGATGTCCATGAACCTTTCGTCTACCTGAATGACGAAACCTGGGTCTCGAACCCGGACGAGGCCGCACGTCGCCGCCACTCATTGGATCTGCGGTCGTCGCATCTGCGAGGCCGCATCGTTGAAGACTTGGCCCGCGAGCCGGGATGGGTCATCGCGCGCTATCACCGCTTGCTCGCAGAGGAATGTCTGCGCCAGCAAACTCTGGTCATGCGGCATGCTGAGTGGCGCGGTTCGGCAGACCCACGCTACTTTCGTCGCCTGTGCCAGATGCTCTTCCATGGCTTTGCCAGCCTGTCAGCAGGCCCGGAGGAAATGGCGGCCGCCTCGCGCGCGGCCCCAGCGGTGCTGCCGATTGATCCGGGCCAGACCTATCGCCGCCTGTTCGGTGTCTTCTTCCGCACATTGATGGAAAACCCACCGCACAATGATTTGAGCCGGTCGCTCGGGCGCGATGCGCTGAAGGTCGATCTGATCATTCTGGCCATGCATGCAGGCCGGCCCGCGTTGGATCTCTGGCAAGAACTGTACGACAGGGGCGGTCGCCTGCCGCCCGCGGCCTCGCCGTTCCTAGACCACAGGACCGCAGAATGGCGGGACTTTGAGATTCTCGCCGATCAGTACCGATCCCTGGCCCACGCCTCCTATCAGACGGGTGACCTGACTCAGATGTGGGAGGCGCTCGACAAGGGACAAAGCGTTCCCGCCAACTATCTGATCGATCCGCATGAGCAGCCTCCGGCCATGAAGGCGTTCATCTCGAAGTTCCAGCCCGATATCAACCGCCTCTGGATTGATCTCTACCTGCTGAACAGTCTGGAACTGGCGGAAAAAAAGCTCGCAGAGGCGCGGCAGGATGTCGGCTTTGACAGGCCTCGCCGGCTTCTGGCTTCCGAAATGCCGCCGCATCCCATCGCCGAACCACCTGCGACGATGGAGAAGGCCCTTGAGGCCATTCTAAACGGGCTGGCCCTGGCGACGAGCCCGACTGAGGCGACCGCCATGCTCGCGGAGCTCGCCGACTGGTTCGTCAAGACCTACGCCGACAAGTCAACCGCCGATGAGATTGGCGCCTGGGCGAGCATATTGATCCGGCAGGGCGAGTACGACGCAATCAGGGCGGACGAGATGGGAGGGGCGCCGCGTGTTCGCGCACTCTACAGGGCGTTCGTGAAGTTTTACATCGCCGAGCGGCTTCGCCGGGCGGCGTTTGACACCGACCCGCTCGGCCGGAGCTTTGTCGTCCAAGGGCATGGTTCCAGGGTGCTGGTGCGCATCGCGCTCCAACTCTTGCGCGCGATCTCCCGGCCGGACGACGGGGGTGGCGACTCGGTCCGCGCCAGCCTCCCGGACCGGGATTTCTTCATCGCCGAGTCGCGTCGGCACATCGATATGCTGACCCGATACTTTGCGCGCTACCCGTCCGAGCGCCCAAGCTTGCTGATCCTTCAGGCGACCTTTACCCGGTCGGTCGGCACCGGCGACAGCAATCACATGTTGGCCGCGCTTAATCTGCTTGATGAGGCGGACAACCTGATGTTCATGGCCCCCGATCGCCCCAGGATTCGATGGCGGCTCATGCTCGAACGGATCAAGGTCCTGGGGCAATTGATCGCTGCGGCGCACGAAAAACGCACAGCGGCGGGAGGAACCGTCGACCATTGGGCCGCGCTGGCGGCTTATGATCTGGTCCGGCTGACTTGGCAGGTCACAGGGCGTGGTCACTCAGTCTGGGAACACCGGGTGAAACGGCAGGTCGACCTCTTCGCTGATCTGCGGGACAAACTTGGTCTCGACAACCAAAGACTAGGCTTGGATATCAAGGATTGGCAGGTCATTAGCGGGCCTTCTCTGTCATTCGTTTAGTTGTGGCTGGTTCCATAATCTGTGAATCCGGCCTGATCTGCGGAAGGCTGAGACCACTCCGCAAAAGTTGCGCGATAGAGCGCTTCGAACGCCAGAAAACAGCATAGCCTTCGGGAACACTGTTGAGCAGGCAGCCCAACTGTCCGGCCTCGAAGGCCGTTTTGGCCAAAAGATTTCATCTCAAGCCGTCGGGCGCTGCAACGGCTCTAAAGTAATGGATCTCTCACCATTGGATAGCTCGGAGTTATAGTCCCCAACAGAATGAAATGTCGGTTTCAGGCTCTGGGCTAACGGCCGTTTCTGGCACCCTTCAGGCGGGGTCCCGCGTTTCACACCAAGAAGCTCACAGGTGTGGCGCGTCCGAACTGCGGCTCGGTCCCAATGTCAGCTCATGCCGCAGAGAGGACGTTTGAGGGTCCATGCGGGATGGCCCTGGTCATAGCAAAAGAATGGCCGCAACGAATCAGAAGCTGCTGGGGTTATCGCTGGGGCACCCTGGTGTTTGTGGAAAAATATGCAATAGTTCCAGTGGCTAAGGCCACCGGATGGCGGAGAGGGTGGGATTGTCCGTCGCGCATCA
>JAUMCZ010000002.1:0-3117 GCA_032122215.1 Caulobacter sp.
GACCAGCGGCCCGATCAGCGGGGCGACTCGCGGCTCTTCCGACTCGGGCAGGCCGATGAACAGGTCGGCGCCGAGGGGGAGGGCGATTCGATCCCGCAGGAAGTCGCCGACCGACTGACCGCTGACCCGGCGAATCAGCTCGCCGGCCAGGAAGCCGAAAGTCATGGCGTGGTAGCTGTTCAGGCTTCCCGGCGCCCACATGGGCGGTTGGGCGGCCAGGCGGGAGGTGACGGTTTCCCAGTCGTAGAAGTCGATCAGCGGCGTCGCCTCGGCGAAACCCGGCAGGCCCGCCTGATGCGACAGCAACTGGGCGACGGTGATCTCGCCCTTTCCGGCCTGGGCGAATTCGGGCCAGTAGCGGGCGACCGGGGCGGCGTAGTCGATCAGGCCCTGATCGACCAGGGTGGCCAGGGCGATGGCGGTGACGCCCTTGGTGGTCGACCAGACGTTGACCAGGGTGTCCGGGGTCCAGTCTATGGCGCGGGCCGCGTCGCGATGTCCGCCCCAGAGGTCCACGACCTGTTCGCCGCGATGATAGACACAGAGCGAGGCGCCGATGTCGCGGTAGGGGTCGGCGTTCTGGAAGTTGGCGGCGAAGGCGTCACGGACGGCCTCAAAGCCGGGAGCGACGGTTCCGGATACATCTGTCATGCGGTGCGGGCTTTCAGGCCTAGAGCAAAGAAACGGGTGATCTCGTCGGCCAGCCGGCGCGGGTGGGCGGCGTCTTCCGGGGTGATCCATTTGGGCAGCCAACCGAAGGCGCCGGCGCCCATCTGGGCCCGCATGACGACGTCGCAAGGGTGGCAGGAGCCGTCCGCCATCCCCTGGCGCAGCCAGCCCGCGAACTTGACCCGCAAGGCGCGGGCGCGGCGGGTAAGAGCCAGGCGGGTCTGTGAAGGCAGGGCCTGCATGCCGGCCTGCGGCATCAGCGGCGACAGGGGCCCGATCTGGGCCTGGCTGTTGAGATGGACGCCGATCAGCATGCGGGACAGGCTGTCGGTTCCGCTCTTCTGGGCCGCCGCCACGAAGCCGTCGAAAAGGTCGAAGGCCCGCTCGTAGCAGCGCAGCACCAGGTCGGTCTTGTCCTGCATGTAGTGGTAGACGACACCCTTGGTGGCCCCCAGAGCGGCGCTGATGTCGTCGAGCGAGGTGGCTTCGATACCCTGGCGGTTGAACAGCTGGGAGGCGGTGGCCACCAGTTGGGCGGACTTCATCTCCGCCGCCTCGGCGCGATCGAAGGCGTTGAAACGGCCGGGCAGGAAGGTCTCGGCATCGACCGGGCAGGGGGGGCAGACGCCCTCGACGGACGTGCCCTTGCTGATCAGCTGGGTGAAGTCGGCGCGGACACGTTTGCGGAAGGCGCGGCCGTCGGCTCCGCCCAGCCACTGGGGCGACAGCTGGGCCCAATTGAGGATGCCGATCAGGACCTGGGCGATGGTGCGGCTGTCACAGGGGCGCAACGAGCCGTCGGCGATTCCCTCGTCGATCAGGTCCCGCAGGCGGTCGGCGTTGCGGCGGGACGCAGTCTCGATGGCGGCGCGGTGCGGCTCACCGAGGAAGGGGATCTCGCTGAGGACCGCGGTCGCAGGCCGGGCCGGGTCGGTGGCGCGGGCGACAAAGGCCACGACCTTGCCGAATCCGTCCCTGGCGTCGGTCGAGGCCAGGGCCAGATCCTCGGCCATCTGATCACAGGCGCGCTGGTAGCATTGGAAGACCAGCTCATCGCGGTCGTTCACATAGTAGTAGAGGGACGCGCGGGTCAGCCCCAGCGCCTCGGCGATATCCGACAGGCTGGTCGCCCCGATTCCGCGTTGATTGAACAGCCGCGTGGCGTGGGCCAGCAGGGCCTCACGCTTGAGGTTGCGTTTGGCCGTGGCGCGGCCTTTCGGCGCGACGGTCGGCGGACGGACGGGAGCGGTACGAGGGGCCATGGCCTTCAAGGTCGGCGATCTCGACGGTGGATGCAATCAACATACGCAAGTGTTGAAAAATTTGACAAGCGAATTCCGTCGTGTCGTTATCGGTACATACCGCAGTGTTGAAAACCGATGAATGATCGGGGCCTGCGGAACGGGAGGACTAGGGGATGACCAGCCAACAGATTCGCCGCGCCCTGTTCGGGAGCGCCGCTATCAGCCTGTGCCTGTCGGGCGCCGCGTTCGCGCAGACCGCGCCAGAAGGCGACCTTGTCGATGAGGTGACCGTCACCGCCCAGAAGCGCGAGCAGAGCGTTTATGACGTCGGCGGCACGCTGGCCGTCGCGGGGGCGGAGACGCTGCAGACGCGGCGAGTGGAGCAGGTCAAGGACCTTGCCAAACTGACCCCCAATGTCGACGTCAAGGAACAGGTGCCCGGCGCCATGCCGGTGATCACCATTCGTGGCGTCGGCCTGGACGACTTCTCCTCGGCCAACAACCCCAGCGCCGGGGTCTATGTCGACGAGGTCTATCTGGCCTCGCTGGCCCAGATGAACTTCGATTTCTTCGACATAGAGCGGGTCGAGTTGCTCAAGGGTCCCCAAGGCACCCTCTATGGCCGCAACTCGACGGCGGGCGCCCTCAACGTGCTGACCGCCAAGCCGAGCTTCGGTGGGTTCCAGGCTCGTCTGGGCGCAGGGATGGGCAACTACGAGTCTTACGAAGCCGAGGGGATGGTCAACATCACGGTCAGTGACAGCTTCGCCCTGCGCCTGGCCGCCAAGACCATCGGACAGGACGAGGGCTTCTGGTTCAACCGCGTGCAGAACCGCGACATCGGTCGCCGCGACGTCTGGATGGGCCGGGTGCAGGCCCGCTGGGCGGCCGGGAACGCCGATGTCACCCTGAAGCTGGAAGGCCAGCGGGTGCGGTCGGAGATGGGCCAGGGCGAGTTCATGGGGGTGTTCCCCTCGGCCCTGTCGCCGGGCGTCGCCTGTCCTGGCGATCCGCGCTGCACCGACTTCTTCGGCTATCGCGACGCCGACGGCGACCCCTTCAAGGGCGACTGGTCTTCTGGCCAGTTCTACAACATCGACCAGTGGGGCGCGACCTTGCGGGCGCAATGGGACCTGGGCTTCGCCACCCTGACCTCGGTCACCGGCTACCAGGATTTCGAGCGCAGCTTCTACATCGACACCGA
>JAUMCZ010000003.1:0-16492 GCA_032122215.1 Caulobacter sp.
CTGCGCACCACCTGCGTCGCCACCATGCTGCGCGGCGGCCATGCCGAGAACGCCCTGCCGGTGGCCGCCACCGCGACCATCAACTGCCGCATCTTCCCGGGCCAGACGATCGCCGAGGTCCAGGCGACGCTGTTCAAGGTGGCGGGTGACAGCAAGCTGCAGATCAAGACCATCGGCGAGCCGATCGAGAGCGACGTCTCCGTGCCGCCCGAGGAGCTGCGCGCCGCCCTGGCCAAGGTGCTGGCCGTCCGCGCGCCGGGCGTCGTGGCCACGCCCTACATGGAGGCCGGCGCCACCGACGGCCTTTACTTCCGCAGCGCCGGCATCCCGACCCTGGGCGTCGGCGGCCTCTTCATGTCGCAGGGTGTCGACTACAACATCCACGGCAACAACGAGCGGCTTCCCGTGGCCCAGTTCGACGACGGGCTGGACCACTTCTACCTGCTGATCAAGGCGTTGACCGGCGGGGAGTAGCCGGGCGGCAAGGCGAGATTTCAGAGCGGTCGCTCTCCCCCATTTGAAAAATGGGGGAGTGGATGTGGCGAGCGCTGCAAGCGAGCCACACCGAGGGGGCCGCCGCCCTGTCAGATCCAGAACCGCAAACGGCGGTCCCGCCTCCTGGTCCGTCGCTGACGCTCCGAACCGTCCTCCGCCCACCTCGTGGGCGGAGAGCGAAGCTACAGCCCCAGCGCCGCCTTCACGGTCTTCCAGTCGATCAGCTTGAAGTTCTGCCGGGCCCGCGTCGCGTCCTGGGCTTCGCCGTCGCTGTCGACGTCGTCTTGCGCCACCACCAGGCCCTCGCCATAGGGGCCAACGACGCCGCCCAGAGCCGCCACGCCGTCGGTGCCCGTCACCGGGTCGACGCCGTTGCCGCCGACGGCGGAGAACCGGCCCTTGAACTCCGGCTCGGGCCCGTCCACCCGCCAGACCGCAAAGCTGCTGTCACCCTGGCTCGAGGCGATCAGCCAGGTGATCGGCCCTTCGCGCAGCAGGGTCAGCCCCTCGACGTCCGGGGCCAGCATCGCCGACGGCGCGGCCGCGATCAGCGTGCCCTGGGTCGCGCCCGGCGCCAGGTCGAAACGCCAGACGCCCTTGCCCTCTTCACCGAGGTAGAGGACGCCCTTCTCGTCATCGACGGCGCAGCCTTCCGTCTGCGTCGCGACGCCGAACCGCTTTTCCTCGGTCGCCTTGAACTTGCCGTCGGCGCCGACCTCGACCTTCACCTGCCGCACCTGGCCGTCCGTGCCGTTGACGATGACCAGGAATCCGCCGGCCCGCCGGCCCATGCACAAACCGTAGGGCTCGGTCAGGTCGAGCGGGACCACGCCCCAGGCTTCGAGCTTCAGGGAATCGGGATCCATCAGGTAGAGCGCCGCGCCCATCCGGCCGCGATCCGACGCCGCCACCAGCACCCGCTCGCCTTTGGGCGTGGCGAATCCGCCACGCAGATCGACGTTGTTGAGCTTGCCGTCGGGCAGGAAGCCGGTGATCCGGCCTTCGAGATCGTAGGTATAGAGCCCCGCCTGCTTGTCGGTGCCGAAGATCACCACCCGGCTCGGGTCGCGCGGATCAGCCCAGATTTCCGGGTCATCGGCGGCGTCGGCGGCCCGTGTGGCCACCGATTGCGTCTCTTTCGACGACAAAACCGGCGTGCCGACGCCGATGGTCAGCTTTCCGGAGTCCGACACGGCCTCGGGATCAGTTATCGCACAAGAACAGAGAAGGACAGATGCGATAACCGCCGTCACCGAATTGTAACAAAACTGTCGAGCAAACATCACTGGCGTCTCTCTGCTGTCAAAACTAAGTCCGCCGCGTGTCGACCACGAGCGCGTTCTCCCGTCAACCGCGCCGTCGCACGAGGGGCAGACAATGACCAGAACCAAACTCTTTGCACTGACGGCTCTCGCGCCGCTCGCTTTCGCCTCGGCCGCCTTTGCCGCCGACGACGCCGCTATCGCCACCGCGCCCGAGGCGCCGGCCACCGTCGAGGAACTGGTGATCAACCCCGGCGTCACCTTCCGGGACCGCACCGACAGCGCCGCGCCGGTGCTCTCCTACGATCAGGAATACTTCCAGCGCTTCGAACCGGTCTCGGCCGGCGACGCCATGAAGCGCGTGCCCAGCGTCACCTTCCTGTCGGACGTGCTGGAAAGCGACGGCGCCCGCCTGCGCGGCCTCGACCCGGCCTACACCCAGATCCTGATCAACGGCGAGCAGGTGCCCGGCGCCAACTCGGACCGCAGCTTCTTCGTCGACCGCATCCCGGCCGAGCTGATCGAGCGCATCGAGATCGTTCGCAGCCCCTCGGCCAACCGCAGCGGCGACGCCATCGCCGGCGCCCTGAACATCGTCCTGCGCGACGCCTACAGCCTCGACGGCGGCTACGTCCGCGGCGGCGCCGCCTACTACGACGACGGCAAGTGGGCCGGATCGTTCGGCCTCGTCTGGGGCGGTGAGGTCGGCCCTGGCCGCCTGCTGGTCGGCCTCGGCCTCCAGGAACGCCGCGCTCCCAAGGAAAAGTTCTCCAGGCGCTTTGATGAGCCGAATGGCGCCCTGGTCAACATCGAGGACCAGACCGATGTCCGTGATGGCACCGACTACAGCTTCAACGCCTCCTACCAGGTCAATGTCGGCGGCGGCGATCTGACCCTCGACGCCTTCTTCGTGCGCACCGACCGTCTGCAGGACGAAGACAGCATCGAGTACCGCGCGGGCCTGCGGAACAACGCCAACCTTCTGACTGTCAACGTCAACGACCTGGACATCCTGACCGACAACTACTCGCTACGCGGCAAGTACGAGTTCGACCTCCTGGGCGGCAAGACCAAGCTGAAGCTCGGCTACGCGGCCATCGTCGATGACCAGTTCGAGTTCGAGGACGAGTTCGAATACCTCCGTGACGGCATTCCCTTCCCGGAAGATGACCGGTTCACCCACGACACGACCCAGACCGATCTGACCGATGAAGAGTGGAACGGCGAGATCAGCCACAAGCGCGAGCTGGGCGCTGTCGGCATCGAGTTTGGCCTGCAAGCCAAGACCAAGACCCGCGAGCTGCGTATCCTGGACTTCCGCGCCCGCACGACGATCCCCAATCTGCCGGCTCCGCGTCCGACCCTGCCGGGCGCGCCTGTCCTGCGCAGCGACACCAATGTCGAAATCGAAGAAGCGCGGATCGACCCCTACCTGATGTTCAGCGGCGAAACGGATGTCTTCCGCTGGGAAGGCGGGCTTCGTTTCGAGACCACGGACAACACCATCACCGACGACACCGTCGGTGTCGCGGCGGCGGACCGGGTCAACGAGAAGGACTACGGCCTCCTTCTGCCGAGCGTGAACTTCCGCTTCAACGTCGGTGAAGATGGACGCGTCAACCTGTCGGCCGCCCGCACCGTGCGTCGGCCGAACTTCGACCAGATTCAGCCGGTTACTCTGGAAGAAGAGTTTGGCGACGACGACTTCAAGGGCAACCCCAGCCTTGAGCCCGAGACCGCCTGGGGCTTCGACGTCGGCTACGAACAGCGCCTCGGCAAGCAGGGCGTCGTCGGGGTCAACTTCTTCTACCGTGACGTCACCGACCTGATCGAGACGGTCAACACCGGCGTCCAGGGCAGCGGCGGGGCTGGCACCTTCGTCTACTCCATCGACAACGTCGGCGACGGCAAGGTCTGGGGCATCGAGTTCGACCTCTCCACCCCGCTGACCTTCATGGGCCTGGAAAACACCGGCGTCTTCTTCAACTACAGCTGGCTGGACAGCGAGATCACCGACTTCGCCGGCGACCGCAAGTTCAACAACCAGTCGGACTACGTCTACAACATCGGCGTCATCCAGGACATTCCGACCTGGAACGCCGCCTTCGGCATCACCTACCGCAAGCAGGGCGACGCGCTCAGCCGCGTCGAGCTGGAAGAGGTCAAGACCTCCTACGGCGCCGACCTTGAGGTCTTCGTTGAAAAGCGCTTCGGCAAGAACTTCGTCCTGCGCCTGACTGGCCAGAACCTGCTCGACAGCTCCAAGGACGAGATCTTCGACAAGTTCGGCAACCTCGCCGACCAGGCCAGCCGTAGCTACGACGAGTACGAACTCGAAACCGAACGTGCCGGCCCGGTCTTCCAGATCGTCGCCCGCTACGCCTTCTGATCCACTCCCTCCCCAGTGAGTGAATCCCCTGACCCCGCCGGAGCGATCCGGCGGGGTTTTCTTTTGGAGGGGGGGTGCGTTCTTTGACACGCGGCCTGCGGCCGCGACTCAGGATGACGAGGAGGTGAGGGCCGCCCACCCAAGGTCGTCATCCTGAGTAGCCGCGGAGCGGCGTGTCGAAGGACGCAATCCCGGCGGGGCGGGGCGCCTGGTCCATCAACCGCCGCGACAGGCAACTGTGCTCCAGCGCCACCCGCATCGCCGTCTCGTTGAGGTTGGCGCTGGCCGCGTGGCCGCCGTCGATGTTCTCGTAACAGAGGACCGGATAGCCCGGAGACTCCAGCCCGGCGACGGGCAGGCATGGGCGAAACCCGGACAATCCGCAGCCGTCACCCCGTCTCACGGCTGCGCCGGCGGGGTTGATGTCCCGCCCGTCGATCAGTCGGCCCCTGTCTTGGGTGAAGAATTCGAAGGCCCTTTGGCGCGCGGGAAACCAAAGACGAGGTGACCCTTGCGGGGAGATTTCTCTGCAATCTTGTGAAGGCGCCGGGGTGAGCAAGCGCGGGCGTAGAGATTTCGCGGTTACTCAAAATGAGGCATATCTTTGGTTGTCTATTTAGACAAAGTAAAAGAAAAAATTGTAGTTACCGTGACAATCTGTCTTCAGATTTTCGGTCACCTAGTCTGAATCCCTATTTGCCGTTAGTAAATTTGTAGAATGTCCTGCCGTAAAACACCGGTATGACTAACGTGGTCTCCACCCTGTCTTCGATGGACCCCGGCGAGCGTCCCCGGCGTTGCCCGGGCGCCGCCGCGGTGTTCCCGCCCGTTGACGGTCGGTGTGCGGCCAAGCGCGGGGCGCGCCATCATGTCTGACGCAGAGGCTTCGCGGATCGCCGCCCTCGAGGCCCGGATCGATCACCTCGACCGGGCCCAACGGCTGGCCAACACCGGCAGCTGGGAATGGAACATCGCCACCAACGGTCTGACGTGGTCCGATCAGATTTTCCGCATCTTCGGCCTTGAGCCGGGGGCCATTGATCCGACCTATCCCGCCTTCCTAGAGCGGGTGCATCCCGACGACCGGGCTCTTGTCGAGACGCGGGTCAACCGGGCCCTTGAACGGATCGAGGACTACGACCTCGACCACCGGATTGTCCTGTCGGACGGCGAAGTCCGGACGGTGCAGGAAACCGGCGTGGTCGAGTTCGGGGTCGACGGCAAGCCAACCCGGATGCTCGGCGCGGTTCGCGACGTGACCGACCTGCGGGCCGCCGAAGCCTCATCGCGCCGCAGCCGGGAGATGCTGGCCAGCCTGTTCCAGATTTCCCCGGAGGCCCTGGTGGTCGCCGACCAGAACGGCTGCATCCTGCTGTTCAGCGCCGGAGCCGAGAGCATGTTTGGCTATTCGGCCGGCGAAGTTCTCGGCCGGAGCGTCGAGATGCTGATGCCGGTCGATGTCCGGGCCAGCCATCAGGGTCATGTCCACGGCTTCGCCGCCGGCCGGGAGCGCAGCCGGCGGATGCACGAACGGGGCGCGATCCGCGGTCAGCGCAAGAATGGCGAGACCTTTCCCGCCGAGGCTTCCCTGGCCAAGCTGGAGACCGGCGACCGGTTTGTCTTCACCACCGTCATTCGCGACCTGAGCGAGCGCCATGCCGCCGAGCAGAGCCTGATCGAGGCCCGCGAACTGGCCGAGCGGGCCAATGTCGCCAAGTCGTCCTTCCTGGCCAATATGAGCCATGAAATCCGCACGCCCCTGAACGGCATTCTCGGCCTGGTCAGCGTCCTGGCCGACACCGACCTCAGCGGCCGTCAGGCCGAGATGGTCGATCTGATCCAGGTCTCGTCCCGCGCCCTGGAGGGTCTGCTGGGCGATATTCTCGACCTGGCCAAGGTTGACGCCGGCCGGCTACAGATCCGGGACGAACCCTTCGATCTGGCGCGGCTGGCGCGGGACGCCGCCGCCCTGTTCCGGGCCAGCGCGGCCAAGAAAGGGGTCAGTCTGAGGGTCGAGATCGATCCGCTGGCGGTCGGCGCCTTTATCGGCGACGACCTGCGCATCCGCCAGGTGCTGTCCAATCTGCTCAGCAACGCCGTCAAGTTCACCGAGGCGGGGGAAATCGTCCTGTCGGTCGCCGCCCCGCACGAGGGGGACGACAGCTGCCGGCTCCGCTTCGCCGTCCAGGACAGCGGGATCGGGTTCACCACCCAGGCCGGCGAGTCGCTGTTTGCCCGGTTCGAACAGGCCGATGGCTCGATCACCCGGCGGTTTGGCGGCACGGGACTGGGCCTGGCGATCTCCCGGGCTCTGGTCGAACTGATGTCCGGAACCATCACGGCTGTCTCCGTTCCCGGCCAGGGCGCGACCTTCAGCTTCGAACTGCCGCTGAAGCGGGCGGTCACCGTCGCCGATCTCAAGGCCGACGCCAGACGCGAGCCCCGGGAGCCCCGGGAGGTCCCGGTCGACGGGTTGAAGATTCTGCTGGCCGAGGACCATCCGATCAACCGGCGCGCCGTCGAGCTGATCCTCGAGGCCCTGCCGGTCGAACTGACCTGTGTCGAGAACGGCCTGGAGGCGGTGGCCGCCGCCCGTTCCGGCGCGTTCGACCTGATCCTGATGGACATGCAGATGCCGCTCATGGACGGCCTGACCGCCATCCGCCACATCCGCGAGGAGGACCAGGCCGCGGGGCGCGCCTCGCCGCGTATCTGCGTCCTGACCGCCAACGCCCTTCAGGAGCACCGCGACGCCGCCGAGGCGGCCGGGGCCCGTGACTTCCTGACCAAGCCGATCGGCGCCGAGGCCCTGATCACCTATGTCCTCGACGCCTGCCAGCCGGATGAGGCGAGCGCGCCAGCCGGAGCCCTGGTTCTTCAAGGCTAGTTCGGGGACCGTCACCGAATTGGCCGAATTACCCACCACTCGGCGCGGTCGGGCCCACCGAATTACACACTACCCCCTCAGTCGATCAGCCTTCTCGACAGGTAGCTGTACTCCAGCGCCACCCGCATCGCCGTCTCGTTGAGGTTGGCGCTGGCCGCGTGGCCGCCGTCGATGTTCTCGTAATAGAGGACGTCGTAGCCCATCGACTCCATCCTGGCCGCCGCCTTGCGGGCGTGGCCGGGGTGGACGCGGTCGTCCTTGGTCGAGGTCTCGAAGAAGACCTGCGGATACTTCTGGCCGGGCTTGATGGCCTGGTAGGGGCTGTATTTGGAGATGTAGGCCCAGTCTTCCGGCTTGGTCCCGTCGCCGTACTCGCCGGCCCAGCTGGCGCCGGCGCCGCCCATGACGGTGTAGCGCTGCATGTCGAACAGCGGCACCTGCACGACGACGGCGTTGTAGAGGTCCGGTCGCTGGGTCAGCGCCACGCCCATCAGCAGGCCGCCGTTGGAGCCGCCCATGATGCCCAGGCGCCGGGGCGAGGTGATCTTCCGCGAGATCAGGTCCTCCGACACCGCGAAGAAGTCGTCATAGACCCGTTGCCGGTTCTCCTTCAGCCCCGCCTGGTGCCAGGCCGGACCGAACTCACCACCGCCCCGGATGTTGGCCAGGACATAGACCCCGCCGCGCTCCAGCCACAGCTTGCCGATCGTGCCGGAGTAGTTGGGGTTCATCGAGACCTGGAAGCCGCCGTAGGCGTACTGCAGGGTCGGGTTCGACCCGTCCAGCTTGATGTCCTTCCGATGGACCACGAAGTAGGGGACCTTCGTCCCGTCCTTGCTGGTCGCTTCGAACTGCTGGATGACCATGTTGCCGGCGTCGAACCTGGCCGGCGCCGCCTTGATCTGCTGCGGCGCGCCGCCGTCGGTCATCCACAGCGTGGTCGGGTTGAGGAAGTTGGCGGCGGTGACCAGCACCTGGTCGGTCTGGCCCCCGACCGAGGCGATGCCCAGCGAGCTGTTGGCCGGCAGGTCGAGCTTCTTGTTCGTCCAGCCGTCCTTGCCGGGCTTGTAGGCGTAGACAACGCCGGTGACGTTGTCGTTCAGCTCGACGATCAGGGAGTTGGCGGTGTTGGAGACCGCTTCGATCGACTGCCGCGCCGTCGGCCGCAGGACCAGTTCGGCCCTGGCCTTGGCCGGATCGGCGAGCAGGGCCTTGAGGTCCAGCGCCACCAGGTCGCCCTGCTTCAGGCCCTGGGCGGTCCAGTCTTCGTCCAGGGTCAGCACCAGCTTGCCGTCGACAAGGCTCTGCACCGACGACTTGAGCGGGAAGGACAGCTTGACCGGCTTGCCGCCGATCAGGGCGTAGGTCTCGCTCTCGAAGAAGCTGACCGCGCGGTTGATGAACACGGCCTCGATCTTCCCATTCGGGTCGCGCAGGGCGTAGCCGCTGACCGAGATATCGTCCTCGGTGCCGCGGAAGATTTCCTTGACGGTGTCCAGCGCCTGGCCACGCTTCCACAGGCCCAGCACGAAGGGATAGCTGGACCTGGTCATCGTGCCCGGACCCCAGTCGCGGGCGATCATCAGGGTGTCCTTGTCGAGCCAGCTGACGTTCTGCTTGCCCTCAGGCGCGACGAAACCGCCCTCGACGAATTTTTTCTCGACCGTGTCGTATTCGCGGACCGTCACGGCGTCCTTGCCGCCGTCCGACAGCGAGACCAGACAGTAGCGGTCATCGGGGGGCAGGCAGTTGGAGCCCTTCCAGACCCAGTTCTTGCCCTCGGCCTTGGACAGGGCGTCGAGGTCGAGAATGGTCTCCCATTCCGGCGTCGCCGTGCGGTAGCTGTCCATCGTCGTGCGCCGCCAGATGCCGCGCACATGGTCCTTGTCCTGCCAGTAGTTGCGCAGCTGGGTGTCGCCCATGCCCGCGAACCCGGCGATCGGGATCCGGTCCTGGGCGGTGACGATCTTCAGGGCGTTGTCGAACAGGCCCTGGTAGCGCGGATCGCCCTGCAGCACCGGCAGGGTGCGGGCGTTCTGTTCCCGGGCCCAGCCCAGCGCCTTCTCACCCTCGACCTCTTCCAGCCACAGGAAGGGATCGGCCTGGGTGACGGAGGGAGCGCCGGGCGCTTGCTGGGCCTGAACGGCGGGAGTGCTGGAAAGGGTCAAGGCGGCCACCGCGGCGGAAAGGAAAAGACGCTTCACTGATCAGTCCATGAGTTGGCGTGAAAGGTAGACGTAGTGCATGGCCCAGCGCCTGGCGTTGGCCCTGGGATCGGCGCCGTTGGCGTGACCCCCGTCGAGGTTCTCGTAGTAGAGATAGGGCGCGTCCAGCGCCGACAAGCGCGCCGCGAACTTGCGGGCGTGGCCGGGGTGGACCCGGTCATCCTTGGTCGAGGTGGTGATGTAGGCCAGCGGGTATTTCACCCCGGGCTTCAGGTTCTGGTAGGGGCTGTAGGGCGCGATCCAGGCGGCCTCCTCCGGCTTTTCCGGATCGCCGTACTCGCCGATCCACGACGCCCCGGCCGGCAGCTTGTGATAGCGCAGCATGTCGAGCAGCGGGCTCTCCACCACCACGGCGTTCCACAGGTCCGGCCGCTGGGTCATGGCCACGCCCATAAGCAGGCCGCCGTTGGAGCGGCCATAGGCGCCCAGGCGCCGGGGGCTGGTGACGCCGTCCTTGATCAGGGCTTCGGCCACCGCGAAGTAGTCGTCATAGGCGCGTTGCCGGTTCTGCTTCAACGCCGCCTCGTGCCACGCCGGCCCGAACTCGCCGCCGCCCCGGATATTGGCCACCGCATAGGCGCCGCCGCGCTCGAGCCAGAGCTTGCCGACGACGGGGTCGTAGACCGGCAGCTTCGACAGCTGAAAGCCGCCGTAGGCATGCAGCAGGGTCGGGGCCTGACCGTTCATGGCCAGATCCTTCCTGCGCACCAGGAAGTAGGGGATGGCCGTGCCGTCCTTGGAGATCGCCGTCTTCTGCTCGACGATCAGGCTCTCGGCGTTGAATTTGGCGGGCAGGATCTTCACCGGCCGCGACAGCGGCGTCGAACCGACCCCCAGCTTCAGGGTCGTCGGGGTGACGAAGGTCTCCTCGGTGTAGAAGACGTCGTCGCCCTTGTCGGCGGTCGAGACGATGGAAATGGCGGCGTTGTCGGCGCCCAGATAGCGCTGCATCAGCCACACGCCCTGGGTCTGGTTGAAGCTGACCAGCGAGCCGCGGACGTTGTTGTAGAGCACCGCCACGACGCGGTTGTCGGTGACCTGGATCTGGTCGCGGTCGAGCGCGATACGGTCCTTGGGCTCGAACACCACCTGGGCGATCGGCTTAGGCGGCAGGTTGCGGTTACGCGGCTGGGGGCTGAACTGGTTGGTCAGCATGGTGGTCGTGTCGACGGCCAGCACCGAGCCGGATTTGTAGGAGGCGCCCTTCCAGGTCCAGTCCTGCTGGATGGAGACGATCAGCCGGCCGCCCACCATGCCGTGCACGTTCGAGCGGGTCGGCAGCATCAGGCGTGTGGTCTTCAGCTGGTCATCGACCACGAACCAGGCGGTGTTGAAGAAGTCGAGCCCCAGCCCGATCAGCACCAGCCGGTTACCCTTGGCGTCCTTGATGACGTCCGGCGACACGCTGACGTGCCGGGTCTCGCCCTCGAAGACCGTCGTGGCGGCGCTGAGCGGCTGGCCGCGGCCCAGCACCTTGATGATCCGGCCATAGCCGCTGTCGGTCAGACTGCCCGGACCCCAGTCGCGGGTCAGGATCAGCCGGTCGTCGTCCAGCCACTCGATGTTCTGCTTGCCCTCCGGCAGGGTGAACCCGCCGGCCACGAACTTTTTGGAGGCGAGATCGAACTCCCGCACCTCGACAGCGTCCTTGCCGCCGTTCGACAGCCGCACCAGGCAGCGGTCGTATCCCGGCGAGCGACAGGTCGCGCCCTTCCAGATCCAGTTGGCCTTCTCGTTGGCGCTGAGCGCGTCCAGGTCGAGCACGGTCTCCCAGACCGGCTCGGCGCTGCGATAGCTTTCCAGGGTCGTGCGCCGCCAGATGCCGCGCACATGCTCGGCGTCCTGCCAGAAGTTGTAGACGGCGGCCCCGATGAAGTCGGGCGAAGGAATGCGATCCTTGGCCGACAGCACCGTCAGCGCCTGATCATGCAGGGTCCTGTAGCGCGCATCGCCGGTCAGCGCCGGCTCGGCCCTGGCGTTCTCGGCCTTCACCCAGTCGAGGGCCTTTGGGCTCTCGACCTCCTCCAGCCACTGGAAGGGATCAGACTGGGCCACCGCAACAGCAGCAGAAGCCAGCAACGCGAGGCCGGCAAGCGCGGCAACCCGGAACGAACGCATGAATATCCCCGAAATCTGGAACCGGGGAGCATAGGCGCCCCCGTGGCGGGAGCAAGGCGGCAAAGGCCGCTATTCGTTGGGTTTGAAGTAGGGCTCGACCGGACCGGACAGCTTGATGGTCATCGGGTTGCCCTTGCGGTCCACCTTGTTGCCGACGGCGACCTTCACCCAGCCTTCGCTGACGCAGTACTCGTCGACGTTGGTCTTTTCCTCGCCGCGGAACTTGATGCCGATGCCCTGTTGCAGCAGTTCCTCATTGTAGAAGGGGCTGCGCGGGTTGGTGCAGAGGCGGTCGGGAAGGTCGGCCATGATACGTCTCAAAATCGGTGGAGGCGGCTCCATACCCCGTCACGCGGCGTCGTGGAAGATCACCCCCAGGGTATGGCGCGATCCCGACCGCAGGGCGCTGACCCCGTGGCGCATGGTCACCCGGTAGGTCCCGCGCCCGCCCGCCACCGGCCGACTGTTCACCGCGAACACCACGCCGTCGCCCTGGCGCAGCGGAACGACCATCACCCGGGACTGCATCCTTGGGCGCTGCTCGGTCAGCACCAGCTCGCCGCCCTCGAAGTCCCGCCCGGGCTCACTGAGCAGCACCGCCGCCTGCAGCGGGAAGACATGCTCGCCGTACAGATCCTGGTGCAGGCAGTTGTAGTCGCCCGGCCCGTAGCGCAGCAGCAACGGTGTCGGCCGCTTCTGGCCCGCCCCATGGCAGCGGTCGAGAAACCCGGCGTGCGTCTCCGGAAACCGCACCGCCATCCCCATCGCCTCGTGCCAGCGGTTGGCAATGGGCGCCAGAAACGGCCACAGCCGCTCTCGCAGGCCCTGCACCAGCGGGGGGAGGGGATAGCTGAAGTAGCGATACTCGCCCCGCCCGAACCCGTGCCGGGCCATGATCACCTGGCTGCGGAAACCGCCCGGCTGGTCGTACAGGCAAGTGACCCGGTCACACTCCCCGGGCGTCAGCAGACCGGGAAGCACGGCAAACCCCTGACGGTCGAGGTCCCCGGCGACGGCGCTCCAGTCGACGCCGGCCAGTCGCCCGCTCACGCCGCCTTCTCTGCCGAAGCTTCTCTGCTGATCAGCGCCTGCTTGCGCTCCACGCCCCAGCGATAGCCGGACAGCGAGCCGTCGTTGCGCACCACCCGGTGGCAGGGAATGGCGATCGCAAGGGCGTTGGCGGCGCAGGCGCCGGCCACCGCCCGCACAGCTTTCGGCTGGCCGATCTGCTCGGCGATGTCGCGATAGGTCGCCGTTGTTCCGGCCGGTATCTCGCGCAGCGCCTGCCAGACCCGCTGCTGGAAGGCCGTTCCGCGCACATCGAGCGGCAGGTCCAGTCCGATGCCCGGCTGTTCCACCAGCCCGACGACCCTCGCCACCAGGTCCTCGAACCCGACATCGCCGCCCATCAGTCGCGCCTTGGGAAACCGGTCCTGCAGGTCGCGCACCAGGACGTCCGGATCATCATCCATCAGGATGGCGCAGACCCCCTTGTCGCTGCGGGCCACCAGGATGGCGCCCAGCGAGCACTGCCCGACCGCGAACCGGATCTCGGCTCCCTCGCCGCCGGCCCGGTATGCCCGGGGCGTCATCCCCAGCAGCGCGTCCGACGCCTCATAGAACCGCCCGGCCGAGTTGAAGCCGGCGTCATAGATGGCCTCGGTCACGCTGCCCGCCGTCTCCAGCCCCTCGCGCAGCCTCATCGCCCGGTGCGCGTCGGCATAGGCCTTGGGCGTCACCCCGGTGACGGCCTTGAACAGCCGGTGGAAGTGATGCGGGCTCAGCCCCGCCGCCCGCGCCAGCGCCTCCAGCGCCGGCGGCTCCTCGGCCGCCTCAATGAGCCGGCAGACGCGGGCGATCAGGGCCGCGTCCCGCTCGGCCTTCGGCGGCTGGTCCGGCTTGCAGCGCTTGCAGGGCCGAAACCCGGCGGCCTCGGCATCGGCCGTCGTCAGGTGGAAGCCGACATTCTTCGGATTGGCCGGCCGGGCGGCGCAGGACGGGCGGCAGTAGACCCCGGTCGTCGCCACCGAATAGAAGAACTGCCCGTCCGCGCCGGCGTCGCGCGCCTGCACGCGCGGCCAGCGCGGGTCCAGTTCGGTCGGGGTCTTTGGTGCGCTCATGGCGGCCTTGAAGGCGAGAACGCTGCTCATGGCTGTCCCTTTCGTGTGTGCCCACACTGTGAAGGGAAGCCGATGCGCCGACGCTCCGGGTCTTGCTCTGCAATCGAATGATAGGGCGGAGCGCCCTGCAACCCTATTCCTCGTTCGGAATGCAGAGCACCACGCCGCAGGCCTTGCAGTGGACCGCGTCGGGATCATGCAGGATCAGGCCGCAGGTCGGGCAGGGGTGACGCACCTTGTGCGGCCGCACCAGCACCTGCATCAGCCGGATGAACAGCGACACGCCGCCGAGCATCACCCCGATCGACAGCAGGCGGCCCCAGACGCCGGGCAGGCTGATGTCGCCGTAGCCTGTCGTCGTCAGGCTGGTGACCGTCCAGTAGAGGGCGTCGATCCAGCCGCCGATGCCTTCATAGCGGCCGATGAAGGTCGCATAGACGAAGCCGGTGATGACGAAGATGAAGGTCAGCAGCCGCGTCCCCGCCTTGACCAGTTCCTCGTAGCGGGTGTTGTCGATCTTCTTGCCGACCGTGCGCCAGAAGAACTCGCTCTCGATCAGGGTCCAAAGCCGCAGCACCCGCAGGAAGCCGAAGTTGGCCAGCCAGACGGGAAACAGCAGGGTCGCCAGCACCGCCAGGTCTACCCAGACCAGGGGGCGCTTGATCCAGGCCTTAAGGTCCGGCGCCGCCAGGAACCGGGCGCCCAGATCCAGCACCAGGAATGCCGCGATGGCGTAGTCGATCGCGTAGAAGGCCCGGGTTTCCTTGAGGATTGGCGCCGCCACGAAGAAGGCGACGATGGCCAGGTCGAGCACGATGATGCTCAGCCGGAACCTCACCGCGACCGGCGAATCCCCGTGGTAGAGCGCCCGCAACCGGGCCCGCAGGCGCCAGCCCTTGTCCCGTTCTCCCGCATCTGCCTGCGCCATGCGCGCGCAACCCCTCACGATCCCAACTGATTTGCCTTATATAGCCCGCTCCATGTCCCGTCCGTTCCTGAAGATGAATGGGCTCGGCAACGATTTTGTCGTCGTCGAGGCCCGCGAGCAGCCGTTCCGCCCCACGGCCGACGACGCGCGCCGTATCGCTGACCGCGTGAACGGCATCGGCTGCGACCAGCTGATCGGCCTTGAGGCCTCCGAGCGGGCCGACGCCTTCATGCGGATCTGGAACGCCGATGGCGGCGAGGTCGACGCTTGCGGCAACGCCACCCGTTGCGTCGGCTGGCTGCTTATGCAGGCCAGCGGCAAGGACGCGGTGGTCATCGAAACCGGCGCCGGCCTGCTGCATGCCGGCCGTGGCCCTGAAGGTCAGATCAGCGTCGACATGGGCGCGCCAGGCCTCGACTGGCGTCAGATCCCGCTGTCGGAAGAGCTCGACACCCGCCGCATCGAGGTCCTCGCCGGCCCGGTCGGTCAGACCCTGCAGCCCCCCGGCGCGGTCAGCATGGGCAATCCCCACGTGGTCTTCTTCCTCGACCATGAGCCGGAGGAGAGCATGGTGCGGGGCCTGGGCAGCATGCTTGAGCATCACCCGCTGTTTCCGGAAGGCGTCAACGTCGGTTTCGCCCACGTCGAGGCGCCCGACCGCATCCGCTTCCGCGTCTGGGAACGCGGCGCCGGCATGACCCGCGCCTGCGGCACCGGCGCCTGCGCCGCCCTGGTCGCCGCCGCCCGCCGGGGCCTGTCCGCCCGCAAGGCGACGGTGGAGATGGATGGCGGCGCGCTAACCATCGAATGGCGCGAAGCCGACAACCACGTGATCATGACCGGCCCGGTCGAGGTCGAATTCACTGGCCGACTGCCGGAGGCCATCGCGGCATGACCCATCCCGCCCTGAAATCCGGCCACACAGCCGTCATTACCGGAGCCGCCGACGGCATCGGCCTGGCCGCCGCACGCCGGTTCCTGGCGCTCGGGCTCAACGTCGTCCTTGCCGATATCAACGCCGAAAAGCTGTTGGCGGCCGTCGCCGGCCTCGCCGCCGGCGACCGGGCCATGGCCGTGCCAACGGATGTGTCCGATCCGCGCGCTGTCGAGGCCCTGCGCGATGCGACCCGGGCCCAGTACGGCGACATCCATGTGCTGATGAACAACGCCGGCATCGGCGGCGGCGGCTCGGCCATCGAGCGGCCTGATCGCTGGCGGGCGCTGATCGAGGTCAACCTGTTCGGCGTCATCAACGGCGTCCAGGCCTTCGCCCAGACGATGATCGACCAGGGAGCGCCCGGCCTGATCATCAACACCGGCTCCAAGCAGGGCATCACCACCCCGCCCGGCGACACCGCCTACAATGTCACCAAGGCCGGGGTGAAGGCCCTGACCGAAGGCCTGCAGCACACCCTGCGCAACATTCCGGATGGCCAGGTCAGCGCCCACCTGCTGGTGCCCGGCTACACCTTCACCGGCATGACCGCGCGGGGCCAGGCCGACAAGCCGGTCGCCGCCTGGACCTCTGACCAGGTGGTCGATCACATGATCGCCAGTATCTCGGCGGGTGACTTCTACATCCTCTGCCCTGACAACGACGTCGATCGCGCCACCGACGCGGCCCGCATCCGCTGGGCTGCCGAGGATGTGGCGGCGGGCCGCCCGCCCCTCAGCCGCTGGCATCCGGACTACAAGGACGACTTCGAGGCCTATATGGCCGCCCAGCAGCAGGAAAACGCCGGCTGGCTGGCGAAGTACAATGATCGCATCCGGGCCATGGACGAGCCGAAGGGTGAGTCCGGGTTCGTCGCCGGCTTCGCTCTTGGAACCCTGTTTTGACCGAAGAGGTCATGGATACGCCCGCTATCGCGGAAACGAAGAGCGGCGCCCGCGTCGTCACCTTCGGCTGCCGCCTGAACGCCTATGAGTCCGAGCAGATCCGCGCCCGGGCCGAGGCCGACGGGGTCTCGAACGCCATCGTCTTCAACACCTGTGCGGTGACCGGCGAGGCCGTCCGCCAGGCGCGCCAGGCGATCCGCAAGGCCCGCCGCGAGAACCCGAACGCCCG
>JAUMCZ010000004.1:0-14034 GCA_032122215.1 Caulobacter sp.
CCGGGCCCATCTCGACGACGCGGTCACGGAACTCCACCCGGAACAGCCCTTTCCAGACCAGGAACATCTCCTCGGCGTCCGGATGTCGATGCCAGGGAAACACGCCCTGCACCTTTACCAGCCGCAAATCCTGGCCGTTGGCCTGGGCGGCCACCTTCGGCCGCCAGTGCTCGTCGATGGCGGCGAACTTTTCGGCAAGGTCGATGCGTTCACTCACCCCTGCGTCTTCCAGCTGTCGACATAGGCCGGGTTCTCGACCGACGAGGCGCCGTCACCGACCTCGAGTGGATCGCGGGTGTCGATCATCACCGCGTATTCGTCGGTTGCCGGCTTGGGCTGGACCAGCATGTTCTTCAGCGCCTTCGGATGCGGCCCGTGGGTGAAGCCGCTGGGGTGGAAGGTCATCATGCCGCTTTCGATGTGGTCGCGGCTGAAGAAGTCGCCGGCGTGGTAGAACAGCACTTCGTCGAAATCGTCGTTGTTGTGGAAGAAGGGGATCTTGATCGCCCCCGGGTCGGTCTCGAACGGCCGCGGCGTGAAGGTGCAGACCACGAACCGGTCGCTCAGGAAGGTGGTGTGGACGCTCGGCGGGAGGTGGTAGCGGTGGCTGACCACCGGCCGGATATCCTTCACGTTCAGCCGCACGGGCGACAGCTCGCCGTGCCAGCCGACGGCGTCGAGCGGATTGTAGTCGTAGGTCGCCACAGACACCTGGCCGCGCTTCTTGATCCGCACCGGAAACTCGCCGGCCTGCGCCTGGTGATCGCGGAAGGCCTCGTCCATGACTGGCATGTCGAGCATGGCCGGGTCGAAGATGGCGTGTGGGCCCAGCAGCCCTTTGTCGGGCAGGGTGTAGTGGGTGTTGGTCGCCTGGATGGTCAGCACGGCCGTGGGGTCCGACGGGGCCAGCCGCCACATCGTGCCGCGCGGCAGGTAGAGGTAGTCGCCGGCCTGGTAGCCGATCCGCCCGAAGTCCGTGAACAGGTCCCCTGCCCCGGCATGGATGAACAGCAGCTGGTCGCCGTCGGCGTTGCGGGCCAGGTCCGTCAGCTTGCCGTCCGGCTTCCAGAAGCGAAGCTCCGTGGCGTTGTTGTGCAGCACCACCGGCGCGTCCCAGGGCGAGGCCTGCGGCAGGTTCAGGCGGTTGAGGTCGTAGGCTCGCGGCCGCAGCGGCCCCTCGAACTTCGACCAGCCCGTCGGCGGACGCGGGTGATAGAGGAAGGCCGCCGGGCCGAAGAAGCCCTCCTTCGACATCTCCCGCTCATAGGCGCCGTCCGGCAGGTCGGCGTGGGCCTGGCGGCTGTGCTGGCCTTGGGCGCCGCGAACGGGGATCCAATTGCGATTAGCCATGATGCTCTTAGTTCTCCAACCCAGCGAGCATGGGGTGCCCCTCGGGGAACCAGCCAGCGCGGGTTACGAAGCGATAGAAGGCCGGGATGACTTGTTCCGGCGGATAAGTGGCCGCCCAATCCTGGCGGGGATCAGGATGGGAATTCCAGTAGGTGAAGGTGTAGTGACCAGCGACGTCTATCGACCGCGAGATGACGAGGTAGGAGTCGTCCGGCCCGGCGTCTCCGCCGATGCTCAACTTCAGCCCACCGATGCTGAGCACCCCATAGAGAGACCGATCCATACCCCGAGCTCGGATTTCGCGGACCAGATCCTTGAACGCGGGCCACCATTCCTCATCAGCTCCCGCCTCGATCATTTCCCAGTCATGAGAAGGATACTGAGGCCCGCGCTTCATGTGTCGCAGGTAGCGGAACAGCGCATCGTTGATGGGCTGGTTCACGGCTCATCCTTGTAGATCGCGATCACCGGCGCCGACCCCGCCGACGCGCGGGCCCGGTACATACCCGGGCTGTTGAAACTCCAGACCAGCTGGCCGTCGGCGGTCAGGGCGATGATGCCGCCGTCGCCGCCGATCGCCATCAGTTGCTTCTGCACCACCTCGTCGGCCGCCGCCTGCAGGCTCATGCCCTTGTACTGCACCAGGGCGCAGATGGTCCGGGCCACGGTCAGGCGGATGAAGTACTCGCCGCTGCCCGTCGCCGAGACGGCGCAGCTGCGGTTGTCGGCATAGGTGCCGGCCCCGATGATCGGCGCGTCGCCCACACGGTTCCAGCGCTTGGCCGTCATGCCGCCGGTCGAGGTGCCGGCGGCGATGTCGCCCTTCCGGTCGAGCGCGACGACGCCGACGGTGCCGAACCGGTGGTCGTCCGGCTGGGGTCCCTGAGAGATCGACCGGGCCGCCGAGGGCGCATTGATCGGCCGGGTCGGGATCGGCAGGCGCTGCTCGTTGAGCGTCTTTTCCAACTGCTGCCAGCGCCGCTCGGTAAAGAAGTAGGCGGGATCGACCTGCTCCAGGCCCACGACCTTGGCGAACTGGTCGGCCCCGTCGCCGATCAGCATGACGTGCGGCGACTTATCCATCACCGACCGGGCCAGGCTGATCGGATGCCGCGTGCGGGTGACGCCGGCCACGCTGCCGGCCTTCATCGTCGCGCCATCCATGAAGGCGGCGTCGAGCTCGTTGCGGCCCTCCGCGGTAAACACCGCCCCGCGCCCGGCGTTGAACAGCGGGTCGTCTTCCATGACCTTGATGGTCGCCTCGACGGCGTCCATGGCGCTGCCGCCCTTCTCCAGCACCCGCTGGCCCTCGGCCAGGGCGCCGGCCATGGCCTTGCGGTAGGCGGCCTCGGTCTTCGCATCCAAGTTGGCGCGCTCGATGACACCCGCCCCGCCATGGATGACGAGGGCCCACTGCGGCTTGTCCTGGGCGGCCACCGGGCAGGCCAGCAGCGTGGCCAGGCCCAGGGCGATGAAGACTCTGCGGATCACGGCGCTTCCCTCAATGTTGTCCTTCCGGTGAGAAGGCACGAGGGCTTACGCCTGCACAACCCCGCGCCGGATCTGGTCGAGTTCGATGCTCTCGAACAGGGCCTTGAAGTTGCCCTCGCCGAAGCCCTCGTTGCCCTTGCGCTGGATGATCTCGAAGAAGATCGGGCCGATCAGGTTTTCGGTGAAGATCTGCAGCAGGATGCCCTGGCCTTCGGTCGGGGCGCCGTCGACGAGGATCTTGTTGGCCTGCAGGCGCTGCAGGTTTTCGCCATGGCCGACCACGCGGTCGTTGAGCAGCTCGTAGTAGCTGTCGGGCGTGTCCTGGAAGCGGACGCCGCGCTCGCGCAGGGTCTCGACGGTGTGGAAGATGTCGTCGCTGCCGAAGGCCAGGTGCTGGATGCCCTCGCCCTTGTAGTCGCGCAGGAATTCCTCGATCTGGCTGTGCTCGTCCTGGCTCTCGTTCAGCGGGATGCGGATCTTGCCGTCCGGGCTGGTCATGGCCTTGGAGAACAGGCCGGTGACCTTGCCCTCGATGTCGAAGTAGCGGATTTCGCGGAAGTTGAAGACCTGCTCGTAGAAGTCCGCCCACTTCTTCATGTTGCCGCGAAACACGTTGTGGGTCAGGTGGTCGAGGTAGGTGAGGCCCATGCTGTTGGCCGCCGCCTTCTCCGCCGCGCCCTCGATGGGGGCGAAGTCGACGTCATAGATGCTTTGCGCGCCGTAGCGGTCGACCAGGTAGAGGTTAGTGCCGCCGATGCCTTCGATGGCCGGAATGTTCAGCTCCATCGGGCCGATCTTGCCCTGCGTCGCCGGCCTGGCGCCGCGCTCGATCGCCAGCTTGTAGGCCACGGCGGCGTCGCGGACGCGGAAGGCCATGGCGTTGGCCGACGGGCCGTGGGCGGCCTGGAACTCGGCGGCCTGGCCGACCGGGTCCATGTTGAGGATGAAGTTGATGTCGCCCTGGCGGAAATGCAGCACGTTCTTGGAGCGGTGCTTGCCGACGGCGGTGAAGCCCATCAGCTCCCAGAGTGTCTTCAGGGTTTCCGGATCGGGAGAGGTGAACTCCACGAACTCGAAACCGTCAGTGCCGAGCGGATTGTCGAACAGGTCCCTGGACGTGTCGGCGACGGGCGCTTGGGTGGGGGCGTTCATGGGCGGATCTCCGCTGGCGATGGGAAGTCATCTAGTATCATTTGAAACGATATCGGCATAGGCGCTACTCAAGAACGCGCCAATCACAAATTTGCGCGGCGCCGCGCTTCCCAGCCGCGCAAAACCGACTAGAAGCCAGTGCCATGCGCCAGCCTGACAATATCCGCGACAATCCCAGCCAGGGTTTCATCGACCTGGTCGTCAGCCTGCCCACTGGCGCGGGGCCAGAGGGCCTGACGCTCGGCGAGGTGCTGGACCGGATGGACGAGCGGGCCTTCGGCATCCTGATCCTCATTCTGGCGGTCCCCTGCCTGGTGCCGGCGCTCTATGGCGTGCCGCAGATCGTCGGGGTGCCCATTATCCTGCTGGCCGCCCAGATGATGATCGGCCGGCAGGAACCCTGGCTGCCCGCCAGCTGGCTCGAGCGCCGGATCTCGCTGGACTGGCTGAACCGCATGGCCGGGTTCGCCGACAAGAGCATGCGCTGGACCGAGCGGGTGTCACGCCCGCGCCTGGCCTTTCTGGCCACCGGACCTGGCGAGCGGATCGCCGCCGGTTTCATGATCCTGGCCACCCTGACCATCGTCCTGCCGATGACCAACTCGGTGCCCTCCCTGGCCCTGACGCTGCTGGCGGTCGGTGTGATCCAGCGGGACGGCCTGTTCGTCGCCCTTGGCGCTGCTGTCGCTCTCGCCTGGGTCGGGTTCCTCACAACGGTGACCGTTGGTCTGATCTTCGGCGCCGGCTGGGCCGTGTCCCTGTTCAACCGGGTCGGCGGCGATGCGGTGGTCAACTTCTTCCAGAATCTGTTCTGATCGGCCGCCCATCGACGCGGCGCGGCAAATGACTAGATTGAGGCCCATGGCATCACTGATCCGGTTCGTTTTGCGCTACTGGCCCGAAACGGCGCTGCTTTCCGCCGCCCTCATGCTGGCCATCGCGCACAGCTTCGAGACCTTCATGGGCCTGATGCCCTGCACCCTCTGTTTGAAGGCGCGGGAGGTCTACTGGCTCGCCATCGCGGTGGCGATCATCGCGATCGTCGTCAAGCAGACGCCCTGGGCGCGCCGCCTGGCGCCCTGGTTCAACCTGGCCCTGGGCCTGATCTTCCTGTTCGGGGCGGGCCTGGCCTTCTATCACGCCGGCGTCGAGTGGAAGTGGTGGCCGGGCCCGACCACCTGCTCGGGTGGCGGCGGCGGTGGCCCGTCGGCCGACGGCGTGGCCGACCTGCTGGCCGGCGGAGAGGCCAAGTCCCCGCAATGTGACAAGATCGTCTGGTCCTTCCTCGGCCTGTCGATGGCCGGCTGGAACATCGTCGCCTCGCTGAAACTGGCGGTCTGGAGCTTCATCGCCGCCGCCAGGGCGCCGAAGACGGGCGCCCTGAAGTGAGTGGCAAGCCCATTCCCGCACGCCCCGGCATGGGGGCCCAGACCGGGCGCCTTGCCGAGATCCTGCGCGTCGACCAGGCGGGCGAGCTGGCCGCCGTCCACATCTATCGCGGCCAGCGGGCAGTCATGGACCGCGCGCCCGGCAAAGGCCGCACCGCCGCCCAGCTGGCCGAGATGGAGGGCCATGAACAGGTCCACCTGTCCCGCTTCGACGAGATCCTGACCGAGCGCGGTGTGCGCCCGACCGTCATGTCGCCGGTCTGGCGCCTGGCCGGGTTTGCGCTGGGGGCCGGAACGGCCCTGCTGGGCGAGAAGGCCGCCCATGCCTGCACCGAGGCGGTCGAGACGGTGATCGAGCAGCATTATGCCGGCCAGATCGCCGAGCTGGAGAGCCGGGAACCGGCGCTGGCGGCGGAACTCAGCAAGTTCCGCGACGACGAACTGCACCACAAGGACATTGCCATTGGCGAAGGCGCCCGCGAGGCGCCGGGCTATCCCCTGCTGTCGGCCGTCATCCGGGCCGGCTGCCGGGCGGCTATCAAGATCAGCGAAAAGATTTAGCGGAACCCGGACGGTTCGCGGCTGGTTGCGTCTGTAACCAGAGGAGCTCCCATGTCCGATCCCGGCCCCGACTTCGAACCGACTCCCGGCCCCGCCCCGGCCACCGATCCTGTGCCGCCGGCCGTCGATCCGGACCTGCCGACCGAGCCCAGCCCGGCCCCGGCCACCGATCCCAGCCTTCCTCCGACAGTGTCCTAAGCTTCGTCATCCCGCGGCGCCGCCCCGGCCATGTGCTTCCACACATGGCGCAGCGCCTTGAGTTGTCGCGCGGTGGTGTCTCGCAGGTCATGCCGCTCAAGCAGCGCAAGGCCGACCTTTGTTCCCCTTCGCCAGATGACCTTTGCATCCCAGGCCACACCCTCGCGGACCTGCAGCAGATGCAGTTCGTTGGGGATGAGGTGCGGCGAGGGCGTTTCCACCAAAGCGCCGTCCGAACTCAGATTCCGGATCACACAGTCAATGGTGAGGCTGGCCCCGTCAGTGGCCAGCTTGCCCGTCAACAGCGCGCGCTGACGCTGGCTGCGACGTCGCTCGACGGGCGGTGAGGTCGGTCGGGGAGACAGTGGGCTGGCCATGCCACGATCCTAGGCAGAGCCGCCTTGCCAACACGTTGATATCCGCCCCCCTTTTGTGGGCTGAGCTATGCATATCATGGGTCTAATCCGTACGGGCTGTTGGGGGCGCCGTGCTGCTGTTCAAACCGAAGAAAAATCGCGACGATTTCGAGCGTGAGGTTCTGCTCGAGATGGCCTACGTGCGCGATCTGCACGGTGAAAACGCCTACCAGGTCGCAAAAGAGCGGGCCGAACGTCCCCGGCTGGGCGGGTCGCGCAGGCGGGTGATTGAGGAGGCCGCCCGCCGTCTGGCGGCCGAAACCGGCCCGCAAACGGCAGCACCCAAGCGTTTAAATCACTGATCGAACGTTGATATTGTTTAATATTTCCAGCTTGTAACACCCACCTACCCGAAAAGGGTGTACCGCGGCGGGATGCCGCATGCAGGATTTGAATCAGGCGGGACGCGCGTCCTCCAGGGGCTTGGCCCCCAGCTCACCGCCACGCCCGATATCCTGCTCCATTCCCTCGATCCGGTGCATGAGGCGGCCTACCTCGTCCGCCTGACGAGGCGCCACTATCTCGACGCCAGCTTCCTCGACGAGCGGGTGCTCGGCGATGACACCCCCGGGCTCTGGGCGCGCCTTGACGAGATCGCCGAGCATGCGGCCCCCCTGCCCGAGCGCTGCGACTTCATCTTCCATGTCGGCCATGTCGGCTCGACCCTGCTCTCGCGACTGCTGGGCGCCGCGCCCGGGATCCATTCCCTGCGCGAGCCGACCGCCCTGCCCTTGCTGGCCCAGATCCACGCCCAGCTTACGCGTCCCGAAAGCCTGTGGTCGCCGCAGCGGTTCGAGGAGGTGCTGAGCCTCTGCCTGAAGCTGTGGTCGCGGACCTACGGCCCCGGCCAGGTCCCGGTGGTCAAGGCGACGAGCTGGGCCAGCGAACTGGCGCCCTCCCTGCTGGCCCGGCCCAGCAAGCCGCGGGCCCTGATGATGACCGCCGCGCCCGAAAGCTGGCTGGCCGGAGTCCTGGCCAGCCAGCACGGCCTTGGCGACGTGCGCACCTCCGTCGCCATCGCCATGACCCGCCTGCATCGCCGCCTCGGCGCCGAGCCCTGGCGTCTGCACAGCATGTCGCTGGGCGAGCGCGCCGCCCTGGTCTGGACAGCCGAGATGCTGGCCATGGACACCGCCGCCCGGGCCAACCCGGCCCAGGTGCTGTTCGTCGATTTCGACATCTTCCTGGCCAACCCGGCCGAAGGGCTGACCCGGGCCCTGACCCATCTGGGCCAGCCCGCCGACCCGCAGGTCGTCCAGGCCATCGTCTCCAGCCCGCTGATGAACCGCTACGCCAAGAACCCGACCCAGACCTTCACGCCCGCCACCCGCCGCCATCTGCAGGCGACGTCGCGCGCCAACAATGCCGAAGAGATCGGCAAGGGCGTCGCCTGGATCGAAGCCGCCGCCGTCCGCTTTCCCAGCATCGCCCGCCTTCTGGAGCCCTGCTACCGCGACGGCGTGCTGACCCACTGAGGTGACGGCTGCCTAGGCTTCGAGTTCGATGTCCCAGTAAAGGTAGTCGAGCCAGCTCTCATGCAGGTGGCCGGGCGGAAACCGTCGCCCCCGCTCCTGCAGCTCATGCATTGATGGCCGACGCGGCGCCCTTCGCGGGTGCATGTGCGCTTCGCGGGGCGTGCGGCCGCCCTTGGCCAGGTTGCAGGGCGCGCAGGCGGTGACGATGTTCTCCCAGGTCGTCCGCCCGCCCTGCGAGCGCGGCAGCACATGGTCGAACGTCAGGTCCATGGTGGAGGTGCAGTACTGGCAGGTGAAGGCGTCGCGCAGGAACAGATTGAAGCGCGTGAAGGCCGGCGGCCGGTCCTGGCTGACGAACTGCTTGAGAGAGACCACGCTCGGCAGCCGCATCTCGAAGCTGGGACTGCGGATCACCTGATCATAGGTCGACACCACGTCGACGCGGTCGAGAAAGACCGCCTTGATCACGTCCTGCCAAGGCCAGACGGACAAGGGATAATAGCTGAGCGGCCGATAGTCGGCGTTCAGAACAAGGGCGGGCCAGCCAGACGGCGCATGGGATGAAATCTCCATCACGCCCGCTCCCGCGGTGTGGAACTCGCAATCGGACTGAAGACCCGCCTGCCTTTCCGTCGCTACGGGAATCGCCTGCATCCCCGATGACGATTTGAAGATGGCGCCGATGCGCGACGGCTCCAAGACACAGCGGCAAAAGAAAAAGGGCCCCGCGAGGGGGCCCTGAAGTCAGATGCTCGGATAGAGAAAATTCGTGGGCGGCGGGCGGCCGGTGAGGGCCGACCGCCAGCTCGATCGTTCTAGACGCCGATGAACGCGGTCGCGCCGGCGAGGATCAGACCCAGACCCACGAACAGCACGGCGGCCGAACGGTCGAAGAAGCGTTCGAACGAAGACAGCTTGGAAACTTGCATGACACACACCTTTTGAGTTCGGGCTCCGGTGTGACCGGAAGCCCCCCGTTTGA
Source organism: Caulobacter sp. (assembly GCA_032122215.1). Taxonomy (GTDB): domain Bacteria; phylum Pseudomonadota; class Alphaproteobacteria; order Caulobacterales; family Caulobacteraceae; genus Caulobacter. The sequence goes on from JAUMCZ010000004.1 coordinate 9,014, forward strand.
TCCCCTCGTCTCACCCGGGGAGGGGGGCGAAGGGTTTGTCCGATCTGGACAGTGCTTAGATATAAACCCATCTAAGCGATGTCAAGATGATCTTTACGGCGTTCGGATGAAAGTTTATACAGGTTCAATGAGCACTGCCGCTGTTGCCGATACCCGCCCCTATCACCACGGCGACCTGCGCCGCGCGCTGGTCGACGCCGCTATCCGGATTCTCGAGCGCGAAGGCCCCAGCGCCCTCTCTCTGCGGGCCGTGGCGCGTGAGGCCGGCGTCAGCCCGGCCGCGCCCTATCACCACTTCAAGGACAAGGGCGAACTGCTGGAGGCCGTCGCTCATGTCGGCTGGGAAGCGCTTGGCGACGGCATGGCTGCTGTCCAGGGATCGACGCCCGACCTCACCAGCCTGATGACCGAGATCGGCGTCGCCTACGTCCGCTTCTCGCAGGAACACCCCGCTCTGTACCGGGTGATGTACGACACCGCCCGCGACAAGGATTCCCTGCCCGAGGGCATGCAAGACAAGGAAGACGGCGCTTACTGCCTGGTCCGCAACACCTTCCGTGACGCGGCCGGCCCCGGCGTTCCGGATGTCGACATCGAACTGGCCACCATCGCCGCCTGGTGCGCGGCGCACGGCCTGGCCGAAATGAGCGGCTTTGCGCAGTTCAACCCGCTGAAGGAAGCCTTCGGCGGCGACGCCGGCTTCCTGCGCGCGGTGCTCAGCCACCTGGGCATGTTCCAGGCCAAGCAGGCCAAGCAAGACTGAGGTCTTCGGAACGCGCGGGCGCCCCTGCCCGTTAAGACGGCTCACCACAGCCGTAAAAGGGGCTTACTCGCCATGCTGATTTCCGAAGTCATGACCGCCAACCCGCAGGTCGCCAAACCCTCGGACACTGTCGCCGAGATCGCCAAGCGCATGAACGAGATCGACTCGGGCGCCATCCCCGTCGTCGAGGACGGCCAGATCAAGGGCATCATCACCGACCGTGACATCGTCCTGCGCGTGGTCGGCGAACAGCGCAGCTTCGACACCAAGGTCTCCGAGGTCATGACCACCGACGTCCAGACCTGCCAGGAGGACTCTACGATCGCTGACGTCATCTTCCAGATGCAGGACAAGCAGATCCGCCGGATCCTGATCGTCGACGACAAGCAGAACCTGACCGGCATCGTCTCGCTCGGCGACGTCGCCCAAGAAGCCTCAGCCCGCAAGGCCGGCGCCATCCTGGAAGAGATGTCGGACGCGCCCGCGAACAACTGATCGGCCTGAACGGCCGATCACCTCGGCGAAAGCCCGGGTTCAGCGCCCAGTCGCCTCCTCTCGCTCGCGGGAGGAGGCGAATGTCGTTAAAGACGGGCCGTGCCGCTCTTCGTCACTCGTTTCGCCCCCTCGCCCACCGGCTATCTGCACCGGGGCCACGCCTATTCGGCCTTGACCGCGTATCAGGCCGCAAGCGCCGCCAACGGCCGCTTTCTGCTGCGCATCGAGGACATCGACGCCACCCGCTGCCGGCCCGAGTACGAAGCCGCGCTCCTAGAAGACCTCGCCTGGCTCGGCCTGACCTGGGAAGCCCCGGTCCGGCGCCAGTCCGACCATCTCCGCGACTACGAGGCCGCCCTGAGCAGGCTGCGCGACGCCGGGCTCGCCTATCGCTGCTTCAAAACCCGCAAGGAGATCGCAGAGCAGGCTCAATCGGCGCCGCACGGCCTGCCCCTGCCCTATAACGGCGCCCCACGGCCCGCCGCCGAAGAAGCGTCGCGCCTCGCCGAAGGACAGCCCTTCGCCTGGCGGCTCTCTCTGGAGGCCGCTCGTCGGCATCTCGGCGGGTTCGATCTCACATTCAATGAGGGCGAGGAGGTTCGCTCAGCCGACCCTGCCGCCGCCGGCGATATCGTGCTCGCACGCAAGGACGTCGGCGTCGCCTACCACCTGGCTGTGGTTGTCGACGATGCGCTTCAGGGCGTCACCCATGTCATCCGCGGCCAGGACCTCTATGAGGCCACGCCCGTCCAGCGCCTGCTCCAGACCCTGCTCGATCTCCCCGCCCCGACCTACCGCCATCATCCCCTGCTGGTCGGACCCGACGGCAGGCGTTACGCCAAGCGCGATCATGCCCAGACCCTTCGGGAGATTCGGGGATCCGGCGTCACCGCCGAGCAACTTCGCCGGGAGCTAGGATTTTCGTGAACAATCGCGCTCTCCCGCTCGTCGCCCTGCTGGCCGGCGCCTGCGCCATCGGCTTTGCACCGATCTTCGTGCGCCTGACCGAGACCGGCCCGGCCGCCGGCGGATTCTGGCGCCTGGCGCTGGCCTTGCCGCTGCTGGCCGTCTTCGCCTTTCGCCCTCATACAAGAGACGGCGCCGAGCCGAGCCCGCGCCTGCCCTCCGTCCCGCTGATCCTCGCCGGTGTCTTCTTCGCCGCCGATCTCGCTTTCTGGCACTACGGCATCGGCATGACTTCCGTGGCCAACGCCACGGTCCTGGCCAACCTGACCCCGATCGTCGTCACCATCGTCGGTTTCCTGGTCTTCAAGGAGCGGGTCGGGCCGATCTTCCTGGCCGGCATGGCGCTCGGCCTTCTCGGCGCCTGGACCATGGCCGAGGGTCGCGGCGCCGTCGCCCCGGGGAGCAACCCACCGCTGGGTGACATCCTGTCGGCCGCAACCGCCCTCTGGTACGCCGCCTATTTCCTTTGCGTGCGCCAGGCCCGCGCCCGCTTCGGGACCATGGCGGTGATGTTCTGGTCCAGCCTGGTCGGCGCCATTGGCCTGGCGGTCATCATGCTGGCGCTCGGCGAAGACATTCTTCCCGCCAGCCTTGCCGGCTGGGGCGCCTGCCTCGGTCTGGCTGTCGTCCATGTCACCGGCCAGGGCGCCATCGCCTGGGCGCTGGGTCGCCTGCCCACCGCCACGGCCAGCGTCGTCGTCCTCGTCCAGCCCGCCGTCGCCGCCCTGCTGGGCTGGCTGATCTTCACCGAAGCGATGACGCCGCTTCAGGGTCTGGGTGCGCTGGCCGCTCTTGCCGGGGTGGCGTTGGCTCAATGGGCGGCGAACCGGGATCAGAAGAAGGCTGATCAGGCGGAGGCGGCCCTGTCCCAATAGCTGTAGGCAAACGCGGTCGCGAACCCGAACCGCTCATACAGCGCGATCGCCGGCGCGTTTGGCGCCTCGACCTGCAGATAGGCGCGTTTCGCCCCCGCTTCTCGCGCCCCGGCCAGCAGCGCCGCCACGATATCCTGCGCCAGACCCTGTCGCCGAAACGCCGCAAGCGTCCGCATTCCGAATACACCTGCCCAGTCGCCCTCGATCGCCGAGCCACCGATCGCCACCGGCTCCCCTTCGACATCAATGGAAGCGAACACCCGCGGCCGCGCGATCCGGTGGAAGGCCCCCATGCGTTCGGCCGCGTCCTCAGGAACGTCCTGTGTGCCCAGGAACACCTGCTCGAAAGCCTGACCGACGGTGTCCGCCACCGTCACCCGCCCGGGCCGCGTCGCCTCGGGAATGTCGGCCACCATCATCAGCGTCGGCGTCCGCGCCCGATAGCCTCGCGCAGTCAGCTCGGCCTCAAGCGCCGGCAATGGCCCGGCCGGCTTGAACACCGGCGGCAAGCCGCGTTCGCCGTACCAGGCCTCGACCGCGTCGACCGCATCGACCAACGACAGCGGCGGCTCGCCTAACGGCCAGCAGGCGTTCAGACGACCGGACCACCCGGTTGAGGCATTGAGGATCCACGATCCCAGGCTCGACCGCTCGGCCGCCGGCCAGGCCCGGTCGGCGATGCGCTCCAGATGGTCGATCTCGGCGGGAGTCATGGCGCGTCCTTCGACACGCCCGCAAACGCGGGCTGCTCAGGATGACTAAAGGGGAGCATCGTCCCTGGCGCCAGTCATGCCGAGCAGCGGCCTTCAGGTCGCGTGTCGAAGCAGGCACCCACCTACGGCTCAGCCAGCAGCGACCGCACCAGCTCCATGGCCTCCGGCCCGCTCCAGTCGGCCTCGCCCGACAGCCGCGCCCGCTCGACGCCCTTCTTGTCGTAGACCACCGTCGTCGGCATGCCCTGGGCCGGCGGGCTCAGCAGGAACGGCAGGTTCATCGTCCCGTCCCGGTAGTAGTCCAGCGGCCGGTTCTTGGCGATGAAGGCCCGCGCCTGAGCGTCCTTGTCGTCCTTGTCGATGCTGATCGCCACGATGGCCACCGGCTGGCCTGCATAGGTCGCCGCCAGGCGCGAGAAGGTCGGCATCTCGACCAGGCAGGGCGCGCACCAGGTGGCCCAGAAGTTGACGATCGTCACCTTGCCCTTGAAGTCGGCGATGGTGACGTCCTTGCCATCGGCGTCCTTGAACGCCTGCGTCGGCGCCGGGTTGGGCGTCATCGTGATCTCAAGCTTCTCGAGCTTGCCGCGCTTCAAGGTTTCGAGCCGCGCGGGCCCATTGGGGACTATGACCGCGCTCAGGATGACATATAGAACCGCCAGCACGCCAACGAGCACCGCCACCGTTATCGCCCACCGGATCACATCGGGCCGCCGACCGGCCTTGGACACTTCGCTCATATGACCGACGACTCCTCGAAAAATTCCCCACCCGGACAAGCCCAAGGACAGGCGATGTGGGGCGGACGTTTCAGCGCCAAGCCGGCGGACCTGATGCAGGCCATCAACGTCTCCATCGGCTTCGACCGCCGCCTCGCCGGCCAGGATCTGGCCGGCTCGAAAGCCCACGCCGCCATGCTGGCCGCCGTGGGGGCGATATCTAGCGAGGATGAGGCGCAAATCCAGCAGGGATTGTCGGCCATCGAGGCGGAAATGGCCGCCGGGACCTTCCCGTTCCGCGACGAATACGAAGACATTCACATGAATGTCGAGGCGCGCCTGGCCGAACTGATCGGCGAGCCGTCGGGTCGCCTGCATACCGCCCGCAGCCGCAACGACCAGGTCGCCCTCGACTTCCGCCTCTGGGTCCGCGAGGCCTGCGACCGCACAGAGAACCAGCTGAAATCCCTGCAACGGGCCCTGATCGCCA
>JAUMCZ010000005.1:0-9621 GCA_032122215.1 Caulobacter sp.
GGCGGCAAGACCTACAAGGCCGACAAGGCCGACTGGCTGGACGGCAAGTGGGCCGGCCTGACCCTGCCCGGCGACGAAGAGCGCAAGGGCAAGACCGGCGTCTCGCTGCAGAAGCTGAGCGACCTTGGCCGCAAGATCACGTCCTTCCCGGACAGCGTCGATGTCCACAAGACCGTCAAGCGCATGGTCGAGAACCGCCGGGCCGCCATCGACGCCGGCGAAGGCATCGACTGGGCCCTTGCCGAGCACCTGGCCTTCGCCACCCTGCTCGACGAGGGCTATCCGGTCCGCCTGTCCGGCCAGGACAGCGTGCGCGGCACCTTCACCCAGCGCCATTCCGACCTGATCGATCAGACCACGGAAGAACACTACACACCGCTGAACAACCTGCGTCCCGGCCAGGCCCACTACGAGGTCATCGACAGCCTGCTGTCGGAAGAGGCGGTGCTCGGCTTCGAGTACGGCTTCAGCCTCGCGGACCCGAATACGCTGACCCTGTGGGAAGCCCAGTTCGGCGACTTCGTGAACGGCGCCCAGGTGGTCATCGACCAGTTCATCAGCTCGGGCGAACGCAAGTGGCTGCGGATGAGCGGCCTCGTCATGCTGCTGCCCCACGGCTACGAGGGCCAGGGCCCCGAGCACAGCTCCGCCCGTCTCGAGCGCTTCCTGCAGTCCTGCGCCGAGGACAACATGCAGATCGTCAACTGCTCGACCCCGGCCAACTACTTCCACGCCCTGCGCCGCCAGATGCACCGGGAGTTCCGCAAGCCCCTGGTGGTCATGGCTCCCAAGAGCCTGCTGCGCCACAAGAAGGCGGTTTCGAACCTGGCCGACCTGGGGCCGGACGGCAGCTTCCACCGGGTGATGATCGACGGGGCCGAGGCCGGCTGCGATGTCGGTGGCGTCACCCTCAAGGCCGACGACAAGATCACCCGCGTCATCGCCTGTTCCGGCAAGGTCTACTTCGATCTTGTCGAGGCTCGGGCCAAGTCCGGGCGTGATGATGTCTACATCATGCGCATCGAACAGTTCTATCCCTGGCCTATGAAGTCGGTGATGCAGCTGCTGCAGCGCTTCCCGAACGCCGAGCTGATGTGGGTTCAGGAAGAGCCCAAGAACATGGGCGGCTGGACCTTCGTCGATCCCTGGCTCGAGCTCACCCTCGAGCGCATGAAGATCAAGGCCAAGCGCGCGCGCTACGTCGGCCGCCCGGCCAGCGCCTCCACCGCCGCCGGCATGATGAGCCGGCACATGAAGGAACTTGAAGCGTTCCTTAACGATGCATTTGCCTAAGGGCGCCTTCGCCTAACACCGACCGATGCCGGCTCCCCCCGGCGACAGACCGAACAGACAGACGAGCAGAGACTTATGGCCGACATCATGACCCCCGCCCTCGGCGAATCCGTCAGCGAAGCGACGGTCGCCAGCTGGAAGAAGAAGCCGGGCGAGGCGGTGAAGAAGGACGAGATCATCGTCGAGCTGGAAACCGACAAGGTCAGCCTCGAGGTCGCCAGCCCGGCCGACGGCGTGCTCGAAAGCATCGCCGCCAACGACGGTGACACGGTCGTCCCCGGCGCCCTGCTCGGCGTCGTGACCGCCGGTGGCGCCGCCGCCGCCCCGAAGGCCGAAGCCCCCAAGGCGGAAGCCGCGCCCGCCCCCAAGGTTGAAGCGCCCAAGGCCGCTCCGGCGCCTGCTCCGGCCGCCCCGGTCGCCGACGACAAGCCGCTGGCCCCCAGCGTGCAGCGCATCGTCTCGGAAACCGGCCTGGACGCTACGTCCGTCGCCGGCACCGGCAAGGACGGCCGCATCACCAAGGGTGACGCCCTGGCCGCTATCGACGCCCGCGCCGCCGCCCCGGCCGCGCCCGCCGCCCCGGCCCCGGCCCGCGCCATCCACGAGCGCGAGGAGCGGGTGAAGATGACCCGCCTGCGGCAGACCATCGCCCGCCGACTGAAGGAGGCGCAGAACAACGCCGCCATGCTGACCACTTTCAACGAGGTGGACATGAGCGCGGTCATGGCCCTGCGCAATCAGTACAAGGACACCTTCGAGAAGACCCACGGCGTCAAGCTGGGCTTCATGAGCTTCTTCGTCCGCGCCTGCGTCGCCGCCCTGAAGGCCATCCCGGACGTCAATGCCGAGATCGACGGCCAGGACCTGATCTACAAGAACCACTACGACATCGGCGTCGCCGTCGGCACCGAGAAGGGTCTGGTGGTTCCGGTCGTCCGTGACGCCGACGCCATGTCCCTCGCCGGAATCGAGAAGGCCATCGGCGCCCTCGGCAAGAAGGCCCGCGACGGCCAGCTGTCGATTGACGACATGCAGGGCGGCACCTTCACCATCTCCAACGGCGGGGTCTACGGCTCGCTGATGTCGACGCCGATCCTCAACGCCCCGCAGTCGGGCATCCTGGGCATGCACAAGATCCAGGAGCGGCCGATGGTCGTGAACGGCCAGATCGTCATCCGCCCGATGATGTACCTCGCCTTGTCGTACGACCACCGCGTCGTCGACGGCCAGGGCGCCGTGACCTTCCTGGTCAAGGTCAAGGAAGCCATCGAGGACCCGCAGCGCCTGCTGCTGGACGTCTGATCGATCACCCGGCATGCTCGCAGGCATGTCGGGGCCTCCCAAGATCACGGATCATCGCCGGCCCATCGTTGAGCCGGGCGGCTTTGTCTGGCCCTGGTCACAGGGCGGGACCGATCTCGACATCGGCCAGTCAGCCATGACCCGGGGCGTCACGTTCAGCGCGCCGACCATCGAGGTCGGCCCTGAGAAGAAGGCGCGTCGACCGATCAAGCGATCGCCGGCCTTCCAGGCGCCCCGCCGCCCCGGCATCCTCAACGGCCTGGTCCCGCCGTTGATCGCCTTGCTGGCCGCGTTCCATGCCGCGCCTCATGTCGGCGACTTCATAGGCCTGGCCGACCTGCTCTTCAGCCTCGCTGGCAGCCTGCCGTTCGGCGAGCTGATCGTTCCCGCCGCCCAGGCCTGGAGCTTCGAGCCCGTCTGGGTGTGGGGCGGCGCCCTGGCTCTGCGGGTCATGGCCATGAACGCCGCCAAGACATCAGTAATCGGCGCGCTCACCCTGGCCGTGGCGGCTTTCATGCTCGAAGCCGGGGCCTGGGTTGTGCTGGGCTCCAGTCGCGAGGGCCAGGGGCCGCTGGCCAGTCTGCTGCTGGTTGAGGGCGCCCTTCTGCTGGGTCCCCTGCTCCTGCTCTGGCTCTTTGACCGCCAGCAGCGACGCCAGGCCGTCTGACTTCACACCGCCAGGCCATATGTCGTTGATTCGACATAGAAACGCCTCGGGAACCGACGGCCCGGATGGCCATTGAAAATGGCGGTCGCGGGCAGCGATCGGTCGGGACAGGCGTCATGTCGCTCATCGAACCAGCCTCACCCGGGTCTGTCAGGCCTGGCCAGGAGGCAGATTTCCGCGAACAGCTGCTGGAGCTGATTCCAGCCATGCGGGCTTTCGCCCGATCCCTGTGCCGCAATCGCGACGAGGCCGACGATCTGGCCCAGGACACGCTCTATCGCGCCCTGCAGGCCTGGCGGACCTTCAGGCCCGACACCAATCTGAAGGCCTGGGTGTTCACCATCCTGCGCAACCGCTTCTACAGCTCACGTCGCAGCGCAGGCCGGGAGACCGGCCTGGACCCGGAGGTCGCCGAGCGCACCCTGGTGTTCAGCGATGACCCCTACGCCCGCTTCGAACTGGATGTCGTTCGGCGCGGCCTGCTCTGCCTGCCCGAGGAACAGCGGGAAGCCATCCTGCTGATCTGCGCCGCCGGCCTGTCCTATGATCAGGCCGCCGAAGTGATGGCTGTGCCCATCGGCACGGTGAAAAGCCGGCTCAGCCGGGGACGCGCCAGCCTGGCGGCCCTGGTCGACTCCGGGCAGGTCGGCCCGGCAGACGGCGCATCCCCATCGGCCGCCTTTTCAACCATCCTGCAGCAGGCGGCGGGCAGGCTCGTGGACGTCGATCCGTGAAAGCGGCGCAGGGCAGCTGCTGAGGACCTCAAAGCGACGGCTCAGTCCGTCTCCCGGCGGCCCAGAAACAGCTCGTGAGCGACGCTGGCGCATTCGCAGGCCACCGTCTTAAGTCCCGCGACATCGAGGATCTCCAGCGCGCCGCGGCTGTAGCGGATAAGGCCGCGCTCCTTGAAGTCCGAGGCCATGGCGCTGATCGTGGTGCGCTGTACGCCGGTCATCACCGCCATGTATTCCTGGGTCAGGGAAAAGGCCCGGGTGCCGGTGCGGTCGGCCGTCATCAGCAGCCAGCGAGCCAGCCGCTGCTCGGCGTTGTGCAGGACGTTGCAGGCGACGAACTGCTGGGTCTGTGCCGCGTCTGCCAGGGCATGGCGAAACAGCAGCTGGGCGAAGGCAGGACTGGCCTCCAGCTGGCTGCGGAAAGCGTCGGCCGGCAGTCGGAAGGCGCTGCCGGCGATCTGGGCGAAGACGCGGTGATAGGACGGCGCACTCCCCGCCGCGTCGAGAAGACCGGCGCCGCCCTCACGGCCAATGGTGTTGCTCTCAATGAACCGGCCATCGCGCATGACAGTGACGACGGACAGGACGGCCGAACTGGGGAAGTAGACATGCGTGACCACCCCGCCCTTGGGGAAAACCACCTCGCCCCGTTGCAACGACACCTCGCTGAGCTGAGGCGCGAGTGTTTCCAGGTCGGCTCTACCGATAGCCGAAAGCAAAAAGTTTCTAAATTCCACGCAGGGACCCCAACAATGCAGGGCTTTTTCTAAACCCGCCCGGTGAGCGCGTCCCGCGATTTTTTCCGTATGTTTTCCGGTTTACTTATGAGTACTACTAAAGACTAAAATAGTCAAGTTCGTATGTTATATGTCGACAGTTGGCATTATGGACGCGCTGTTCGGATTACTGACGAAACCATCGATGAGCGCCGCGCGGCCTCCTGACCTGAAAGGGTGACCTTCCAGCAGCGCTGGTGCATGCTGGTCATGCGGAAAGGCCGGGGGCGGCATGGGCGACCATCACAACGATCCGATCATCAGCGGGCCGGAGCCATCCGGCCCCGCAATCTGGTGGCGCAACCTGGTCTCGGCGTTCAAGGCCATGCGGACGCGGGCCGCCGCCAAGCCGCCAAACCGGCGCAAAGCCAAGGCCGGGCCCATCGCGCCTGACGCGAAGGCCGTGAAGGCCTGGCGCGCGGTACACGGGCCGCCGTTCGTCTGGCTGGCGCCGGTGTTCCTTGCCTTCGCCATCGCCTACGCCCTGCCCCTGCTGGCGGACTTTCTGCAGCCGCAGGCCCCGCGCAGCATGATCAAGGCGCTGGTCGCCTTCCTGCCCGGCTTCGCCGCGCCGCTTGAGCCGATGATGGCCGGCTGGCTTTGGGCGCCGCTGTGGGTGACCCTGCTGGCGCTGGCCCTGCGTCTGCGGGCCGTGTGGGTGACGCATCTGGCCATCCTCGACGCCGTCGGCTGGTCGATGGCGGCCCTGGTGGTCGAGGGCGGCGCTTGGCTGCTCTGGGGCCGCAAGGTGCTGGAGCAGGGCGGCTTCAGCCCCGCCGAGCGCGACGGGGTCTGGCAGCTGATGGTCGGGGAAATCATCTTTCTCTTCCTGACCGCCGTGCTCTTCGGCCCCTCCAGCCGGCCGCGCCGTGACCTGCTCGAGCAGTAGGCCATGAGCAAGGCGCCCCTGTCCGCATGACGCTGTCGATCCTGGCCCGCTTCCACACCCAACCCGACGCCCAGGTCGCCGCCTCGGCCCTGCGCTCGGCAGGGCTCATCGCCCTCGTCTTCGACGAGCACTACGGCGGGACCGACTGGGTCGCCCAGTCGGCGCTGGGCGGCTACCGCGTCATGCTGCCGACGGAGGATCTGGCCGACGGCCGCGCGATCCTGGCCATCGCGGCCGAATGCCCGCCCGACCCGGATGCAGAGCCACCCGCGACCGGTTCGGTCACGGCCAGCGTCCTGGCGCTGATGGTCGGCATGGTAGGGGGCTTCGAGGCCGGCTGGCTCGTGATCGGGCTCCGAAAGCGCCTCTGGCCGCAGCCGGCGGCCTGGGCCATGGGCTTTCTGCTGGCGACCAGTGTCTTCGTGATCGCCGGCCTGGTCTGGCTGCTGCTCTGGAACCTCGTTATCAACCCGCCATGACTCCCCAGGACCACCTCGAGATACTGGCCTTCGTCGCGCGCCTGCTGGGCGGCTGGTATGTCTTTGCCGGAGCGGTGGCGCTGAACGCCTGGCGGATGAACGTCTTCATGGACCGGGCGCTCGAAAAGCTGACCCTGGAGCCGACCGACCGCATCGAGACCCTGCGCGGCTGGACCATCTTCGGCGTCGGGGCGCTGACCCTGATGTCGGGCATGTTCCTGATCCTGCTCAGCCCCCTGGCGCCGCCTGCCTTCATGGCCTGCTGCGCCCTGCAGGGGGCCTACTTCGCCTGGGCGCGTGCGAACCTGCCCCCCAAGGACGAGGCCAGCCGGCGCGGTCGGCGCGCCTCCACCAACGCCTTCCTGATGTACCTGGGGACCAGCGGCTTCGTCCTGGGCTGCAATATGGTCGGTTTGTTCCGCTGATCAGCGGGTTAAGCCTCGAAAAACCGGCTGCGATGGGCCATATGCAGCGCACACTCACACGAAGGATTTTCGGCTGATGGCCCAGTACGACGTCGTCATCATCGGGGGCGGCCCCGGCGGCTACAACGCGGCGATCCGTGCCGGACAGCTGGGCCTGAAGGTCGCCATCGTCGAAGGTCGCGGAAAGCTGGGCGGCACCTGCCTGAACGTCGGCTGCATGCCGTCAAAGGCCCTGCTGCACGCCTCCGAGCTCTACGAACTGGCGAACAAGGACTTCGCCAAGCTGGGCATCGAGGTCACCCCGACGCTGAACCTGGCCCAGATGATGGCCCAGAAGGCCGAGAGCGTCGAAGCCTTGACCAAGGGCGTCGAGTTCCTGATGAAGAAGAACAAGGCCGACTATGTGAAGGGTTGGGGCCGGATCGCCGGTCCGGGAAAGGTGGCCGTGAAGGCCGAAGACGGGTCCGAGACCGTCCTCGAAACCCGGCACATCGTCATTGCCACCGGCTCTGAGCCGACCCCGCTGAACGGCGTCGAAGTCGACCAGAAGCGGATCGTCGACAGCACCGGCGCCCTGTCGCTGCCGGAAGTCCCCAAGTCCATGGTGATCATCGGGGCCGGCATCATCGGGCTGGAACTGGGCTCGGTCTGGCGCCGCCTCGGCGCGGAAGTCACCGTCGTCGAGTACCTGCCGCGGATCACCCCCGGGGTAGACGAGGAAACCTCCAAGACCTTCCAGCGCAGCCTGACCAAGCAGGGCATGACCTTCAAGCTGGGGACCAAGGTCACCGCCGCCAAGGCCGGCAAGGCCGGCGTCGAGCTGACCCTCGAGCCTGCCGCCGGCGGCGAGGCCGAAACGCTCAAGGCCGACTATGTGCTGCTGTCCATCGGCCGTCGCGCCTACACCGAAGGCCTCGGCCTGGAGACCGTCGGCATCACCCCCGACAAGCGCGGCGTCATCGAGACCGACCACTTCAGGACCAGCGCCGAGAACGTCTGGGCCATCGGCGATGTCATCTATGGCCCGATGCTGGCCCACAAGGCCGAGGAAGACGCCGTCGCCTGTATCGAGCTGATCGCCGGCAAGGCCGGTCACGTCGACTACAATCTGGTTCCGGGGGTGATCTACACCTATCCGGAGGTCGCCTGGGTCGGGAAGACCGAGGAGGCTCTGAAGGCCGAAGGCGTCGCCTACAAGGTCGGCAAGTTCCCCTTCACGGCCAACAGCCGCGCCAAGATCAACCACGAGACCGAAGGCTTCGCGAAAGTCCTGGCCGATGCGAAGACCGACCGCATCCTCGGCGTCCACATCATCGGCCCGCAGGCCGGCGAGCTGATCGGCGAATACTGCGTGGCCATGGCGTTCTCCGCAGCGTCCGAAGACGTCGCCCGCACCTGCCACCCCCACCCCACCCGCTCCGAAGCCGGCCGTCAGGCGGCGATGGGCGTCGAGGGCTGGACGATGCAGGCCTGACCCTTCACCGTGTGACAAAACACGGGAGGACGGACATGGCGGACGACATCAAATGGCGGGATCCGGAGATCGGCGCCGTTCGCGCCTTCTACGCCTCAATGCAGCCGCCGGAAGGCGCTCCGGCCCCGACCTGGGCCGAGCGCCGGGCCGCCATGGATGGTTTTGGCGAGATCGGCAGCCTGCCTGAAGGCACGCTGGTGGTGCCGGTCGATATCGACGGCATGGCCGCCGAGGGGCTGGTGCCGCAGGGCTATGACGAGAGCCGGCAGATCCTCTACCTGCACGGCGGCGGCTATGTGATCGGCAGCCCCAAAAGCCACCGGCCGATGTGCGCCCGGCTGGCGCAGGAGGCCGGTTGCCCGGTTCTTGTGCCCGACTACCGCATGGGGCCGGAGAACCCCTTCCCCGCCGCCGTCGAGGACGGGGTCAAGGCCTGGAAGCACCTGCTGGACGCCGGTATCGATCCGGCCCGCATGGTCATCGCCGGCGACAGCGCCGGCGGCGGCCTGACCCTGGCCGTGGCGCTGGCGCTGCGCGACGAAGCCCTGCCGCAGCCGGCGGGCCTGTTCTGCATCAGCCCGTGGGCGGACCTGCGCCAGGTCGGCAAGGCCTATGAGACGGTGCCTCACCTGGACCCGATGATCAGCGTGGCTGGCCTTGACCAGTTTGCCGAGGCCTACCTGGCCGGGGCCGATCCCGGCCATCCTCACGCCTCACCGGCCCTGGGCGACTTCACCGGCATCGCCCCGATCCTGATCCACGTCAGCGGGGCGGAGGTGCTGATGAGCGACAGCATCGCCGTGGCCGAGGCGGCGGGCCTGGCCGGGGTTCCGGTGCGGCTGGAGATCTGGCCGGAGATGCTGCACGTCTGGCATGCCTGGTCCGGCCAACTGACCGCCGGCCGCAAGGCGCTGGCCGGCGCGGGGGCGTGGATCCGGGAGGTAACCGGCGGCTGACTACTTCGCCGGAACCGCCATCGGCGTGCCTGTCTTCACCGTCGCCTTCACCGCCTCATGCATGGCCGGCGGCAGCGGGATCATGCCTCGGTCCTGCAGGTAGCCGCCACGTCCCGACGCCGAGTCGGAGGTGAATTCCCTGACGAAGCCGCGCAGGCCCGGCGTCAGGTCCAGCCGGGATTTCTTGACGTAGACGTAGAGCGAGCGGCTGAGCGGGTATTTGCCGGACGCGATGGTCTCGAACGTCGGCTTCACCCCGTCGATCGAGGCCACCTTCACCTTGTCCATGTTCTCTTCGTAGAAGAAGTAGCCGAACACGCCGGCCGAGCCCGGCGTCCGGGTCAGGGTCTGGACGATGGCGTTGTCGTTCTCGCCGGCATCGATCCAGCGGTCCGAGCGCAAGGGGGCGACCCGGCCCTTGAAGGCCTTCTCGTCGTCCTTCTTCATCGACTTCAGCAGGTCGAAACGGGCAGCGCCGGCCTCGATGCCGAGCTCGAGGAAGGCGTCGCGGGTGCCGCTGGTCGGCGGCGGACCGTAGACCAGGATCTTGCTCGGCGGCAGGCCGGCCCCGATCTGGCTCCAGTTGAGATAGGGGTTCTTCTGCAGCCGGCCCTGGCGCAGGGTCT
>JAUMCZ010000006.1:0-3374 GCA_032122215.1 Caulobacter sp.
GTGGTGTCGGCGACCGGGGCGCCGTGGCTGATGCCGGCGTTGTTGTAGAGGATGTCGAGGCCGCCGAACTCGGCGACAGCCCTGTCGACGATGGTCTGCGGGGCGGCGTCCTCGCCGATGTCCTGGCCGAGCGGGACAATGGCGGCATGCTCGAAGACGAGGTTGGCGTCCGGCCGGTCGACGGCCACCACCCGGGCGCCCTCGGCGGCGAAGAGTTCGGCGGTGGCGCGGCCGATACCGCTGGCGGCGCCGGTGACGATGGCGCGGCGGCCTGCAAGTCTGCCCATGGTGTTCTCCCTTTTTCGGGAGATGGAAGCAGGTGGCCGCTAGGTCAGGCAAAGAAAAGGTTGGGGCAAAGAAAAAGCCCGCGTCGCCAGGGGGGGAGGGGTGCGACGCGGGCTCTCTTAAGGGTGTCGGCTGACCGCGGTTGGCGATCACGGCCCCGATGGGGGCTGGGGGGGCTGTTCAGGTACCGAAGCCGTGGGCGCTTCGATCAGCCGACACTGAGGTTATCGCCCCCGAACCGGGCGGCGGTTGGTCGCAAATGAGGTCATTGCAGGGCCGCGCATTTCAGCGATCCCACAAACCGCAGACCCCTCGCCAGACCGGCCGAATAAGGTCTAGGCTGACGATGTAGATGAGCCTTGATCCGACATACCCGTCCTCGCCCGGCGCAACGGTCTTCTTCGAGCGCCGGGAGCTGGACCTCATCATGCGCCTGTACGGGCGGATGGTGGCCGCCGGTGAGTGGCGTGACTACGCCATCGCGGGCCTGTCCGATCGCGCCGTCTTCTGCATCTTCCGCCGGGCCTCGGAGCAGCCGCTCTACAGGATCGAGAAGCAGCCGGAGCTGGCGCGCAAGCAGGGGGCCTGGTCCGTGATCGGTCAGGGCGGGATGACCCTGAGGCGGGGCCATGAGCTGGCCCAGGTGCTGAGGCTGTTCGACAGCCGGAAATTCCAGGTCGTTGAGTAAGAAAAAGGCCCCGGCGTTTCCGCCGGGGCCTTGATCGTATCTGCTTGTCCGACCGCTATTCGCGGCGGCCGCCGAACAGGGCGAGCAGGAACTGGAACATGTTGATGAAGTCCAGGTAGAGGCTCAGAGCGCCGAAGTTGGTGGCCACGGCCAGACCCGCCTGGTCGCCGCCCAGCTCGTAGTAGGTCATCTTCAGGCGCTGGGTGTCGTAGGCGGTGAGGCCCGCGAAGATCAGGACGCCGACGACGCTGATGATCATCTGCATCAGGCCGCTGCCCAGGAACATGTTCACCAGGCCGGCGATGATCAGGCCCCAGACGCCCATGATCAGGAAGGTGCCCATGCCGGTCAGATCCTTCTTGGTCGTGTAACCAAAGAGGCTGAGCGCGCCAAAGGCGGTGGCCGTGATCAGGAAGGTCGTGGCGATCGAGGCGCCGGTGTAGCGCAGCACCCAGACGGCGCCGGAAGCGCCGATGACCGAGACGATGGTCCAGTAGAGGGCGCCCGAGCTCCTGGCGGTCGGGTTGCGCATCATGAAGCCGGCGCCGAGCACCAGAACCAGAGGCGCGAAGGCGAGGACCATGCCGAGGATGGTGTAACCCGCGAGGGCCCCGTTCTCGTTGACCCGGTACAGCAGGTCGCGGACGGGCGCGAAGTTGGCCACGCTGTAGGCCAGGGCGGCGGAGACCACCAGGCCAAGGGCCATCTTGTTATAGACGCCCAGCATGAAGGCGCGCAGCCCGGCATCGACCGACATGTCGCCGGTGTGCGGGATCGAGCGCGCCGTGGTGCGTTCGAAGTCGCTCATGAAAAAACTACCCTTAAAGCCGGCTCCGGAATGGAGCCGTTTGTGGAAATATCGGGGCTGTGTCGGTTTGACGCAAGGGGTCCAGTGAACCTGTTGGGGTTTCAAGATTTTTCTTACTCTGTCCTCAACACAGGGGCCGGCCTGCGAGACAGGGCCTGGGCCGCCGCCAGAAGGCCGCCGACCGCCGCGAGCCCGGCCGCGCCGCCGACCAGAGCAGCCACGCCGCCCCAGTCGACACTCCAGGTCGCCTCGAAGATGACCGCCACCACCGGCCAGGCGGCGGCATAGCCGAGCGCCACCCCGAACACCCCGGCAATCAGGCCGACGGCGCCGTACTCGACCCCGTAGGCCAGCAGGATCTGGCCGCGCGAGCCGCCCAGCACTTTCAGCGTCGCCGCCTCGCGGGCCCGGGCCCTGGCCCCGGCGGCGATGGCGCCGGCCAGCACCAGCAGCCCGGCCAGGGCGGCGACGGCCGCAGCCCCGCGCACCGCCAGGCTGAGGCGGTCGAACATCTCGACGGCCTGGGCCAGGCCCTCGCGGACGCTGATGACGTTGACCTCGGCGAAATCGGCGCCCAGCGCCCGGGTGGCGGCCTCTTCCTGGGCGGCGCTGGCCTTGGCGATGGCGATCCAGCGCATGCCGGCCCCCTCGAGCGCCCTGGGGTTGAGGATGATGGTGAAGGCGGGGTTGAAGCCGCCCCACTCGACCTTGCGCAGCACGGCGATGCGGGCGTCGATGTCACGGCCCAGAACGTTGACGGTGATCATGTCGCCGATGGCCAGGCCGGCGCCCTTGGCGGCGTCGATCTCCATGGCCACCTGCGGGGCCGGATCGTCAGGCTTCCACCAGCGGCCTTCCTGCACGCCGGCGTCGTTCGGCTCGGTGGCGAAGGTGCTCATCTGGAGGTCGTTGTCATAGGCCCAGCGTTCGCCGTCCTTGATCTTAGAGAGGTCCAGCGGCTGACCTTTCAGAGCGACGATGCGGCCGGTGACGAAGGGAAACCGCAGGAAGTTGTCTTTCGTCAGGGGCGCGCCGAAGGCCTTTGCGACCGTGGCGTCGAAGGCGTCGATCCGCTCGCCGGGCACGTCGAGGAAGACCATCGAGGGCGCGGTCTTTGGGGCCACCTGGCTGACCTGGGCCAGCAGGCTGGACTGGATCAGCACGACGGAGGCCAGCAGGGCGACGCCGAGGCCGATGGCGGGCGAGGCCGTGCGGGCGGCGGAGCGGGGACCGGACAGGTTGGCCAGGCCGATGCGCCAGGGGCCGCTGGCAAACCGCCGCAGCTTGCCGGCCGCCCAGGCGGCGCCGCGCCCGAGCAGGGCGAGCAGGCCGAAGGCGACGGCGACGCCGACGATCATGATGACGGCCGACAGCGGGGTCGGGGCGGTGATGATGGCGAGGGCGCCAAGACCCAGACCGGCCAGGACCGTGACCCAGAGCTCCAGGCCCCAACCGATCCGGCCGATCAGGTCGCGCCGGAACAGGGCCGACGGCGGGGTCGAGCGGGCGCGGGCCAGCGGCACCAGGCTGAAGGCGGCGGCGGCCAGCAGGCCGAAGGCGGCGGCCTTGAGCAGGGGCATGGGGTAGACGGCG
>JAUMCZ010000007.1:0-4559 GCA_032122215.1 Caulobacter sp.
CGCCGTTGATCTTCATCTGATAGTCGGCCCTGCCATCGCCGGTGGCGTCGATCTTCAGGGTGGTGATCCCGGCCGCGAAGGTCACGGTCATCTGGCCGGCGACCTTGCTGAAGGCCGAGACCAGAACATAGCTGTCACTGACACCGACCGTGTCGCCTTCGGGGGCGGAGAAGTCGAAGATCTGGTCGGTCTCCAACACCGGGCCAAACGCATGGGCGACGCTGAAAACGTCGCGCCCCGTGCCCCCGCGAAGCAGATCATTACCCGAACCGCCGATGATGATGTCATCGCCGTCGTTGCCGCTGAGGGTATCGACCCCGGCCAAGCCCATAAGGATGTTGTCGCCGGCATTGCCCTGCAGGTTGTTGGCTCCGGCGTTGCCGCTGGCGTTGGCGTCGCCGCTGCCTTGCAGCTCCAGGCCTTCGATGTGGTCCGCCAGGGTCCAGCTGAGGGAGGTGCGGACGATATCGAAGCCTTCTCCGGACACCTCGACGGTCTGGTCGCCGGCGTCGTCGATGATGAAGACGTCGTTGCCGAGGCCGCCGGTCAGAACATCGGCGCCCGCGCCGCCGTCCAGGTAGTCGTTGCCGTCGCCGCCGGTCAGGGTGTCGATATCGTCACCGCCGTCGAAGCGGTCGTTGCCGAGGCCGCCCGTCAAGGTGTCGGCGCCGGTCCCGCCATTGAGCTTGTCGGCTCCATCGCCGCCGTTCAGTGCATCGTCGCCGGCATCGCCGTTGAGGACGTCGCCGCCCAGACCGCCGAGGAGGTCGTCGGCCCCGTCACCGCCGTTGAGCAGGTCGCCGAGGTCGCCGCCGTCGAGCAGATCGTCTCCGGCCATGCCGTTCAAGGTATCGCGACCATTGCCGCCGCTGAGGGCGTCGTTGGAGAAACCGCCAGCGAGGACGTCGTCGCCGGCGGTCCCGGTCCGGTCGACCCGGCCGTAGAGGATGTAGGCCGCGCCGGTCGCGTAGACGCCGCCGATGTCGGTTCCGTCGGCGCCGATCAGGAAGTCGTCGATGCCGTCACCGTTGACGTCGCCGATCGCGGCCATCGCGTCGCCGGCGCCGTCGTAGACTTCGGCCGCGTCGATCCGGAAACCGTCCGATCCGTCGAGCTGGAGGACGTCCAGGGTGGAGGAGAAGGCGCCGGTATGGCCGAAGATGATGTAGGCCGCGCCCTGGAGGGAGCCTCCCGCCGGGTTGCGGGCGACCGCGAAGTCGTCGATGCCGTCGCCGTTCAGATCGCCGGCCGCCGAGACCACGGAGCCGGTCCCGGCGATCCTGAAGCCGTTGGTCCCGTCGAGGTCGGCGACGCTGAGGCTGGCCGACCAGGTTGCGCCGCCGAAGATCACGGCCGAGCCGCTGCCCACGCTGGTGATGATGTCGTCGTAGCCGTCGTCGTTGATGTCGCCGGCGGACGCGACCGAAAATCCGAGATGGGCGGTCGGGGTGTCGCCCTCGATGCGGAAGCCGTTGGTTCCGTCCAGGTCGGCGGTGTTCAGGACGGCGGAGAAGGCGTTGCCGCTCGAGCGGCCGAAGACGACATAGACCTCGCCGTTCACGTTGCTGCCGCCCGACTCGCTGCCGCCGACAATCATGTCGCTCATGCCGTCGCCGTTGACGTCGCCGGTCGATATGGAGAGGCCGAGATAGGCGGTCGCGGCGCCTTCGAGGATGAACCCGTTCGTCCCGTCGAGGGTGTCGAGCGACTCGATCGCCGTCAGTGGATCCCCGGTCCCGAAGACCACATAGGCGCGGCTGACGCTGAGGCTGTTGTCGCTGTCGTAGGCGTAGGGCGCGCCGATGGCGATGTCTGCCAGGCCGTCGCCGTTGATGTCGCCCAGGCTCATGACGTCCCGGCCGATGCCGGAGACCGACGGGGAGTAGAAACGAGCGCCATCCGAGCCGGCGAGGGTGGAGAGACTGACAGTGGGCGCAAAGCCGCTGCTCTTGCCGAAAACGAGGAAGGCTCCGCCGGGATAGATGCTGACCATCAGGTCATCGACGCCGTCGCCGTTGAAGTCGCCGGCGCTCGAGACTTCGGCGCCGGTGCCGTCGGCCGACAGGC
This sequence comes from Caulobacter sp., assembly GCA_032122215.1. Taxonomy (GTDB): domain Bacteria; phylum Pseudomonadota; class Alphaproteobacteria; order Caulobacterales; family Caulobacteraceae; genus Caulobacter. Next base: position 2,068 of record JAUMCZ010000007.1, read on the forward strand.
TGTCGAGGCGGAAGCCGTTGTTTCCGTCCAGGTCGTCCAGGTCGATGACCGCCGGCAGCCCGCCGGCGCCGCCGAACACTAGATAGGCGACTCCGGTGTCGCTGCTGGTTCCGAGGATGAAGTCGGGGAAGCCGTCGCCATTGACGTCGCCGGCCGCCGCCACCGACCAGGCCAGGTAGTTGGCGGTGTCGGCGCCAATGATGCGAACGCCCTCGGACGCGCTCAGCGCGGCCAGATCAACTGAAGCCGGAAACATGGACCCCCCAGAACGCCGGAACAGACGGCGCAGGATAGATGCCAAGGCTCCGCCCATTTTGGAAGTCGATAACTCGGCGGCCGACCAAAAGGCCCCGACCGTCGCCGACTTTGCCCATTACGCCGAATTAACGCCCCGCCCGTTGCCGCAGGGAGAGCAGCGGCTTACGCCTGTGTCCCAGAAATGTCGGCGCGTCGCGCCTCTGGGGAGCCACCTTCCATGATGAACCGCCGCGAACTCTTCGCCTTCGCCTCCGCCACCGCGCTCGCCGCCATGGCCGCCGTGCCGCGCCTGGCGAACGCCGCCGCCCCCACGGGCGAGGCGGCCAGGATGTACGCCATGTTCGACCGGGCGATGGACCAGGCCATGCGCCGCTCGCCTGAGCTGCCGACCTATCTGGGCATCGACACCGGGGCGATGGCCTGGAGCAAGAGCCTGCTCAGCGACAACTCGCGCACCTCCATGGCCGAGGGCCGGGCCGCCAACAGCAAGGATCTGGCCGAGCTTCGGGCCATCGATCGCAAGGCGCTGACCGGCATGGACGCGGTCAACTATGACACCGTCGATTTCGTGCTGTCGGTGCAGGAAGAGGGCAACTCGAAGTTCGCCTACAACAACGGCGGTTCGGGCGCGCCCTATGTGCTGAGCCAGCTGACCGGCAGCTATCAGTCGACGCCCGACTTCCTCGACACCGCCCACAGCATCGAGAGCAAGGACGACGCCGACGCCTACCTGTCGCGGATGGAGTGTTTCGCCCGCAACCTCGACAACGAGGCCGAGACGGCGCGCCATGACGCCGGCATCGGGGTGATCCCGCCGGACTTCGTGATCGCCAAGGCCATCACCCAGATGAAGTCGTTCCTGGCCACGAAGACGACGGAGACGACGCTGGTATCGTCTCTGACCCGGCGGGTGGGCGAGAAGAAGATCGAGGGCGACTACGCCCGGGTCTCGGCCGCCCTCTATGACGAGCGGATCAAGCCGGCGCTGGAGCGGCAACTGGCGCTGCTGGAAAGCTGGCAGGGCAAGGCGGTGCATGACGCCGGCGTCAAGCGCCTGCCCAAGGGCGACGAGTACTATGCCGTCTCGCTGAAGAACTACACGACCAGCGACATCACCCCGCAGGAGGTCCACAAGATCGGCCTCGACATGGTCAAGAGCCTGGGCGCCAAGGCCGACGTGCTGATGAAGAAGGCCGGCTACAGCAAGGGCACCGTCGGCGAGCGCTACGCCGCCATGATCGCCGACCCGAAGCAGCACTGGCCCAACACCGACGAGGGCAAGGAAGCCCTGCTGGTCAGCCTGAACGAACAGGTCAAGGAGATCACCCCGAAGCTCTCCAAGTACTTCGGACAGCTGCCCAAGGCGCCGGTGGAGATCCGGCGGGTGCCCAAGGCCATCGAGGCGGGCGCGCCGGGCGGCTACTACAACTCGCCCTCGCTCGACGGCAAGCGGCCGGGCATCTACTGGATCAACCTGCGTGACAGCGGCGAGCAGCCCAAGTTCCTGCTGCCGACCCTGACCTACCACGAGGCCATTCCGGGCCACCACCTGCAGCTGGCGCTGAACAACGAGGCCGGCGACCTGCCGCTGATCCGCAAGGTGATCGGCTTCTCGGGCTACAGCGAGGGCTGGGCCCTCTACGCCGAGGAACTGGCCGTCGAGATGGGCATGTACAAGGGCGACCCCGTCGGCGAGGTCGGCATGATCCACGACGCCATGTTCCGCGCCGTGCGTCTCGTGGTCGACAGCGGCATGCACTTCTATGGCTGGAGCCGCGAGCAGGCGGTCAAGTACATGGTCGACAACGTCGGCGATCAGGAGAGCGCGGCGATCACCGAGATCGAACGCTACTGCGTGTGGCCGGGCCAGGCCTGCAGCTACATGGTCGGCAAGATCACCTTCCTGGAACAGCGGGCGCGGGCGAGGAAGGAGCTGGGCGGCAAGTTCGACATCCGCAAGTTCCACGACGCCGTGCTGCTGTCGGGCGGTACGCCGCTGAAGGTGCTGGAGAACGTCGTCGGCGACTACATCGCGGCGACGAAAGCCGCCAAGTCCTAAGGCCGGAAGAGCCAAAGGCGGGGACAGGCTGAGGTTCAGCCTGTCCCCTTTTCACGTCTAGAACAGCGTGCCGTTGACGCTGCGGGTGTTGTTGCTTCCGTTCGGGTCGGTGTTGCCGATGGTGGTGACCGTCACGGTGTAGTTGAAGGCCGAGCCGATGGCGGTGGTGGGATAG
>JAUMCZ010000008.1:0-5638 GCA_032122215.1 Caulobacter sp.
TGGTCACGGATCATCTTTTCATAGGGCAGGTCTGCCACGGCGGTGCCGGTGGCCTTGTCCGTGAGGGCCCCCTTCATGTCGGCGCCGTCGACCTTCCACATGGTGGTCTTGGCGCCGACGAGGATGGCGTCGTGCAGGTCGGCGCCGGAGAGGTCGGCCCCGGACAGGTCGGCGCCCGACAGGTCGGCCCCGCCGAGGCTGCATTGCTTGAGGTTGGCGCGGACCAGCTTGGCGTCCTTCAGGATGGCGTCGCTGAAGTCGGCCTTCACCGCCACCACGCCCGACAGACGCGATCGTTCCAGATTGGCGCCGGACAGATTGGCGCCGCGGGCGTCACCGGATCGCACCTGGTGTTCGAGGATGCGCAGGCCCTTCTCGGCGTCGGCGGCGGCGATGGCGCCCTCGCGCAGGTCGGCCTCGAACATGTCGGCGCCGGACAGATTGGCGCCGCGCAGGCAGGACCCGCGCAGGTCGGCCCGGCGCAGGGAGGCGTCGGTGAAATTGGCCCCCTGCATGTCGGCCCCGAAGAAGCTGGCGTTGTCCAGCTTGGTCCCGACCAGCTTGGCGTCGCCCAGCTGGGCCCCGGTAAAGTCGGCGTCGCAGAGGTTGCGGCCGGAAAGATTGAGGCCCGACAGATCCGCGAAACTGAACACCGCCCGCGCCCCGCCGCCCCGGCCCGACCACAGGCGGTCGTGACGGGCGCAGATCAGATCAACGTCGGATTGCGTCAGGCGCCTTTGCCCTGACGCCGGCGCGGCGTTCATGCGCGTGTGGCTCCACTAGGAAAGCCACATGTGCCCGATCTTGCTTAACTTTCGGCTTACGACCTTTGGGCCTGGAACCAGATTCCATACTCAAGCTGGGCCATAGCCTCCTCGGCCAGCAGGCCGGTCTCGACGACAATGCCGGCGGCCTGCAGCCGCTCGGACCCCCGCCCCGCCGCGAACGGCGAGGGATCGTCACAGGCCACCACCACACGCGCCACGCCGGCCTCGACCAGCAGCTGCGAACAGGAGGTCCCGCCGGACGAGCGGGCGCCGCAGGGCTCCAGGGTCACATAGGCGGTCGCCCCCATCGCCTCACCGGCGGCCTGCAGGGCCTGGTCTTCCGCATGCGGTCGTCCGCCGGGCGCCGTGGCCCCACGGCCAAGGATCACGCCGTCGCGCACGAGGACGCAGCCGACGACGGGGTTTGGCGCGGTCTTGCCGAGGTTGACCATCGCCGCGGCGATGGCGGCGCGCATGAAGTCCATGTCCGACATGCGCGCCTCCCGGATCAGATCGCCGGCAACGGCTGTGCGCGGTCCGAATCCAGATACCGCGCCGAAACAGGCTTCAGATCGCCATCCAGTTCGATGACCAGCGGATTGCCCGTCGGGATCTCCACCCCGACGATGGCGCTGTCCGGCACCCCGAACAGCAGCTTGACGATCGCCCGCAGGGAATTGCCGTGCGCCGCCACCAGCACCGTCTCGCCGGCCTTCAGGTGCGGCGCGATATCGCTGGTCCAGTAGGGTTCGACCCGGTCCAGGGTGGTCTTCAGGCTCTCGGTGTCGGGAATGGCCTTGCCGGCGTACCGTTCATCAGCCGAAAAATCCCACTCGCCACCGGCCGCCAGCGGCGGCGGCGGCACGTCGTAGCTGCGCCGCCAGATGGTCACCTGCTCGTCGCCGTGTTTGGCGGCCGTCTCGGCCTTGTTCAGCCCGGTCAGCCCGCCGTAGTGGCGCTCGTTCAGACGCCAGTCGTTGGTGAAGGCGATGTCGCCCTGCCCCGCCGCCGCCATGGCCAGCGCGCCGGTCCGCTGCGCCCGCTTGAGCACCGAGGTGTAGGCCTTGTCGACGTGCAGGCCGGCCGCCTTGATCAGCGCGCCGCCCTTGCTCGCCTGGGCTTCGCCTTCGGCGGTGAGGTCCACGTCCACCCAGCCGGTGAAGCGGTTTTCGAGGTTCCACTGGCTCTGGCCGTGGCGGAGGAGAATGAGGGTTGCCATGAGCCGGTGGGCTAAGGCGCTCAGGACGAGGGGTCAAGTGCCACAACGGTCGGGAAAGTCGCGCGGGGCCCCTGCCCTTTGACACGAAATGGGCTAAACCCCACGCATGCGTGACCGCTTCTTCTATCCCCTGGCCATCGCCCTGACCGCCGGCATGGTTTTGCTGGCCCTGGTCTGGCCGCAGGGTCAGGGGGCCCGCTCGCCGGCCCCGTTCGGTCACGAGCCCACCTCGCCCGCCAAGACCGCAGGACTGCGCACCGCCAAATGAGCGACATCGATCCCGTGACCGCAGCCCCCATTGACGCGGGCAGACGCGTCCTGACGACAGAGGCCCGCGCCCTCGATCAACAGGCGGCTGAACTGGGTGAAGACTTCGCCCGCGCCGTCGAAACCGTCTTCGCCGCCAAGGGCCGTGTGGTCTGCACCGGCATCGGCAAGAGCGGCCATGTGGCCCGCAAGATCGCCGCCACCCTGGCCTCCACCGGCACCCCGGCCATGTTCGTCCACGCCGCCGAGGCCAGCCATGGCGACCTGGGCATGATCGACAAGGGCGACGTCGTCCTGGCCCTCTCCAAGTCCGGCGAGGTGCGCGAGCTGTCGGACATCATCGCCTACTGCCACCGCTTCGCCATTCCGCTGCTCGGCATGACCGCCAACGCCACGAGCGCGCTGGGCAGCGCCTCGACCGTCCTGCTGAAGCTGGCCGACGCGCCTGAAGCCACCGGCGATCTCAACGCCCCGACCACCTCGACCACCCTGCAGATCGCGCTCGGCGACGCCCTCGCCGTCGCCCTGCTCGAACGCCGCGGCTTCACGCCCAAGGACTTCCACGTCTTCCATCCGGGCGGCAAGCTGGGCGCCATGCTGCGCACGGTCGGCGACCTGATGCACAAGCTGGAAGAGGCCCCGCTGACGGGTCTCGACACGCCGATGCCGGAAGCCCTGACGGTGATGACCGCCCGGCGCCTCGGCATCGTCGGCGTCGTCGATGCCGACGGCGCCCTGGCCGGCGTCGTCACCGACGGCGACCTGCGCCGAAACTTCGACGGCCTGGCCGGCAAGACGGTCGCCGACGTCATGACCCGCAATCCGCAGTCGGTGACCCCCCAGACCCTGGCCGCCGACGCGGCCCGCATCATGAACGAGCGCCGCATCACCGTGCTGTTCGTCATCGACGACGGCAAACCGGTCGGCGTCCTGCACGTCCACGACGTACTCAGCGCTGGCGTCGTCTGACCGTCAGCGGTCGGCCGACGGGCTGCTCCGTCGCCGCTGCAGCGGCCGCAGGTTCGGCTCACTTCCACCCAACCGGGCCAATCGTCTGGCGGCGTCTCGCTCGATCAAGGCCGTCAGCGCCTCCCTCAGGAGAGCGTCGATGTCATCGAGACCCGATACCATCCGGGCTCGGGACACCAGGTCATCATCAAGGGAGACGGTGGTACGCATGAAGCCCACCCTAGCGGGCGCGATTCGCCGGATCAACTTGATGCGCCCCGTCACGAACCCGCTGACCTAGCCGTCGCGGACGCGTATAGATCGCCGACGTCTGACCACACGAGTCTCCGATCCATGCCCTTCATCCCGCGTTCCGACCTCGTCCCCAACACCGTCGCCTACGAGACCGAACCCCTGGTCAAGGCGACCGGTTTTCGCGAGTACGACGCCCGCTGGCTGTTCGGCCCGGACATCAACCTGCTCGGCATCCAGGCGCTGGGCCTCGGCCTCGGCACCTACATCCAGTCGCTCGGCCATAGCCGCATCGTCGTCGGCCACGATTTCCGCAGCTATAGCCTGACCATCAAACAGGCCCTCAGCCTCGGCCTCATCGAAGCCGGCTGCGAGGTGCTCGACATCGGCCTGGCCCTGTCGCCGACGGCCTACTACGCCCAGTTCGACCTCGACGCGCCCTGCGTCGCCATGGTCACCGCCAGCCACAACGAAAACGGCTGGACCGGCGTGAAGATGGGCGCCGCCCGTCCCCTGACCTTCGGCCCCGACGAGATGGGCGCGCTGAAGGACATCGTGCTCGGCGCGAAATTCAAACCCCGCGATGGCGGCAAGCTGACCCGCATCGAAGGCATGCACGAGCGCTACATCGCCGACGTCTCGCGCCGCGCCTCGATCACCCGCCCGCTGAAAGTCGTCGCCGCCTGCGGCAACGGCACCGCCGGCGCCTTCGTCCCCGACGCCCTGCGCCGCATGGGCGTGGCCGTGGTCTATGAGATGGACTGCGAGCTCGACTGGACCTTCCCCAAGTACAATCCCAACCCCGAAGACCACGAGATGCTCCAGGAGATGAGCAAGGCCGTGAAGGAATTCGGGGCCGACCTGGCCCTCGGCTTCGACGGCGACGGCGACCGCTGCGGCGTTGTCGACAACACCGGCGAGGAAATCTTCGCCGACAAGATCGGCCTGATGCTGGCCCGCGACCTCGCCCCCCTCAACCAGGGCGCCACCTTCGTCGTCGATGTGAAGTCGACCGGCCTCTACGCTACCGACCCCATCCTCGAGGCCAATGGCGCCACCACCGTCTACTGGAAGACCGGCCACAGCTACATCAAGCGCAAGTCGGCCGAGCTGGGCGCCCTGGCCGGTTTCGAAAAGAGCGGCCACTTCTTCCTCAACGAGCCGCTCGGCCGGGGCTACGACTGCGGCCTGACCGCCGCCGCCGCCATCCTCTCGATGCTCGACCGCAACCCGGACAAGACCCTCAGCCAGCTGAAGGACGCCCTGCCGGTCGCCCACACCTCCCTGACCATGAGCCCCCACTGCGCCGACGAAGAAAAATACGGCGTCGTACAAAGGATGGTCGCCGAGTACGAAGACCTCGCCGCCAGGGGCGCCGAGATCCTCGGCCGCAGGATCAAGGAAGTCATCACCGTCAACGGCGTCCGCGTGGCGCTGGACGACGGCAGCTGGATCCTGGTCCGCGCCAGCTCCAACAAGCCGGAGATCGTTGTCGTCGTGGAAAGCACCCGCTCGGCCGACGACATGCGCGACCTCTTCCACAAGGAAATGAAGCCCCGCCTCGGCAAGCACCCCCAGGTCGGCGCGTACAACCAGGAAATCTGAGGGTTACGCATTCATGACCCCTCTCCCGGAGGGAGAGGGAGGGGCCCGCCGTGCGTAGCGTCAGCGAAGCAGGGTGGGAGGGTGAGGGGTTACGCTGCTTCAGGAGGTTCTCAGCGAACCTTGAACCGTCCCTACACCCTCATCCCCCCACCGCTGCGCGGCGGGTCCCCCCTTCTCCCCATGGGAGAAGGAACTGGAATGGGATACCCAAAAGCCACCCTCCCCACATCCCGCGCCGCCCCACCCTTCCCAAGGTTGCCCTCTCCCCCCACGTCATGCTCAAAGCCGCCCATAAAAGCGGCCTCACCGCCCCAGACACAGAGACACTCCCATGCGTGTTGCGATGATCGGCACCGGCTACGTTGGCCTGGTGTCCGGAGCCTGCTTCGCCGACTTCGGCCACACCGTCTGCTGCATCGACAAGGACGCCGGCAAGATCGCGCGCCTGCACGACAACATCATGCCCATCTATGAGCCGGGCCTCGACGACCTGGTCGCCCGCAACGTCAAGGCCGGCCGCCTGTCCTTCGCGGTCGAGGCCAACGAGGCGGTCCGCAACGCCGACGCCGTCTTCATCGCC
>JAUMCZ010000009.1:0-4494 GCA_032122215.1 Caulobacter sp.
CATGGCCATCCGCACCCGCTTTACCGAGCTGTTCGGCGTTGAACACCCCATCGCCCAGGGCGGCATGCAATGGGTCGGCAAGGCCGAACTGGTCGCCGCCGTCGCCAATGCCGGAGCGCTGGGCTTTATCACCGCCCTGACCCAGCCGACGCCCGAGGAACTGGCCAGGGAGATCCAGCGCACGAAGGATCTGACGGACAAGCCGTTCGGCGTGAACCTGACCATCCTGCCGGCCATCAAGCCGCCGCCCTACGCCGAGTACCGCGCCGCCATCATCGAGAGCGGCATCACCATGGTCGAGACCGCCGGCTACAAGCCGCAGGAACACGTCGACCACTTCAAGCAACACGGCATCAAGGTCATCCACAAGTGCACCGCCGTTCGCCACGCCCTGTCAGCGGAGCGGATGGGCGTCGACGCCATCTCGATCGACGGCTTCGAATGCGCCGGTCACCCGGGTGAAGACGACATCCCCGGCCTGATCCTGATCCCGGCCGCCGCCAACAAGGTGAAGATCCCGATGCTGGCCTCCGGCGGCTTCGGCGACGCGCGCGGTCTGGTCGCGGCCCTGGCGCTGGGCGCCGACGGCATCAACATGGGCACCCGCTTCTGCGTGACCAAGGAGGCCCCGATCCCGGACAGCTTCAAGGTCCAGATGGTCGCCAATGACGAGCGCCAGACCGACCTGATCTTCCGCACCCTGCACAACACCGCCCGCGTCATGCGCAACCAGGTCAGCCAGGAAGTGGTCCAGATCGAGCGCGCCGGCGGCGCCAAGTTCGAGGACGTCATGCACCTGGTGGCCGGCACCCGCGGCCGTGACGCGCTGGCCAACGGCGACACCGATGGCGGCATCTGGTCGGCCGGCATGGTCCAGGGGATCATCGACGACATCCCCAGCTGCAAGGACCTGATCGACCGCATCATCAGCGAGGCCGAAGACCTGATCCGCAGCCGCCTGGAGAGCATGGTCTCCAGCCCCAGGCTGGTGGCGGCCGAGTAGGCAGTCGGCATTCGTCAGTCGTCGGATAGTATACGGGCAGGATTTCCTGATTAGGAAACCGTCCACGACTGTGACGCCGCGGTGAATTTTAAATGACGAGGCTCGTTCGGCCGCGCGAATTAGGCGAGCGTTAGTTCCAGACCGTCACACCTCCCCGGCCGAGTGGAGGTGTGTTGATGTTGAAACTGCGTGACGCCTTCAACCCTGTGGTCCCTGCGCGGGCAGAGGACTACGGCGGCGTCCTGTATGAGCGGTTCCGCAATGAACCCGACACCCTGATCATCCCGGTCGTCGACGAGGCGAACCGGCCGGTGGGCCTGCTCGACCGCAACAGCTTTTTCCTGCGCATGGCCGCTGAGTACGGTCGGGCGCTGTACGCCCGCCGGCCGATCTCGGAACTGATGAACCACGAGCCTCTGCTGGTCGACGTCGACGTGCCGCTGGCCGACTTTACCGCCGACAGCCTCTCCGCCCGGCCATCGGAACTGCTCTCCGGCTTCATCGTCACCCAGCACGGTCTCTATGAGGGCGTGGGCACCATCCTGGAGCTGCTGCAGGCCTCCAGCGACGCCAACCGCCGGGTCGCCAAGGCGCTGGCCGAGGCAAACGATCAGGCCCAGCGGGCCCGCAAGTTCATGACCGAGATCGTCGAATCCATGCCGGCGGTAGTCTTCGTCAAACGCGCCAGCGACCTCAGCTACGTTCTGCTCAACCGGGCCGGCGAACAGATGCTGGGCTATTCCCGCGAGGAGATGATCGGCAAGACCGACGCCGACTTCTACCAACCCGACCTTGCCGCCACCTATCGAGACCGCGACCTCGAGGTCATCGCCTCGGGAGAGGTGAGGATCGTCGAGGAGGACAACATTCCCCGCCGCGACGGCGCGGTTGTCACCCTGCGCACCAAGAAACGCGCCATCCTCGACGCCCAGGGCCTGCCCGAATACCTGATCGGGGTTTCGGAAGACATTTCCGAACGCAAACGGGCTGAGGCCCAGATCGCCCGGCTGGCCCACTACGATCCCCTCACCGAACTGCCCAACCGCGTGCTCTTTCATCGATCGCTGCGCGAGGCGCTCAGCCGCTCCGCCCGCCAGGGCGAGCCGGTGGCCGTCCACTGCATCGACCTGGACCGCTTCAAGGTGGTGAACGACACCCTTGGCCATCCGGCCGGTGACGCCCTGCTGAAGGCGGCGGCCGAACGCCTGCGCGGCTGTGTCCGTGAAGGTGACACGGTGGCCCGCCTCGGCGGCGATGAGTTCGCCGTCGTGCAATGCGGCGTCGTCCATGGCGCGGACGCAAGCCGCCTGGCGATGCGCATCGTCGAGGCCATGGCCCAGCCCTTCGACATCCACGGCCAGCAGGTTGTGGCCGGGGCCAGCGTCGGCGTCGCCATGTCGCCTCAGGACGGTCTGGAGCCGGACGAACTGTTGCAGAAGGCCGACATGGCCCTCTACCGCGCCAAGAACGAAGGGCGCGGCGCCTTCCATTTCTTCGAGCGGGCGATGGACGAGACCCTTCAGGCCCGCCGCCTGCTGGAGCTGGACCTGCGCCGCGCCCTGGGGGCCGGCGAGTTCACCCTCCACTACCAGCCGCTGTACAGCCTGACCGAGGATCGCATCACCGGTTGCGAGGCGCTGGTCCGCTGGCGTCACCCCGAGCGCGGCATGATATCCCCGGCCGAGTTCGTGCCCTTGGCCGAGGAGATCGGCCTGATCGGCGCGATCGGCGATTGGGTGCTGCGGGAGGCCTGCCGCGAGGCCGGGTCCTGGCCGGCCGGTATCCGGCTGGCGGTCAATCTGTCGCCGATGCAGTTCCGCGGCCGGCATCTGGTCGAGTCGGTGATTTCCTCGCTGGCGGCGTCTGGCCTCGATCCACGCCGACTGGAGCTGGAGATCACCGAGTCGGTGCTGCTGCAGGACAGCGCCGCCAACCTGGCCGTGCTGCATGATCTCAAGTCGCTGGGCGTCCGCATCTCGATGGACGACTTCGGGACGGGGTACAGCTCGCTGAGCTACCTGCGCAGCTTTCCCTTCGACAAGATCAAGATCGACCAGACTTTCGTGCGTGACATCATCGATGACCCGAACGCCCTGGCCATCATCAAGGCGGTAACCGACCTCGGCGCCAGCCTCGGCATCGTCACCACCGCCGAGGGCGTCGAGACCGTTGAACAACTCGACCAGCTGCGCCGCCAGGGCTGCCAGGAAATCCAGGGCTATCTGATCAGCAGGCCCGTGCCGCCCGCAGAGCTGGCGTTGCTGCTCGGGTCAGTGGCCGCCGCCGAAGTTCTTGAGCCGGAGATCGAGACGGACGCTATGCCGCCGCTTCGCGCCTGCGGCTGAACAGGTCGGCCCACAGGTATCGGGCGGCGTCGACCGCGTCGGTCAGGCGGGCGCGCAATGTTGTCAGCACGGGCCGCTGCCCCGGCAGGCAGGCCTCGAGTTCGGCGACCATGTCCTCGGTCGGGCCATCGTTGAGGAAGTGGTTGCCGCCCGGCACGCGGCGGAACCGCATGGGACGAAGCGTGCGCAGCTCCTTGACCAGCCTCTCGGCCGTCTCGATCGGCGCGAAGTCGTCGAGGTCGCCATGAATCAGGTGGATGGGAGCGCCGACGCGTTCCAGAGCCCGGCGCATATGGATCAGCTGTCCGGGCTGGCCGGCCACCTCCAGCACCGCGTTACGCAGATCGCGCGGTACGGGCAGGAAGCGCAGGAGGACCTGGCCCAGATTGACCAGCATGCGGGCCGTCGGCCCCGGATCGCCCAGATAGCCGCTGAGCAGCACCAGGCCGGCGAGGCCCCTGGGACGGCGCTCGGCCATCAGGCTTGAAATGGCGGCGCCGTAGGACTGTCCGACCAGCAGCAGCTTCTGGCCCGGGGCCACCTGCAGCAGCGGCATCAGGGCCTCGGCCTGCACACGGATGTCGCCGACGTATTCCACAGGCTGGCTGCCGGCATAGCCGGGCCGGTCGACCACGATCATCTCGCGGTCCTTCGGCAGGGCGGCCAGCACCGGCGCCCAGTATTCTGCCCAGCTGGGCGCGCCGGTGACGACGACGATCTTCCAGGGTGCGGGCTTGTCGCGGGGCGTGGTCAGCGCCGACAGCGTCCAGCCGTGGTCGCCGCCGCAGGGCATGGTGATGCGCTTGACCACGGTCTCCTCATAGAGCTCGGCCGTCGGCACATGCTCGAAACGGCCGGCAAACCCGCTCTCGACGCAGGCCCAACCCAGTTCCAGCACCCCCTTGGGGCGTTTGCGCGCCACGATCCGTCTCCTGTGTCTGCCGCGTTCCAGCGGGATGTTGAACGCCGATATGGCCGCAGGGTTCTCCGAAAGAACCGGTGGGTCACCGATCTTTTTTGTAATGTGGCGTATGTGTCGTGAACCGGCGCTGACCGAGGCGTTCAGGCGGGGGCGGCGCGCCTGGATCGTTGCTGGCGCAGCACATGGCTGACTGTGCCGACCAGAAGCGTCAGCAAAAGCATGTG
>JAUMCZ010000010.1:0-2500 GCA_032122215.1 Caulobacter sp.
CCGTGCGGTCGCCGCGGGCTCCCGCCAAAGGCGGTCGGTCGCCGACTGGATCACAGAGCTGCTGACCCCCACGCGGCGGGCCGTCGGGATCTCTTCCTGACTGGTGATGCCGCAGCGTTCAAAATAGCGGCGGATACGATCATCGCCGAGCTCGAACACCCCGCGCCGCAGTTCCCAATTGCAGGGGTCGCGGTCGAACAGGGCCAGCAGCCTCGCCCGCTCGGCGTCGGCCTTCTGGAGAGCCGCCTCCGCCAGACGCGCTCGCTCCGCCGCCGCACGGGCCTGGCGCTCGGCATTGGCCTGGCGCAGCGCCGCGTCCCGGGCGCGCTCCCGCTGGTCATAGACCCGGTAAGCCCCTGCGGCGGTGCGCTCGTTGGTCAGCCCCATCGGATCCGGCGCGAGGGTGGTCCTGGCCAGGACGTTCCACTGACCCGACGACGGCTCCTTGACCGCCACCCGGTCCCAACGCATCGCCAACCCGGCGTAGCGGGGCAGAGTGGAAGCCCGGCCAAGAACGCTGGCCAGAGATCCTGTTCCGTAGGCGACCTCGAACCCGGCGTCGCGGGGGTAGACGATGGCCCACCCTACGGCCGTCGTACCCAGGCCATTGGTATCCCCCGGCAGCAGCATGACGCCGATCGCCCCGGGCGGCAGCGGCATGACCACGCCGCTGGTATCCAACGGCAGGTAAAGCAGGCTGGTCGAGCGCCCGACGACGGTGCTCTTCTGCGTGTCCGGTTCCGGAAGGTCAGGGTGCTGCAACTGAATCAACGACACCACGGCATCCCGGCCGCGCCCGAACAGGAAGATGCGGCTCATCACCGGCGATATCGGCTCTCCGGCCATGCTGAGCATCTGGCTCTTGTCGATCGCCCGGTGGACGACGACGGCGTTGTCGCCATAACGCTCCACCGCCCAGTTCAGGCCCTTCTCCCAGATGATGTGGCCCATCTGGTTTGACTGCAGGTCGGGGTTCATCGACAGGCCGAAGGCCTCGATATCCTTGACCGTCGTCATCGCCGAGGTGATCAGACCGACGCGGCGCATCAGGGCCTGCCCCGGAGGTTCACCGCCTTCCCCGACAACAACGGCGAGGTGGCCGCGCCCACCCGGCAGAACATGGAACCGGCTGTAGGGCAGTTTGGCTCCCGGCCCCTTTCCATGCATGTAGACGTGCCAGCCGTTGGCAGGGTCCGATCCGCCGCCAAGCTTGCGCACCTCGACCAGGGAATGGGCGCTGCTCAGCGGGATGATCGAGTTGTAGCGCTCCGGGATCAGAACCTTGCCGGCCGCATCTTTCAGGCCGCGCTTGTGGCCGGCGTGCTGCGGGACGCCGTTCCCGAACCAGCAGGCCGTCGAGATCATCTGCAGGGCCACAGGCTCGGAGCCACCGAAAGCAATGGCCTTGGGATTATCGGTCCGCTTGTATTTGTCGCACCTGACTGACTGGGCGTCGGACTGTCCAAAACTCACAGCCGAAAGAAGGCCCACGAGGAGAAGCAGGGAAATCCAACGCATAGGCACAAACTCCCGTCAGAGCTTACAAGCTGGCAGCGACCCTGGCGTGCGGCATCCCCAAATAGGGTGGTCGGAACAGGTTTCCGTTTCTTCCGCGGCGGGAGGTCAGGGCGGCGCCTCGACGTACAGGCCGCAGAAGTCCTTTTGAATGACGGTGAACACCCCGGGTGTCTGCGGTGTCTCGCCCTTCTGCAGATAGATGCACCAGTAGCGGTCCCCCTTGGCCTCAGCCAGGGTTTCGGGTCGGAACGTCCAGGTCGCCGAACGACGCTCCCCGGAGGCCGCCTCGACCACGATGGTGTGGACTCCAGCCGCAAAGGGGATGTCCAGATTTCCGTCCGGACCAACGGCCCCCATTGCGGCGCCGTCGATCTGCACCTTTACAGGCTCTGACAGGCTGTGGGCGAAGAACACCCGGCCGCCTTGCAAGGCTTGAGCTGTGCCGGCGCTGAGCAGGCTGCATAGGACGGCGGCGACAAGGATCTTGCGCAAGGGATGGCTCCTGGACTGCGTTCGTCCAACATGCGGCCGGGCCGCCAACCCCGCACCCTCGGTTCGGGGGTTACCCGTGGTCCTTCAGCAGCCGCGCCTTGTCGCGCTGCCAGTCGCGCTCGGCCGAGGCCTCCCGCTTGTCGTGCAGCTTCTTGCCCTTGGCCAGGCATAGCTCCAGCTTCGCCAGGCCCTTCTCGTTCCAGTACAGCTTGGTCGGAATGATCGTCCGGCCCTCGCGCTGCACCGCGCCGATCAGCTTGTCGATCTGCTTGCTCTTCAGCAGCAGCTTCCGGGGTCGCCGGGGCTCGTGGTTGAAGCGGTTGCCGCCCGCGTAGGGCGGGATGTCGGCGTTGATCAGGACGATCGCGTTGTTTTCGACCGCCGCGTAGGACTCGGCGATGTTGGCCCGGCCGTTGCGCAAGGATTTCACCTCGGTGCCGAGCAGCATGATGCCGGCCTCGATCGGATCCTCGAGGAAGTAGTCGAACTT
>JAUMCZ010000011.1:0-28605 GCA_032122215.1 Caulobacter sp.
CGCGGCCTCGCCTACGGCGCCGGCTCGTCCCTGTCGGTGCGCAAGGGCAGCGGCGGCTTCTCGGCCTCGACCTCGACCAAGAACGAGACGGCGGGCGAGGTGGTCACCCTTCTGCGCGGCGAGATGAGCAGGCTCGGCCAGGCGCCGCCGACGGCCGAGGAAATGGCCGCCCGCAAGTCGGTGCTGATCGGCGGCTTCGGCCGCGAGCTGGCCACCACCGGCGGTCTGGCCGACACGCTGGGCTCTCTGGCCGCCTACGGCATTGATTTGAACGAGGTGTCGCTGTTCACCGCCAAGATCGAGGCGGTGACGCCGCAGCAGGTGCAGGACTTTGCCGGCCAGGTGCTGAAGCCTGGGGAAGCCAGCGTCATTGTCGTCGGCGACGGCAAGCTGTTCGGCAAGGCGCTGAAGGAGGCTCTGCCGGACGCCGAGGTCATCCCCCTGGCCGACCTCGACCTCGACAGCCCGACCCTGCGCAAGGCCAGGCCATGATCGCCAAACACAAGATGGGGCGCGTCCTGATCATCGCCGGATCCGACAGCGGCGGCGGCGCGGGTCTGCAGGCCGATATCAAGGCGGTGACCATGCTGGGGGCCTATGCCGCCACCGCGGTGACGGCCATCACCGTGCAGAACACGCTCGGCGTCACCGGCGTCCACCCGATCCCGCTCGACATCATCGAGGCCCAGGGCCGCGCCGTGCTCGACGATATCGGGGCCGATGCCATCAAGACCGGCATGCTGGGCGACGAGGGAACGGTCGCGGTCGCGGCGCGGCTGATGGACCATGCGGGAAGCATCCCCGTGGTGATCGACCCGGTGATGATCGCCAAGGGCGGCGCCAGCCTGCTCGATCCCCGCGCCATCGCGGCGGTGCGGTCGGAACTCTTGCCGCGCGCCACACTGCTGACCCCCAACGCCCCCGAGGCCGAGGCCCTGACCGGCCTGCCGGCGAACAGCACCGACGATTTGCGCCGCTGCGGCTATGAACTGCTGGAGGCCGGCGCGCAGGCGGTGTTGATGAAGGGCGGGCACCTGACGGGCGACCGGCTGGTCGATCTGCTGATCACCCGCGATGGCGAAACGGCCTTCGAAGACGCCCGCATCGACACCGTCCACACCCACGGCACCGGCTGCACCCTGGCAAGCGCCTGCGCCGCCGGCCTGGCCCAGGGCCTCGACCTCACCACCGCTGTCGCCCGGGCCTGGGACTATGTCCACCGGGCCATCGAGGCGGCGCCGGGCCTCGGAAAAGGGCATGGGCCGCTGGATCATGCCTGGATGCTGCGCGGGCGCTAAGCCTCCGGCGGGGCGCGACAACTTGCACGATGACAGAGCGCCGTCGGCATGATTCCCTTCGCCCCATGTCGGGGAGTTTGACCATGCGTCTGATCATCGCCGTGGCCGTTGCGGCCATCGCCCTGCCCACGGTCGCGTCGGCCGAAACCTGGTTGCCGGTCGCCAAGGGCGCGGCCCATGTCTCCTACGCCGACCCGGACGCCCTGACCGGCGATGACACCGAGGTCGTGGTCCGCGAGATGAAGATCTATGATCCGCCGGTGACCGCCGACGGCAAAACCATCCAGGCCCGCATCGTCAACTACCGGTTCCGCTGCGACACCACCCGGTTCAGGATTCTGGACGTCGAGAACGTCGACGAAACCGGCAAGAGCCTCGGCGTCAGCGCCGTCAACGAGGACTGGCGCGAGCCTGTCGTCCCCGGCACGGTTGGCGAGAAGCTGGCCGCCTTTGGCTGCGGCCAGATGGCGATGGACCCCAACGGCGCGGTGACCCGCTCTTCGGCCATCCGCGACGGCCGCTGGTTGCTGTCGCAGTAACCCCCGATTCCGAGGGAGCGGATCGGCCGGAGGCCTGCTTTGCTGCGGTCATGACACGCGCCCTGACCCTCTCCCTTCGCGCCCTGGCCCTGTTCGGCGCGCTCGCCCTCACGTCCGCCTCGGCCCTGGCCCAGCCGGCGCCGGCCTGGCGGTTTCAGCTGCAGACCGCGGACTTCGTCAGCTACCTCGACACCAATTCCATCCTGCGTCACGGCGATCTGGTCTGGTACCACACGGCCAAGGTCTATCGCACGCCGCAGGGCGTCACGGCCAAATGGCCGGCTTGGCTGACCCTCTACGAGGGTCGCTGCGGGACCTTCGACAACAAGGCCACCCGCATGGATGGCCTGGACGACAGCGGCGGCTACAGGGAGTGGAGCACACAGAAGCCGACCGAATGGTCGCCCACCCAGCCGGGTCAGGTCGGGCGCAGGACGCTCGAGCATGTCTGCGGCAAACCGCTCCCCCCGGGGACTGCGCTCACCTCGACGGCCGCCCTGGTCGCCGACGGCAAGGCGCGACTGGGCATCCGCTGACGAATCGCCCAAGACGGTCGGCCCGCGCGAAGGACCGCCCATGTCGCAAGCCCTGACCCTGAAACTCGAAGAGATCCTTCGCGCCGCCCCGACCTTGATGACGGCCTTCCGCCATGCGCGGGATCTCGACCTGCCAGACTGGCTGATCGTTTCCGGCGCCGTTTACCAGCGGGTCTGGAACCACCTGACCGGCCGTGATCCCGACTATGGGGTGCGCGACTACGACCTGGCCTACTGGGACGCCGACACCTCCTACGAGGCCGAGGACGTCTTCATCAAACAGGCGGCCGCCCTGTTCCCGCCGCCGCTGAGCGAACTGGTCGAGGTCCGCAATCAGGCCCGCGTCCACCTCTGGTTCGAGGATCATTTCGGCGAGCCTTACGAGCCTCTGGCCAACAGCGCCGAGGCCCTGTCCCGCTTCGTAGCTCCGGCTTTCGGCATCGGCGTGCGGCTGGAGAAGGACGATTCCCTGACCATCGAGGCGCCCTTCGGCCTTGAAGACCTGTTCGCCATGACCCTGCGGCCCAATCCCAACCGGCCGCTCGCCAGGGGCTGGGAGAAGACCACGACTTCGGCCCTGCGGCGCTGGCCGGAAGTGAAGATCGTTCAGCCCTGAGGATTTCCTGGTTGTCGCCGCCGCCCGGGAGGGGCAAGCGGATTGCTCGCAGATGAGAGGACCGCGCCCGTGCGCCAGTGGACCGTTGACGCCTTTGCCACCGCCCCCTTCAAGGGCAACCCCGCCTGTATCGTCGAGCCGTTCGAGGCAGGCGCGGGCGATGCCTGGCCGTCGGACGCCTGGATGCAGAGCCTGGCCGCCGAGAACAACCAGGCCGAAACCGCCTACCTGCTGAAGACCGCGGACCCCACCCGGTTCGGCCTGCGCTGGTTTACGCCGGCGCTGGAGGTGCCGCTGTGCGGCCATGCCACCCTTGCGGCGGCCCATGTGCTGTTTGCGGAGCTCGGTCTGGACGCTCCGCAGGTCGCCTTCGACACCAAATCCGGCCGACTGACGGTAGCCCGGGAGGATGGCCTCTACGCCATGGACTTCCCGTCCGGCCCACCGAGCCGCACGGCCGCGCCCGATGGCCTGGCGCAGGCCCTCGGCATCGAGCCGACAGAGGTCTGGGCCGCATCCTATCTGGTAGCGGTGCTGGACAGCGAGGCGGCGGTGCGGGCCCTGACGCCCGACATACCGGCCATTGAAAAAATTGTCGGCGAGGCCACTGGCGGACGCGGCAACATCAGCGTCGCCGCCCTGGCCGATCCGGACGCGCCCTACGACGTCGTCAGCCGCTTCTTTGGCCCTGGTTCCGGCATCCCCGAGGACCCGGCCACAGGCTCGGCCCACTGCATCCTGGCCCCGTTGTTCGCGGACAGGCTGGGCCGGAGCCGCAACCGCTTTCACCAGGCCTATCCCGGCCGGGGCGGCGACCTCGATTGCGAGGTCAGGGGAGACCGGGTCATCCTGCGCGGCCAGGCGGTGACGGTGGTCGAGAGCCGGCTCCGCGTCTGATCCCGAAACGTAAAGCGCCCCCGCCGGGGACGGGCGGGGGCGCTGACGGGGCTCGCGAGCAGGGGGGACGACTGCGGGCCCCGGGTTGGTTCAAACCTAGTAGCGGCGGTAGCCACCGCGTTGGTCGCGGTCGTTGGCCTGCCAGCGGATCTTGATGCTGAGGCGGTCGAAGCGACGATCGAGGTCGACCCGCTCCCAGGCCTGCAGGCCGCCGGTCGAGCGGTAGCGGGCTTCCAGGCGGCTGATGCCGCGGAATTCCTGGCGCAGGTTGGCGGCTTCCCGGCGAGTGATCTGGCCGCTGCGAACGCCCATGTCGATCCGGCGGTCAAGCTGGGCCTGGCGCTGGTTGACGTTCTGCCACGGGGCGGCGAGAGCGGGAGCGGCGGTGGCGGCCAGGGCCGACGCGGCCACGATGGCGATAGCGATCTTTTTCATCGTGTTGTCCTTCCTGATGACGCCGCCGGGTGACGACGTTGAGGACAACAGAACACATGGGACCTGAAAGGGTTCTGAGCGGCTCGTTGTCTGCCGTTCAGGTTGGGCGTTCAGGTCGGGCGTTCAGGTTGACCTTCAGGCCACGGCGGACTGGCCGGTGGCCTCGCTGTGGCCGGCCAGGGCGTTCTCGATGGCGACATAGAGTCGCTGCAGCTCGATCGGCTTCGAAACGTGGCCGTCCATGCCGACCGCCAGATACTGCGCGACCTGATAGGTCATGGCGTTGGCGGTCAGGGCCAGGATGGGGATACGCGGCGCGCCCCGCTGACGTTCCTCGGCGCGAATGGCCTGGGTCGCCTCGACCCCGTCCATGACCGGCATCTGGATATCCATCAGGATCAGGTCGAACCCGCCCGTCCGCCAGGCCTCGACGGCGGCGGCGCCGTCGGCGGTGATGGTCAGGTCGATGTCCAGCGGGTCGAGGACGGCGCGCAGGACCTTCTGGTTGGTCAGGTTGTCCTCGGCCGCCAGAATGCGCAGGGGCCGCCCTTCGCTCCCTTCCGCCTCACCGACAGCCAGGGCGTCCGGGAGGACCTCCACGCCGCGGGCCAGGGGCAGATCGACGGTGAAGGTGGAGCCTTCGCCGGGCGCACTGCGGGCGATGATCTGACCGCCCATCAGCTGGGCAAGCTCACGGCAGATGGCGAGGCCCAGGCCCGTGCCGCCGAACTGACGGGTCGTGGAGTTGTCGGCCTGGACGAACTTGTCGAACAGGGTCGGCAGCTTGTCGGAGGCGATGCCGACGCCGGTATCGGCGACCGTCAGCCTCAGGGCGCCGCTAGGGCTGAGGCTGAAGCGGGCGGCGACGGCGCCTTCGACGGTGAACTTGATGGCGTTCGACAGCAGGTTGCCGACGATCTGGCGCAAGCGGTCGCGGTCGCCCGTCCAGGCGCCGGCGGCGTCGGCTTCGATAGTCAGGTCGAAGCGCAGGCCCTTTTCCTGCGCCATAACGCCGTAGACCTTGCGGCAGGCGTCGGCCAGATCCGACAGATTGAAGTCTGCGGGGTTGAGCTCGAGCTTGCCGGCCTCGATCTTCGACAGGTCCAGCACGTCGTTGAGGACGGCCAGCAGCAGTTCGCCCGACTCGCGGATGACGCCCAGTCGCTCCCTTTGGCGATCGTCGAGCTCGCCGCGGCTCATGACGTCGGCCATGGCCAGGACGCCGTTCAGCGGGGTGCGGATCTCGTGGCTCATGTTGGCCAGGAACTGGCTCTTGGCGACGTTGGCGCTGTCGGCCTGATCCCGGGCGGTGACCAGGGCGCCCATGGTCTCGCGCAGGGAGCGGTCGTTGGCCTCCAGTTTGGCCAGCAGCTGGTTGAAGCTGCGCGCCAGGCTCTGGAACAGGCCATCGTCGGTCGTCTTTTCCTCGACCTGCTTGAATTTGCCGCTCAGCGCCACCTCTTCCATGGCCTGAGACAGCCGGTCGACCGGGGCCGTGATCCGCCGGGCGAGGCCCCGCGACAGGAACAGGGCCGCGCCCGCGGCGCCGAAGAAAAGGGCCATGGTCAGGGCCAGAAACCGGGGCAGCATCTTGGCCAGGCTGGGGTCAACAACCCCAAGGCGAATTTCGCCTATCTGGCGATTTTCGAAGACCACGGGTTCAGCAAGTATTCTGACTCCCTCTTTGGGTGCGTCATCTGTCTTCGAGGCAACCACACGCCCCTTGGCGTCGATGAGTTGCGCGGAGACCACCGAGCCCGGCTCAGCCGCCGCCTCGACCGCCGCGCGCGCGCCGGTCAGGTCGCCGCGGGCCAGCGCCGGGGCCGCCACCCCGGCCATGATCTGGACCAGAACCCCTTGTGTGGTCGCGGTTTGCTGGCGCGCCACCGTCCATTGCTGGAACAGGAAACTGGCGCAGGCGACCAGCAGCACAGCCAGGGTCGTGACCAGGGCCACGCTGGCGATGCGCGCCTGGAAGGGCGCGTGGTGCGCCGGTTCTTGCTGTGGCGACGGCTGGTGCATTGGCCCGTAGTCTTGCCCCTGTTGGCAAGCCTTATCGCGCAATCTTCCTAACGCTTCGCTTCCACGAGGAAATTCGCCTCAAGGGCGCGACACTGTTCACCAATGATTCACCTTGGCCGTGTTTAAGATTTCGTTTACTATCCTTAATGTCCGGTTAACCGGGTTTTCAGGAGGGTGTAAAAGTGGACAAGGCATTTGTGGCTCAACGCGTGGCCACCAAGCTGTTCTCGACCGAGAAGGCCGTCGATGCGGCCATGGTTGAAGCAGCCGAACTGCTGGCCGGCATGATTGAAGCCCGCGCCCAGTTGAAAGTGTCGGCGATCACCGGCGACGCGGCGCAAGCCAGGCTGGTCGACGCCATCTCGGCCCTGAGCGAAGCCCGCTCGGCCGTCGTCGAAATGCACCGCGAGCTGGCCGAGACCAAGCTCCGCGTCGGCATCCGCACCAAGCTGATCGGGGTCGAAGACAAGCCCGATGATCCGCCCAAGCCGAAGGGCCTGCTGGCCGAAGTCGGCTAGGCCGATCTCGCAGAGCCGTTTTGAGAGACGCGTCGGGCCTCGGTCCGGCGCGTTTTTCTTTGGTCGCCGCCGGCGCGGCCCCGCAAAGCCTTGTCCACAGGCTGTTGGCAAGGTTGCGATAGTTTAACTGGTTTCGTGCACTACGGCTTTCTACAGCCGAGTCACCATGCCCAATTCAGTTCTGTCCCTGATCGTCTACCTCGTCTTCCTGGGCGTCGTCCTCTTTGCCATCTGGAAAGGGGATACGCCCGTGCGGCTGGCCGGTTGCATGGTGGCGGCCGGGGCGCTGTACAATTTCGGCATCAAGATCGTGCCCGGCGAGTGGCAAAGCCTGGTCATGCTGACCGGCGACTTCCTGCTGGCGATGGGCCTGCTGATGCTGGCGGTGCGCTACGCCAGCCTGTGGCTTGGCGGGGTCCTGCTGCTTCAGGCGGTGCAGTTCACGTTGCACGCCTGGTACATGCTGGCCGACCGCGGACACGACATTTTCCATGCCGTGATCAACAACCTGGTGACGATCGGCGTCCTGGTCTGCCTGCTGATCGGCACGGTCACGGCCTGGCGTCGCCGGATCTCGACCAAGGCCCTGTCACAGGCGCCGTCTGGCCAGGCCTGAAGCCGCCGGTCAGGACGTTTTCCGGGGAGGCCCTTGCCAGGTGGTCAGGCCCACCCCCATCAGGATCAGGCCGAGCGCGGCGAACGCGGTCCAGCCCGGCCGCTCGCCCATCAGCACCACGCCGAGGCCCGTCGCCCACAGGGGCGCCAGGTACATCGACATGCTCATGAACACCGGCCCGCGTCGCTGGACCAGCCAGACGTAGCCGACGCTGCCGAGGCCCGTGGAAAAGACGCCGAGCGCGGTGACCGCCGCCAGCGCCTTGAAGGGCGGCATCGGCGGCAGGGGCGTGGTCGCGATCGCCCCGATGATGGCGAAGACCAGCCCGGTGACCAGCATCAGCAGGGCCCCGGCGGTCGAGCTGACCGGCGGCGCCTTGCGGGCGAAGATGTTGGACACCGCATACATAAGCCCCCCGAGGATCGCCGCGCCCAGCGCCAGCACCTCGACCGCGCCGCCGGCGACAGAGCGCGGCCAGACCAGCACCACCAGCCCGGCAAACCCGAGCGCCACCCCGAAGCCCCGGCGCAGGTCGAGCCGCTCGGCCGGCAGCAGCACATGGGCGAGCGCGGCCGTGAACAGCGGCGAGGAGCCGTTGCAGATGGCGTTGATGGCGCTGGGCAGGCCCTGGGCGGCATAGGCGAAGAAGAAGAACGGCAGAGCCATGCCGATCAGCCCGACAGCCGCATACCAGCCCCAGGCCGGGTGCGGCCTGGGCAGCAACGGCGGCAGGCGCTCGCGCCGGACGACACAGATCACCGCCAGAACCAGGGTGGCCACGCCCATCCGCACCACCGTGTTCCAGGCCGGCGGGATGTCGTGCACGGCGATCTTCAACCCCGCGAAGGCCGAGCCCCAGGCGATCACCAGGGCCGCCAGCACCAGCCAGTCGAGGGCGGGGGCGGGGCTGCGCGAGAAGGCGGCGGGTGAGGTCATGGGGCGGGGTGATAGGGGGCGTTGCGACCGGTGTCGTCTCAATCCCTGTTTCCGATTGCGGCGGCGACCTCAACGGAGCCCTCAACGGCGAATGAGAAAATCTCCGCTTGCCGCGCCGCACAAATTCCTGTCCTTAGGCGGCGGGCCAGGCCTCCCCAACGAGGCCCAGTCCATCTGTGAGGATGGGAGACATCGCTATGACCAATACCCTGGCCACGCCAGAGGTGCGCCCCGCGCGCCCCGAATTTTCGTCCGGCCCTTGCGCCAAGCGCCCCGGATGGACCCCCGAAAACCTGAAAGGCGCCGTACTCGGCCGCTCGCACCGGGGCAAACCCGGCAAGGCGGCGCTGAAAGCGGCCATCGACCAGACCCGCGAGATTCTCGAGGTTCCGGAAGGCTACCTGATCGGCATCGTCCCCGGCTCCGACACCGGCGCCGTCGAGATGGCCCTGTGGTCGCTGCTCGGCCCCAAGCCGGTTCAGCTTCTGGCCTTTGAATCCTTCGGCAAGGACTGGGTGACCGACGTCACCAAGCAGCTGAAGCTGCCCGACGTCGAGGTGCTCGACGCCGCTTATGGCCTGCTGCCGGACCTCACCAGGGTGCGGCCCGACGCCGACCTGGTCTTCACCTGGAACGGCACCACCTCCGGCGTCCGCGTGCCGAACGCCGACTTCATCGCCGCGGACCGCACCGGCCTGACCATCTGCGACGCCACCAGCGCCGCATTTGCCCAAAAGCTCGACTGGGCCAAGCTCGATGTCGTCACCTACAGCTGGCAGAAGGCGCTCGGCGGGGAGGCCGCCCATGGCGTGCTGATCCTGTCACCCCGGGCGGTCGAACGGCTGGAGACCCACACCCCCGCCTGGCCGATGCCGAAACTCTTCCGCATGACCAAAGGTGGGAAGATCAACGCCGAGATCTTCGAAGGCGCGACGATCAACACCCCCTCCATGCTCTGCGTCGAGGACTACCTCGACGCGCTTGCCTGGTCGAAGGATGTCGGTGGCTTGAAGGGTCTCAACGCCCGCGCCGACGCCAACTTCGCCGCGATCGCCGCCTGGGTGGAAAAGACCCCCTGGGTGGACTTCCTGGCCGTCGAGCCGGCCACCCGCTCCAACACCAGCGTCTGCCTGAAGGTCGTCGATCCCAGGATCGCCGCCCTGCCCGCCGACGCCCAGGCCGACTTCGCCAAGAAGCTGGCTACCGTGCTGGAAAAGGAAAAGGCGGCCTACGACATCGGCGGCTACCGCGACGCGCCTCCCGGCCTTCGCATCTGGTGCGGCTGCACCATCGAGACCGCCGACGTCGAGGCCCTGACCCCCTGGCTGGACTGGGCCTTCGCCTCCGTCTCCGCCGACCTCGCCTCGGCCTGAACCCATTTTCCCCGCTCCTCCCCCCTCGGGGGAGGAGGACCGCGCGCGAATACGCGCGTGGTGGAGGGGGTCCCCACCGAACTTTGAAGGAGGGCGCCCATGCCCCGCGTTCTGATTGCTGACAAACTGTCGCCCGCCGCCGTCGAGATCTTCGCCAGGCGCGGGGTCCAGGCAGATGTCATCACCGGTCTCTCGAAAGAGGAACTGCTCAAGATCATCGGCGACTACGACGGCCTGGCCGTCCGCAGCGCCACCAAGGCCGACAAGGATGTGCTGGCCGCCGCCGTCAACATGAAGGTCATCGGCCGGGCCGGCATCGGGGTCGACAACGTCGACATCCCGGCCGCCACCGCCAAGGGCATCGTGGTGATGAACACCCCGTTCGGCAACTCGATCACCACCGCCGAGCACGCCATCGCCATGATGTTCGCCCTGGCCCGCGAGCTGCCCGCCGCCGACGCCTCCACCCAGGCCGGCAAGTGGGAGAAGAACCGCTTCATGGGCGTGGAGCTGTTCAACAAGACCCTCGGCCTGATCGGCTGCGGCAACATCGGCTCGCTCGTCGCCGAGCGGGCGCTGGGCCTGAAGATGAAGGTCATCGCCTACGACCCCTTCCTGTCGCCGGAACGGGCCGTCGAACTGGGCGTCGAGAAGGTCGAGCTGGACGAGCTGATCGAGCGTGCCGAGTTCATCACCCTGCACACCCCGCTGACCGACAAGACCCGCAACATCCTGTCGGCCGAGGCGCTGGCCAAAACCCGCAAGGGCGTCCGCATCATCAACTGCGCCCGCGGCGGCCTGGTCGATGAGGCGGCCCTGCGCGCCGGCCTCGACAGCGGCCACATCGGCGGCGCGGCCTTCGACGTCTTCGTGCAGGAGCCGGCCGGTCCGGAGAACGCCCTGTTCGGCGCCCCCAACTTCATCGCCACCCCGCACCTGGGCGCCAGCACCGCCGAGGCCCAGGAGAACGTCGCCCTGCAGGTCGCCGAACAGATCAGCGACTACCTGCTGACCGGGGCCATCACCAATGCCCTCAACAGCCCCTCGATCACCGCCGACGAGGCCCCCAAGCTGAAGCCCTTCGTGGCCCTGGCCGAGAAGCTGGGCCTGTTCGCCGGCCAGATGATGGACCCGGGCCTGAAGACCATCGAGGTCGCCTACATCGGCGAGGTCGCCAAGCTGAACGTCAAGCCGATGACGGCGGCCGCCCTGGCCGGCGTGCTGCGTCCCATGCTGGCCGAGATCAACATGGTCAGCGCCCCCGCGATCGCAAAGGAGCGCGGCGTGACGGTGTCGGAGAACCGCCAGGAGCTGTCGCCGGTCTATGACAGCCTGATCCGCATCACCATCGGCACCGAGACCGGCGAGAAGTCGTTCGCCGGCGCGGTGATCGGCGGCATACCGCGCATCGTCGAGGTCAAGAGCATGGAACTGGACGCCCCCTTCGGCGCCGCCATGCTCTACGTCAACAACCTCGACAAGCCGGGCTTCATCGGCGCCCTGGGCGGCATGCTGGGCGAGGCGGCGGTCAACATCGCCACCTTCAACCTCGGCCGCGTCGGCGCCGGCGACGACGCCATCGCCCTGGTCGGCGTCGACCAGGCCCCGGACGCCGCCCTGCTGGCCCGCATCCAGGCCCTGCCGCATGTGAAGGAAGTCCGCGCGCTGGTGTTCTGAACAGGAAGCGACCGGATAGAATCGCTCTCCGCCCACGACGTGGGCGGAGGACGGTTCGGAGCGCAAGCGACGGACCAGGAGGCGGGACCGCCGGTTCAAGGTTAGAACCTGTAACCGCCGGTGGCCCCCCCCCCTCGGTTTGGCTCGCGTGCAGCGCTCGCCAAATCCACTCCCCCACCTGGTGGGGGAGAGCGAAGACCGCGCTGCTTGACGCCTCCGCGCCTACCGGCCCACCCTCCCCTGTCGGGGAGCCAAAGATGATCAGCCGCTTCTTCCGCCTGGCGGAAAACAACACCAGCGTCCGAACCGAGGTGCTGGCCGGCGTCACCACCTTCCTGACCATGGCCTACATCATCCTGGTCAACCCGGGAATCCTCAGCCAGGCAGGGATGCCGGCCGCCGCCGTGGTCGTGGCCACCTGCCTGGCGGCGGGCATCGGCTCGATCCTGATGGGGGTGATCGCCAACTATCCCATCGCCCTCGCCCCCGGCATGGGGCTGAACGCCTACTTCACCTACACCGTGGTTCTGGGGATGGGCCTGCCCTGGCAGACCGCGCTCGGCGCCGTCTTCATCTCCGGCGCCGCCTTCCTGATCATGACCCTGGCCGGCCTGCGCCAGCTGATCATCGGGGCCATTCCCCGTCCGCTGTTCGCCTCGATCGCGGCCGGCATCGGCCTGTTCATAGCCTTCATCGGCCTGAAGAACGCCGGCATCGTCGTCGCCAACGAGGCCACCACCGTGGCGCTGGGCGACCTGACCAGCCCGGCCGCCCTCGTCGCCCTTCTGGGTCTGGCGGTCATCGCCCTTTTGCAGGTCTGGGGCGTGCGGGCCGCCATCCTGATCGGCATCGTCGTCGCCAGCCTGGTCGGCTGGCTGGTCGGGCTGGTGGTCTTCAAGTTCGAGCCACTCGATCCGGCGGCCCTGACGGCGACGATGTTCAAGGCCGATGTCCCGGCCGCACTCGGCCTCGGTCCGAACGGCAAGGGGCTCAGCATCGGCCTGATCGAGATCCTGTTCGTCTTTCTGTTCGTCGACCTGTTCGACAACCTCGGCACACTCGTCGCCGTCTCCAAACGGGCTGGTCTCGTACAGCCTGACGGAACCATCCCGCGGCTGAACCGCATCTTCGTCTCCGACAGCCTGGCGACCATGGTCGGCGCCGCAGCCGGCGCCAGCACCACGGTCAGCTATATCGAGAGCGCGGCCGGGGTTTCGGCCGGCGGCCGCACCGGCCTGACTGCCGTGGTCACAGGCCTGCTGTTCCTGGCGGCCATCGCCCTGGCCCCCTTCGCCAGCGCTATTCCGGCCGCCGCCACGGCGCCGGCCCTCATCCTGGTCGGCGCCCTGATGATGGCGCCGCTGGCGGAATCGGACTGGACCGACCCGCAGGTCGCCATCCCCGCCTTCCTGACCCTGATCATGATCCCCCTGACCTTCTCGATCGCCAACGGACTGGCCATGGGCATCATCAGCTTCGCGGTGCTGAAGATCATCCGGCCGCGCCCGGCGCCGATCCCTGTCGAGGGGCTGCCCGGCCGCCAGGTTCTGGGGGTCAGCCTCGGAGACCTCTTCCTCTACGCCCTGGCGGCGCTGTGCATCGCGCGCTTCGTCTGGCTGGGCGGGGAATAGGCGTTTGCGCCAATGGCCCCTTTCGGCTACAGAACCGCTCCCTGATCAGGCACCCGTAGCTCAGCTGGATAGAGCGCTGCCCTCCGAAGGCAGAGGTCACACGTTCGAATCGTGTCGGGTGCGCCAGGGCCTCAGGCCCCCTCCTCCATCAGCAACACCACCTTGATGCAGTCGCCATGGTGCTGGGCGGCGATGGCTTCGTTGATCTCAGCGAAGGGGAAGGTCCTGATCAGGCGGTCGAAGGGCAGCCGGCCGGCGCGCCAGTGGTCCATCAGTTCGGGCAGGAAGACGTCCGGGTCGCTGTCGCCCTCGATGATACCCTTCACCGTGTGGCCGAAGGTCATGATGGTGTTGATATCGCCCGGAGTCGGGGTTCCCGGCGGGGCGATGCCAACGATGCCGAACACCCCCTTGGAGGCCAGGGCGCCCATCACCGCCTGCTGCACCGCCGGCACGCCGCTGGTGTCGAAGGCGTAGTCGACGCCGCCCGGCAGGATGGACCGCACGGCGGCGGCCAGGTCGGTCCGGGCGGCGGGGTCGATCACGTGGGTGGCGCCGAACTCGATGGCCAGGTCGCGACGGCCGGCCAGGGGCTCGACCAGGATGATGGTCTTGCAGCCCTGGATCTTCGCCCCCATCACGGCGCTGAGGCCCACCGGTCCGCCGCCGGTGATCAGCAGGGAGGAGCCGGCCTCGCAGGCCAGCGACCGCATGACGCCGCCGGCCCCCGTCTGGATGCCGCAGCCCAGCGGACCGATCAGCGCCAGGGGCAGGTCGTCCGGAACCTTCACCAGGTTACGCTCATAGGTGATGGCATGGGTGGCGAAGGAGGACTGGCCGAAAAAGCTGCCCCCGACCGGGGTATCGCCGTCATGCAGGGTGCGGCTGCCGTCGGTGCGCATGCCGATGTAGTTGAGCATCGGCATGGTTTCGCAGTAGGGCGCATCGCCCCGGTCGCAGCGCGAGCAGTGGCCGCAGGAGCGGAAGGTCAGGGCCACCCGGTCGCCGGGCGCGACCTTGGTGACCTTCGCGCCGACCGCCTCGACGATGCCCGAGCCCTCGTGGCCGAGAACGACGGGCGGCGGAATCATCTCGCCTTCCTTGAAGACGATGTCGGTGTGGCAGACGCCGACCCCGACGATGCGCACCCGCACCTCATCTTCGCGGGGATCATCCAGCGACAGGGTGCGAAACTCGAAGGGCTTGCCCGCGCCCGTGGCGACGGCGGCCAGAACGTCCATGTCGTGTCTCCCGATGTTCGCCCATGCTTAGGCGGGTTTCCGTGGCGGAGGGGAAGACCGCGATTTTCGATAGACTGCCGCAGGGTCGCGCGCGCGACCTTGCCGGCTTGCAAATCGGGGAGGCGCTCATGGCCCGCGCGAAGAAGACTCACACGACCGTCGGCGAAGACTATCTGGCCGCCTCGAAGTACAAGGCCAGCCACCGGTTCGACCTGCCGGCCCGCGCTGTCTGGGCCGCCCTGCTGGACGGGCCGGCCTGGACCGAGTGGCTGCCGCTGACCGGTGTGACCTGGACCAGCCCGCAACCGTTCGGCGTCGGCACGACCCGCACGGTCAATGTCGGCGACCAGGCGATCGACGAGGTCTTCTTCGCCTGGGAGGAGGGCCGGCGGATGGCCTTCTATTTCCAGGCCTCGACCCTGCCCGTCTCGGCGGCGGTGGAAGACTACCGGGTCGTCGAGGTTCCCGGCGGCTGCGAGCTTCACTGGACCGGCCGGGCCAGCGCGCCGCTGTTTCTGGGCTGGCTGATCAGCAGCCAGCTGGCCAAGGGCCTGCAGTCGGGGCTGCCGAAGCTGGAAGCTCTGATCAAGGCTGATCCGAAGCGGTTCGGGCTGTAGAGCGGCTCGCCCGAAGAGGCGGCGCATGGCTGGCGGAAGGCCTTCGCCCGCACCGTCGTGACCTTAACGTCAACTATTTTTGGCATCGTCGCTAAAATTGCCCCTTGCCAATACATTTCATCGCGCTCAATCTGACTAAATCGTCAACTCGGGTTTGCGCCATGAGCACCATCAAGATCGAGGACGTCGCCTTCGTCCGCTTCCGGGCCCCTGATCTCACCCAAATGCGGGGCTTCCTGGACGACTTCGGCCTGACCGTGACCGAGGCCACCGCCAGCCGCCTCATCGCGCGCGGCTCGGGCCCCGCCCCGGTCGTCCACATCACCGAACAGGGGGAGCCGGGCTTTGCCAGCCTCGGCTTCCGCGCCGCCAGCCTGGAGGACCTCGAACGGCTGGCGGCCAGCGAGGGCGTGGCGACCGAGCCCTTCGATGCGCCCGGCGGCGGCCGGCGGCTGGTGCTGAACGATCCCGATGGCCATACCGTCGAGGTGGTGGCGGGCCAGGCGCAGGCCGAGCCGCAGGAGATCCCCGCCGGCCAGCCGTGGAACCGGGCTGTCGAGAAGGCACGGCTGCGGGCGGTCAAGCGGATCGCGGCGGGGGCGGCCAATGTCGTGCGGCTGGGCCATGTGGTGCTGAACGTCTCGGACTTCCGGGCCTCGGAGCGCTGGTACAAGGACCGCTTCGGCTTCATCACCTCCGACGAGATCCAGTTGGCTCCCGAGTTCGCCATCGGCGCCTTTCTGCGCTGCGACCGGGGCGAGGCCCTGACCGACCACCACACCCTGTTCCTGGTGCAGAGCCCCAATGGGCCGGGCTTCAACCATGCCGCCTTCGAGGTCGCCGACCTCGACGACCTGATGCGCGGCCACCAGCGGCTGAAAGACAGCGGCCGCCACGCCGAATGGGGCGTCGGGCGACATATCCTCGGCAGCCAGGTGTTCGACTACTGGCGCGATCCCTGGGGCCACACCCTGGAGCACTGGACCGACGGCGACCTGTTCACCGCCGCCGACGGCTCCAACACCGCCTCCCTGCAGGACCTGCTGGGCGTTCAATGGGGGCCGATGGCGCCCCCGACCATGGGCTGACGATCATGAAACTGGCGGCATTCGACGCGGGCGCGGGCCCGCAACTTGGCGCGGTGGAGGGCGAGCGGATCACGCCCCTGGGCGAGGGCCTGCCGGGCGAAATGACCGCCCTGATCGCGGCCTGGCCGCAGGTCGAGAGTGAGGTCCGCCGCCGGGCCGGGGCAGGCGCCGGAGCGCTGACGCTGGACAGCGTGCGGCTGCTGGCGCCCATCCGCCGGCCCGGCAAGATCATGGCCATCGGCCTGAACTACGCCGACCACATCGCCGAGAGCAATCTGGGCACGCCCGAGCACCAGGTCTGGTTCTCCAAGGCCCCGACCGCCGCCAACGGCCCCTATGATCCGATCCAGGTTCCCAAGGTCAGCCAGGCCCTCGACTACGAGGCCGAACTGGTCGCCGTCATCGGCCAGGGCGGCCGCCACATCGGCAAGGCGGGCGCCGCGTCGGCGGTGTTCGGATACTGCTGCGGCAACGACGCCACCGAACGGGCCTGGCAGCACCGCACGCCGCAATGGGTGGTCGGCAAGTCGTTCGACAGCCACGCCCCGTTCGGCCCCTGGATCACCACCGCCGACGAGGTTCCGGACCCGCACGCCCTGGACATCCGCTGCCTGGTCAACGGCGAGGTTCGCCAGGCGTCCAACACGCGCCACCTGGTCTTCGACCTCTGGGACCAGATCGACCACCTCAGCCAGGCCATGACCCTGGAGCCCGGCGACCTGATCTTCACCGGCACGCCGGGCGGCATCGGCGCGGCCATGAAGCCCATGCGGTTCCTGAAGGACGGCGACCGGGTCCGCATCGAGATCGACGGCCTGGGCGCCCTCGACAATCCCTGCGCCAACGAGGTCTGAGGTGAGCGCCGCCTTCGACCATGACGTACTGGTGGTCGGGCTCGGCCCCACCGGGGCGGCGCTATCGGCCCTGCTGGCCCGGGCCGGTGTCAGCGTCCTGGCCATCGATCGGGACACGACCGTCTATCCCCTGCCCCGCGCCGTCCACTTCGACCACGAGATCATGCGGCTGTTCCAGCAGCTGGGCGTGGCCGATGCGGTGCTGGAGCACGCCCGCCCCGTCCCGACCTACGAATTCCGCTCGGCCGGCGGCGAGCTGCTCCTGCAGCTGCCCCCCGCCGCCCACACCCCGTCCGACTGGGGCAGCGGCTACATGTTCCACCAGCCCAGTTTCGAAACCGCCATCCGGTCGGTGCTGGACGCCGCCCCGACCGTCACGGTCCAGCTGGGCTCCCGACTGGTCGACTTCGATCAGGACGCCGACGGAGCGACCGCCCGCCTGTCCGGGCCGGACGGCGAGCGCGCGGTCAGGGTCCGCTATCTGGTCGGCTGCGACGGCGCCTCAAGCCGGGTGCGGGAGGCCATCGGCGGCGGTCTTTTCGACTACGGCTTCGATGAGCCCTGGCTGGTGGTCGACGCCCGGCTGACCCCCGGCTCGAGGCTGCCGGAGGTCAATCTGCAGGTCTGCGATCCGGCCCGGCCGACGACCTGCGTCCAGGGCGGCCTTGGCCGTCACCGTTGGGAGTTCATGATCCTGCCGGGCGAGACGCCGGAGAGCCTGCTCGACGACACGGTCATCCGCGATCTGATCGCGCCCTGGAACTGCGGCCCGGTCGAGATCGAGCGCAAGGCCGTCTATCGCTTCCACGGCCTGGTCGCCAACCGCTGGCGGTCGGGCCGGGCGATGATCGCCGGCGACGCCGCCCACCAGACCCCGCCCTTCGCCGGTCAGGGCATGTGCGCCGGCCTGCGCGACGCCGCCAACCTGGCCTGGAAGCTCGCCGCCGTGATCGGGGGCGACGCCGCCGGGACCCTGCTGGACAGCTATCAGGCCGAGCGCGAACCCCACGCCCGCTCGGCCATCGAGCTGGCCATCGGCATGGGCCGCATGGTCTGCACCCTGGACCCCGAGGCCGCAGCCCTGCGCGACGCCGGCATGCTTGCCGCGCGGGCCGCCGGAGCGCCCGCCCTGCCGCCGATTCAGCCGGCGCCATTTGCGGCCGGGTGCGTGCTGGCCGGTTCACCCGCCGCCGGCGCGATGTTTCCCCAGCCCGGCGTCGACGACGGCCATCGCCGCCTGCGCCTCGACGACGTCCTGGGCGACGGCGCCTGGCTGTTCACCACCACGCCGACCGAGGCGACGGCGCCGGGGGTGCGCGTCCTGCCGCTCGAGGCTGACGAGCTGCTCATGTTCCGCTATCAGCTGCGGACCTGGCTGGACCGGACCGGCGCCCCGGCCGTGCTGGTTCGACCGGACCGCTATGTGTTCGGCGCGGGCGAGCCGGACATGCTGTTGCGGCGCTGGCGCGAGGCCCTTGAAGCCCCGGAGATGGCGGAGGCGTGACGATGAAGAGCGAGCGCGGCAATCCCCGGGCGGAGCGGACGCGGGCGGCCCTGATCAGCGCCGGGCGCCGGCTCTACAGCGAACGCCCCTTCGATGCGGTGACGGTGGACGACATCGTCCAGGCCGCCGCCGTCGGCAAGGGCAGCTTCTACAACCACTTCACGGACCGCGAGGCCCT
This sequence comes from Caulobacter sp., assembly GCA_032122215.1. Classification (GTDB taxonomy): domain Bacteria; phylum Pseudomonadota; class Alphaproteobacteria; order Caulobacterales; family Caulobacteraceae; genus Caulobacter. The sequence goes on from JAUMCZ010000011.1 coordinate 18,577, forward strand.
GGTCCGCGCCATCACCGCCGAGATCCGGGCCAGCGTCGAGACCGCCGTCACCCGGGCCAACGCCGGCGTCGAGGATCCGGCCCGGCGGATGGCCCGCGCGGTCTGCGTCTACCTGCGCTTTGCCCTCGACGGACCCGAGGCGGCGGGCGTGCTTGTCCACATGCACAGCGGCCACACCTCCCTCTCGGCCCCGCTCAACCGGGGCCTGGTCGATGATATCGAGAAAGGTCTGGCGGCCGGCCGCTTCACCGTGCCGACGGTCGAGGCCGGGGTGCTGTTCGTGTTTGGCGTCACCCAGCTGGCCCTGGTCCGTGTCGTCCAGGAGCCGTCCCCGGCCTTCGCCGTCTCGCTGTCGCAGCAGATGTGCGGCCTGATCCTGCGGGGCCTTGGCCTCGCCGCCGCCGAGGCCGACCTGATCGCCGCCCAGACCAGCGACGAGATCGTCCGCCGGGGCGCAGCCCTGCCGGTCCCCAGCAAAGCGCACTGATAGCGGGACAACGGTCCGTTCGCCCGAGGTTCGCCCATGAAAGGGCGGGATTGGCGGTCTATGCTGGGCGCAACGACACACCGGAGCGCTCCATGATCCGTCCCCTGCTGGCCCCCCTGCTCATCGGCGCCGTCGCGCTTGGCCTCGCCCTGCCGGCCGCCGCCGCAAAGAAGCCCGCCCCTGCCCCGCCGCCGCTGACGCCCGCGCCGGTGGTCGCCGCCGAGCGGGCCTTTGCCGCCGACGGGGCGGCGCTGGGCATCAAGCAGAGCTTCCTCAAGCACATGGCCGACGACGCCGTCGTCTTTCAGCCGGACCCGGTCAACGCCCGCGAGGCCATCTCCGCCCAGTCCGACAGGCCGGGACCGAAGCTGGAGTGGTGGCCGGTCTGGGCCGGGATCGCGGCCAGCGGCGACTTCGGCTTCACCACCGGTCCCTATGCGGTCGATGGCGCGCGGCGGGGCCACTACGTCACGATCTGGAAGAAGCAGGCCGATGGCGCCTGGAAGTGGCTCTACGACGGCGGACCCGGCAGCACCTCCAGGGACGCGCCTGGACCCGACAGCACGCCGGGCTTTCTGATGGTCTCCAAATCCTCGGCCGGCGATGAGGCCACTGCTCTGGCCTCCGCCCAGGAAGCCGACGCAGCCCTCAACGCCGCGGCCGCCGAGGATCTGCCCGCCGCCTTCCTCGCCGTCCTGGTCTGCGAGGCGCGGGTGCAGGGCTCTCCCGCCGCGCCCGCCCAGGGTTGCGCCAGCTTCCGCAATGAGCTGGGCGGCCGGGGCCGAAAGGTGACTTTCGCGGCCCTCGGCGGCGCGGCCTCGTCCAGCGGCGACATGGCCTGGACCTATGGCGACGCCGACTGGTCGATCGCCGGCAAGGCCTTCCGCGGCCACTATGTGCGGGTCTGGCAGTATCGCGGGGAGGCCTGGAAACTGGTCTTTGACCAGATCGTGCCGGCGCCGCCCCGCAAGAAGGGGTGAAGTCCGGGGCGGCAGTGACTATCTGCCGTTCTCGACCCTTTCAGGAGCCACCCTCCACGTGACTGAATTTTCGCCCCGCGAGATCGTCTCCGAACTGGACCGCTTTGTCGTCGGCCATGCCGAGGCCAAGCGCGCCGTCGCCATCGCCCTGCGCAACCGCTGGCGCCGCCGGCGCACGCCCGAGGCCCTGCGCGACGAGATCACGCCCAAGAATATCCTGATGATCGGCCCGACCGGGGTCGGCAAGACCGAGATCGCCCGGCGGCTGGCCCGGCTGGCGCAGGCGCCGTTCCTGAAGGTCGAGGCGACCAAGTTCACCGAGGTCGGCTACGTCGGCCGCGACGTCGACCAGATCATCCGCGATCTCGTCGAGAGCGCCATCGCCATGGTCCGCGACAAACGCCGCGCGGCGGTGAAGGCCAAGGCGGAAGCCGCCGCCGAGGAGCGTATCCTCGACGCCCTGACCGGGCCCGGCAGCACCGCCGCCCGCGAAAGCTTCCGGGTCAAGCTGCGCAACGGCGAGCTGAACGACAAGGAGGTCGAGCTGCAGCTGGCCGAGACCGCCAGCCCCTTCCAGGGCATGGACATTCCCGGCATGCCCGGCGGATCGGTGGGCATGCTCAATCTCGGCGAGATGTTCGGCAAGGCCATGGGCGGCCGCACCCGCACCCACAAGACCACGGTGGCCGGCGCCTATGCGCCGCTGCTGGCCGAGGAGAGCGACAAACTGCTCGACCAGGAGGCGCTGACCCAGGAAGCGCTGGAACTGGCGGAGAACAGCGGCATCGTCTTCCTCGACGAGATCGACAAGGTGGCCAGCCGCCAGGACCGGGCCGGGGCCGACGTCAGCCGCGAAGGCGTGCAGCGCGATCTGCTGCCGCTGATCGAGGGCACCACCGTCTCGACCAAGTACGGGCCGGTGAAGACCGACCACATCCTGTTCATCGCCTCGGGCGCCTTCCACGTCGCCAAGCCCTCGGACCTGCTGCCTGAACTGCAGGGGCGACTGCCGATCCGGGTGGAGCTGAAGGCGCTGAGCCGCGATGACATGCGAAGGATCCTGACCGAGCCGGAGGCCAACCTGGTCGCCCAGCAGCAGGCCCTGATCGCCACCGAGGGCGTCACCCTGACCTTCACCGAGGAGGCCATCGACGCCATCGCCGACGCCGCCGTGGCGGTGAACGGCAGCGTCGAGAACATCGGCGCGCGGCGTCTGCAGACAGTGATGGAAAAGGTGGTCGAGGAGATCAGCTTCACTGCCGGCGACACCTCATCCAGGGCGGTGACGGTCGACGGGGCTTATGTGAAGGACCGGGTCGGGGCGCTGGCGGCCGATGCCGACCTCAGCCGGTTCATCCTGTAGCAGCGGACCCGACGGTCAGAACCGCTCCGCCCTCGCCTCCAGGATCGCCTCGCGCAGGGCCTGCCCCAGCGCCTCGCGCTCGGGCGGGCTGAGCGCCTTGCCGACGCTGTGGCGCCTGTTCGACAGGCGCAGGCGGACGCGCATCTCATGCTCGCCGAGCGCCTCGAGATCGACGTTGGTGAAGGCGGTGGGCGAGGACCAGACGGTGCGGCTCTTGCCCTCTGACTCCTCGATGACCTCGACGGTCTCGGCGCTGACCCGCAGGCGCTCGCGGCGGTTCAGGGCGCGGAAACTGGCCTTCAGCGCGAAGTAGACCAGCACCACGTCGAGCCCGAGAAACAGCGGCGCCGGCCAGGCGCCGATGGCGAAGAAGAAGATGCTGACCACTGCCGCCATCCCGGCCAGCAGACCGAGCACGACCTTGAACCCCACCCCGCCCATCGAGCGGTTGGGGGCGATTACAGCGTCCATGTAGAGGATCGCGGCCATGCGCTGAACATAGGCTCCGCGTGGAGGGTTGCGAGAAGAACGTTTATAGAACATTGTTCGGCTTTCGACCCCGGCCTCGCATCATGCCGCCCAGCCCCGCCCTTTCCGCTCCCGCTTCGGCCAGCGCGTGGCATAAGGCGCTGGTGACCGATTCTCCGACCCTCGACACCGCCCGCGAGACCCTGCGCCGGGTCTTTGGCCATGCCGAATTCAGGGGCCTTCAGGCCGATGTCATCGAGGAGGTGCTGGCCGGCCGCAACGTGGTCGCCGTGCTGCCGACCGGCGGCGGCAAGAGCGTCTGCTACCAGATCCCGGCCATGATCCGGCCGGGCCTCGGCCTGGTCATTTCCCCTCTGATCGCCCTGATGAGCGACCAGGTGGCCAGCCTGCGCCAGTCAGGCGTCGCCGCGGCGCGGCTGGATTCCAACATCGCCCCCTTCGAGCGCCAGGAGATCTGGGAAAGCATCGACCGCGGCGAGCTGGACCTCCTCTACATCTCGCCCGAAGGCCTCTCCTCCGGCAACATGCTGGAGCGGCTGGCCCGCCTGCCGCTGTCGCTGATCGCCATCGACGAGGCCCACTGCGTCAGCCAGTGGGGCCATGACTTCCGGCCGGACTACCGCCTGCTCGGCCGTCTGGCCGAACGCTTCCCCGGCGTGCCGCGCATCGCCGTCACCGCCACCGCCGACGCCCGTACGCGCGAGGACATCCGCAACCAGCTTAGCCTGCAGGACGCCGCCGAGTTCGTCGACAGCTTCGCCCGGCCCGAACTGGCGCTGAACGCCGAGCGCAAGATCGGCACAGGCCACAAGCGGGTGCTGGAACTGGTCGCCCAGCGTCCCGGCAAGTCCGGCGTCGTCTATGTCGGCAGCCGCGACGGCGCCGATGAGCTTGCCGCCAAGCTTCGCGAGGCCGGGGCCCCGGCCCTGGCCTATCACGCGGGGCTGGAGAAGGACCTGCGCGGCCGGCGGCTGGAGCAGTTCCTCGAGGCCGACGAAGCGGTGATGGTGGCGACCATCGCCTTCGGCATGGGCGTCGACAAGCCGGACGTCCGCTATGTCATCCACGCCGACCCGCCGGCCAGCATCGAGGCCTACTGGCAGGAGATCGGCCGGGCCGGCCGCGACGGTCAGCCGGCCGACGGCATCACCCTCTACAGCAGCGCCGACATGGCCTGGGCCTTCCGCCGGCTGGAAAGCCGCGACATGGCCCCCGAGGTCAAGCAGGTCCAGGCCCGCAAGATCCGCCAGTTCTATGGCATGATGGAAGGCGCCGGCTGCCGGGCGGCGGCGGTGCGACGCTATTTCGGCGAGGAAAAGGTCGAGCGCTGCGGCCAGTGCGACCTGTGCCTCGCCCCGCCGGAGTGCATCGACGTCACCCAATCGGCCTCCAAGGCCCTGGCGGCGACCCACCGTCTGGGCGGCCGGTTCGGACGCGGGCGGCTGGTCGACCATCTGCTCGGCAAGACCAAGGACGTTTCGGATTTCGAGTCCGGCCTGTCGACCTGGGGCATCGGCACGGAACTCAGCCAGCACGCCTGGCGGGACCTGATCGACCAGCTGCTGTTCGAGGGGCTGCTCAAGGAAGACCCCAATGACGGGCGGCCGTTGATCGGACTGGGCGAGATTGATGGTGTGCGCGCGGTCTGGAAGTCCGAGCGGACGGTGCAGATCCGCAAGGACTCGACGCGGGCGGCCGCGGCCGGGAAGACGCGGGCGAGCAAGGGACGGAAGGATGTGCTGGCGACGTTGACGGCGGACCAGACGGTCGTCTTCGAGCGGCTTCGCGCGTGGCGGAAGGACGAGGCCCAGCGTCAGCATGTGCCGCCTTACGTGATCTTCCATGACGCCACCCTCGCGGAGATCGCGATGCGCCAACCGAGCACGCTGCCCGCCCTGGCTGCGGTCAGCGGCGTGGGTGAAGGCAAGCTGGATCGCTATGGCGAAGGGGTTCTCGAGGTCGTTGCCGGTCGCCCGGTCGCCCTGCCCGAGGCGACAGGGCGTGCTCGCGCTCTCCGACAGTCGATGAGTTCGCCCGAAGCCCTGCTCTGGACCGGCCTGCGATCACGACAATTGGACGGCCTGAAGTTCCGGCGGCAGCACCCCATGGGTATCTACGTGCTCGACTTCTACTGCCCGGAGCTGAAGCTGGCCGTCGAAGTCGATGGCATCGGCCATAGTCACGACCAACGCGCCGACGCCGACCGTCGACGGGATGCCTGGTTTGCCGAACAGGGCATCCGGACACTTCGTATCCCCGCCCGCGACGTCTTCGAAGACATGCACGAGGTTCTGCACCAGATCTACCGAGCCGCCCGGGGCTGATCGCTCTCCGCCCACGGCGTGGGCGGAGGACGGTTCGGAGCGTGAGCGACGGACCAGGAGGCGGGACCGCCGGTTCAAGGTTAGACCCTCTTACCGCCGGTGGACGCCCCCTCGGTTTGGCTCGCTTGCAGCGCTCGCCAAAGCCACTCCCCCACCAAGTGGGGGAGAGCGAACCGCGTGACCCGCCCGCCAAAAGCCCCTAAACGTCCACCTCGGCGTCCAGCGCGTTCGCCTGGATGAACTCACGCCGCGGCTCGACCAGATCCCCCATCAGGCGGCTGAACATGTCATCCGCATCATCGGCGTGGTTGACCTTGACCTGCAGCAGGGTGCGGGCCTCCGAGTCCAGGGTGGTTTCCCACAGCTGTTCGGGGTTCATTTCGCCCAGGCCCTTGTAGCGCTGGATGGTCAGGCCGCGACGGCCGGCTTCCATCACCGCGTTCATCAGGTCGAGCGGACCGCGCACTGTCTGGCTCTTGTCCTTGCGGCGGAAGGTGGCAGGGGCCGAGAAGGTCTCGGCCAGGGCCACGGCCCGTTCGGCCAGGCGGCGGGCGTCGGCGGCGTGCAGGGTCTGGTCGTCGAGAACGACCTTCTCCGAGACGCCGCGCTTGATGCGGGTGAAGCTGTAGCCGCCGCCGACGGCCGGCTCGCCGGTCCAGGGACCATCGCCTTCCTCGGCATAGAGGTCGAGGCGGGCGGCGGCCTTGGCCACATCGGTGTCCTCGGCGAACAGGCCGGACAGGGCCGCCTGTTCGATCGCAAACGCCGGCGCGCGGGCCGAGAGGCGCTCGATGTTGGCGCGGGCCCCGCGCGCGGTCTGCACCAGGGCCAGCAGGTCGGCGCCGGTCATCCGCTCGCCGTTGGCGAGGTCCAGTTCGGCCCCGTCGACACCCTCGTCGATGAGGAAGATTTCCATCTCCGCATCGTCCTTCAGATACCGCGACGACCGGCCCTTCGACGCTTTGTAGAGCGGCGGCTGGGCGATGTAGAGGTAGCCGCGCTCGATCACCTGCGGCATCTGCCGGTAGAAGAAGGTCAGCAGCAGGGTGCGGATGTGGGCGCCGTCGACGTCGGCGTCGGTCATGATGACGATGCGATGGTAGCGCATCTTCTCGATGTTGAAGTCGTCGCGGCCGATGCCGGCCCCCAGCGCCGTGATCAGGGTGCCGACCTGGTCGGAGCCCAGCATGCGGTCGAAGCGGGCCCGCTCGACATTGAGGATCTTGCCCCGCAGCGGCAGAACGGCCTGGTTCTCACGGTTGCGGGCCTGTTTGGCCGAGCCGCCGGCGCTGTCGCCCTCGACGAGGAACAGTTCGGACTTGGCCGGATCCCGCTCCTGACAATCGGCCAGCTTGCCGGGCAGGTTGGTGATGTCGAGCGCGCTCTTGCGCCGGGTCAGTTCGCGGGCCTTGCGGGCGGCTTCACGGGCGGCAGCCGCCTCGACCACCTTGCCGACCAGGATCCTGGCCTCGACCGGATGTTCCTCGAACCAGGTCGCCAGCCCCTCCTGCACCAGGCCCTCGACGGCCGGGCGCACTTCGGAGGAAACCAGCTTGTCCTTGGTCTGGCTGCTGAACTTCGGGTCCGGCACCTTGACCGACAGCACGCAGGTCAGGCCTTCGCGGGCGTCCTCGCCCGTCACCGAGACCTTCTCCTTCTTGGCCATGCCGGAGCTCTCGATGTAGTTGCCCACAACGCGAGTCAGGGCCGCACGGAAGGCGGCCAGGTGGGTGCCCCCATCCCGCTGCGGGATGTTGTTGGTGAAGCACAGCATGGTCTCGTGGTAGCTGTCGTTCCACCACAGGGCGAGGTCGACCTGGACCTTCTCGCGCTGGCCGCGGATGATCATCGGGGTCTTGACCAGCGGCGTCTTGGCCTTGTCGAGGTGGCGCACGAAGGCCTCGATGCCGCCCTCGTAGTGCATGATCTCTTCGTAGGGCTCGGCGTCGCGCAGGTCGCGGAAATAGATGGTCACGCCGCTGTTGAGGAAGGCCAGCTCGCGCAGCCGGTGCTCCAGTGTCTTGCGGTCGAAATTGATGTGGCTGAAGGTTTCCAGCGATGGGAAGAAGGTGACGATGGTGCCGGTCAGCGGCTCGCCGTTGTCCCGCTTGGGGCTGTCGCCGGTGATGGCCAGCGAGGTCACCGCATCGCCGCGCTCGAAACGCATCTCGTGCTGCTTGCCGTTGCGGTGGATCTTCAGCAGCAGGTAGTCGCTGAGCGCGTTGACGACGGAAACGCCGACGCCATGCAGGCCGCCGGAGACCTTGTAGCTGTTCTGGTCGAACTTACCGCCGGCGTGCAGCTGGGTCATGATGACCTCGGCCGCCGAGACGCCTTCGCCCTCGTGGATGTCGGTGGGGATGCCGCGGCCGTCGTCGCTGACCGTCGCCGAACCGTCGGCGTTGAGGATCACCTCGACGCGGGTCGCCCAGCCGGCAAGCGCCTCGTCGATGGCGTTGTCGACGACCTCATAGACCATGTGGTGCAGGCCCGACCCGTCATCGGTGTCGCCGATGTACATGCCGGGGCGCTTGCGCACCGCGTCCAGGCCCTTGAGAACCTTGATGGAATCGGAGCCGTAGGCGGCGGCGCCCTCTTCGGCGGTCTGCTGGGCAAGGGGGGTCTTGTCCGGGTTGATCTCCGGGACATCGCCAGTGGTTTCGTCGGTCATTCAGTCGTCCAGAACGGTCAGGCCGGTCGGCTCCACGCGGAGTCCCAGGGCCCGACCTTTGAAGGGGTCGAACAGCGAAGCGTCCGTGCCGGTGAGAAACACCTGCAGACCCAGCGCCGCGATTTCGTCCGCCAGGGCGGCCCGTCGAAACGGGTCCAGGTGGGCGGCGACTTCGTCCAGCAACAGTACAGGATTCGGGCCGGAAATTGCAGCAGAAAGTCGCGCCGCCTGGGCCAAAACCAGGTTCAGAATCAAGGCTTTCTGCTCTCCGGTGGAGCATTCGGCGGCCGGGCGGTCCTTTTCGGCGTGAACGACGGAAAGATCGCCCCGGTGAGGGCCGGTCAGACCGCGTCCTGCCGAGGCGTCGCGGGGCCGCGAGGCGGCCAGCGCGGGGGTCAGGCGGGCTGCGATCTCGACCTCATCCACCCCCTGTCCGGCCATGGCTTCCCACTCGCCGGTGAGCGCCAGCCGCGCCCTCGGGAAGGGTCGGTCGGTACGGCTGTCGATCTCGGCCTGGAGGGCGGCGAGGGTGCGGGCGCGGGCGACGCTGAGGGCCGCGCCATGCTCGGCCATCCGCGCCTCCAGCGCCGTCAGCCAAAGGGGGTCGGGCGCGGCGCTCTCGTCGGTCAGCAGCCGCATCCGTTCCCGCAGCGCCTTGTCATAGGCGGTGGCGTGAGCCGCATGCAGGGGCTCGGCAGCGAACACCAGCCGGTCGAAGAAACGGCGCCGATCGCCGGCCGCCTCGAGAAACAACCGGTCCTGGGCCGGCGTCAGCCAGACGGGGCGGATATGGTCGGTCAGCCGGCCGGGCGGCACGGTCGTGCCCTCCACCCGCGTCAGGCGGCGCGAGGACCCGGCGGTCTCCGTGCCGGTCCCCAGCTGCACCTCGTCCTCGCCGTCGGAGACCTTCGCCGAAACCGCCCAGGCCCGGCCCACGGCCTCGCCCGGCATCCGCCGTCCGACCTCGGCCAGCCCGACGCCCCGCAACCCCTTGCCGGGACTGAGCAGCGAGATGGCCTCCAGCAGGTTGGTCTTCCCCGCCCCGTTCGGCCCGGCCAGCCACACCGACCGCCCATGCGGCTCCAGGCTCCCGTGCTCGTAGGAGCGGAAGTTGGTCAGGGTCAGGCTGGTGAGGGCGGAGGGGGGCAAGAGACTCGGCGGCTGAGGAAACCTCTCCCTGAGGGAGAGGTCGGGCCCGAGACAGCGGGACCGGGTGAGGGTTTACGGTGGTTCAGCCGGAACCACAAAAGAGAACGGCGCCAGAAGCCCCGGCGCCGCAATCCCTCACCCACACCCTCCCTTGGGAGACGGTCTCTATCTGCGCACGGCGTCCCAGTTGAACAGGAAGTTGCGATGCTCGGCCCAGGTCTGGCCCACCGCCTTGTCGCCGATCAGGCAGACGGAGGTGTGATACGGCCCCGCCCCGTCGGTGGTGCGGAAACTGGCGCAGGTGCGCCCGCGCGAGGTCTCCCACCGACCGGCCTGGATCTCGCTCTCGTAGAAGCTGCCACTGACCGTGCCGTCGGCGTTGAGGGTCAGGGTCATGGGCTTGGTGTAGGGCTCGTCCGGCTTGGTCGCGAGATCGACGGTCCAGTCGCCGGCGAGGGAAGGCTCGGCGGAAAGGGCGAGGGCGAAGATAAGGGCGATCATGGCGGCTCCCGGCTATGAGTCTGGAACTGGCGCGATCGACGAACCTGGCAAGATCAAGTTGCTCC
>JAUMCZ010000012.1:0-14612 GCA_032122215.1 Caulobacter sp.
GGACCCCGGACCTGACGAACCAATTGTAGAAGAGCCTCCCTGGTCGGAGCGACAGGATTTGAACCTGCGACCCCTTGACCCCCAGTCAAGTGCGCTACCAAGCTGCGCCACGCTCCGAAACAGGGAGGAGCGCCCTTATAGGGATGAGGTCCGGCGCGGGCAACGGCGAAAGTGGGTGATTTTCACAGTCCTTCTCCCGCTCGCCGGGAGAAGGTGGCAGCCGAAGGCTGACGGATGAGGGCAGCACCGGCGGTCGCCCGCTGAAGGGCTTTCCGGCGCGGCTGTTTCTACGAAGTTTGAGTGATCCTGGCCGAGCCGGTGCTGCCCTCATCCGACCCGCTCCGCGGGCCACCTTCTCCCGGCAAGCGGGAGAAGGAACGCTTCAGCGCTTCAGCAACCCGTCCAGCCGGGCCTTGATGGCTTCCAGCTCACTCAGCGTGTCGGTCAGGCGCAGGCGGGCCTCGTCGCTCATTTCGCCGGTCGGCGGGTCGAGGTCGCCTGAGTCGGTCTGCGAGGGACCTTCCTCGCCGCGGGCGACGGCGAGGATGCGTTTGACGCCGCCGTCCTTGTGCAGCTTCTGCACGCCCTTGATGGTGTAGCCCTCGCTGTGCAGCAGGGTCTGCACCGCGCGCAGGACCTCGATGTCCTGCGGCCGGTAGAACCGGCGGCCGCCGGCCCGCTTCATCGGGCTGATGAAGGTGAACTTGGTTTCCCAGAAACGCAGAACATGTTGCGGCGCGCCGAGCTCGTCGGCCGCTTCCGAGATGGTGCGGAAGGCGTTGGGGCCCTTCGCCAAACGGGGCCTAGCCTTCCAAAGCGCGGTCGATTCGCGCCTTCATCACCTGGCTGGCGCGGAAACCGATGACCCGGCGAGGTTCGATCTCGGCCGGCTCGCCGGTCTTGGGATTGCGGCCCATGCGGGCGCGCTTGGCCCGGACCTGGAAGACGCCGAAACCGCTGAGCTTGACCTGTTCGTCACGCTCCAGCGCTTCGGCCATGAGGTCGAGCGTGCGTTCGACCAGTTCAGAGCAGTCCTGCCGAGTCAGGCCCACTTCTTCGTGGACCGCTTCACACAGTTCCGCGCGCGTAAGCGTCGCGCCCTTCATGGGACCCCTCCCGGACAAACGTTAATGGCGTACATGACGTGAAAACGTCGTGGCGTCAAAGGGTTCCGCGCGGGTGTGGAGGCATGAAGTCAGTTCCTTCTCCCGCTTGTCGGGAGAAGGTGGCAGCCGAAGGCTGACGGATGAGGGCTGAGCGAGCGTGGAAGGTAATCGGTGGCGCCGTCAGCGCCAGAACGTGACCGTATTCTATTGGCCGGTGCTGCCCTCAACCGACCCGCTTCGCGGGCCACCTTCTCCCGACGGGCGGGAGAAGGAACTCAGAGACGAACCAGACAGGCGCCCCAGGTCAGGCCGCCGCCCATGGCTTCCATGAGGAGCAGGTCGCCGCGCTTGATGCGGCCGTCGTCGATGGCCGTCGACAGGGCCAGGGGGATCGAGGCAGCCGAGGTGTTGGCGTGGTCGCCGACGGTCTGGATGACCTTGTGCTCGTCGAGGCCGAGACGTTTGGCCACACCGTGCAGGATGCGTTCGTTGGCCTGGTGCGGGATGAACCAGTCGACGTCTGCGATGGTCAGATCGACCTTTTCCAGCGCCGTCTCTATCGATTCGGAGATGTTGATGACGGCGTGCTTGAACACCTGGTTGCCGGCCATGCGCAGCTTGCCGACGGTGCCCGTCGTCGAAGGGCCGCCATCGACATAGAGCAGGTCCTGCTTGGTGCCGTCGCAGCGCAGCGACCAGCTGATCAGGCCGCGATCGGTGTTGGCCCCCTCGCCTTCCACCGGCTCCAGCACAACCGCGCCGGCGCCGTCGCCGAACAGCACGCAGGTGCCGCGGTCGGTCCAGTCCATCAGGCGGGTCATGGTCTCGGCCCCGATGACCAGGGCGCATTTGGCGTTGCCACGGGCGACGAAACCGTCGGCGACGGTCAGGGCGTAGACGAAGCCCGAGCAGACGGCCTGGACATCGAAGGCGATGCCGACGGGGCAGCCCAGCTTGCGCTGAACGATGGCGGCGGTGGCCGGGAAGGTCAGGTCGCCGGTGGTGGTGGCGACCACGATCAGGTCGATGTCGGCGGGTGTCTTGCCCGCGTCGGCGAGCGCCTTCAGCGCCGATTCCACGGCGAGGTCGGAAACCGCCTGATCGTCGGCGGCGCGGTGGCGCTGTCGGATGCCGGTGCGCTCGCGAATCCATTCGTCGCTGGTGTCGACGATCTTCGACAGAGCCTCGTTGGTCACAATATCGGGCGGCAGATAGGCGCCGACGCCGGTGATCGCGCTACGCAGGACTTTGGTCACTGTACCTCGGGCTCCACGGATGGCTTGGCCAGCAGGGCCGCCGACAGCTGCTTGACGCTGCGGTCAATCTCGGCGGCGAAATCACTTCTGGCCAGATTGGCGGCGACGACGACGGCGGCGGCGTAGGACTTGGGGTCGGCCGAGCCGTGGCTCTTGATGACGATGCCGTTGAGGCCCAGCAGCGGCGCGCCGTTGACCGCGCCGGGGTCGAGCTTGAACTTCAGGCTGTTGAGGCCGCCGGTGGCCAGGGCCGCGCCCAGCATGTTGAGCGGGTTGGACTTCAGGGCCGAGCGCAGCTCGTTGGCGATAAAGCGAACGACGCCCTCGGCGGTCTTCAGCAGGATGTTGCCGGTGAAGCCGTCGGTGACCACGACATCGACTGTGCCCTTGGCGATATCATCGCCCTCGACGAAGCCATGGTAGTCGAACTCGAAGGCCGTGGCCTTGAGCAGGGCGTGGGCCTCGCGGACCTCTTCATGGCCCTTCTGGTCTTCCGAGCCGACGTTGAGCAGGCCGACCGTCGGGCGACCGCCGCCCTGGATGGCGTGGTGGAAGGCGGCGCCCATGATGGCGAACTCGACCAGCTGTTCGGCGTCTGCGCTGACGTTGGCGCCGACATCGAGCACCGTGGTGATGCCGCCGGCGGTCGGCCAGCTGGCGGTCAGGGCCGGGCGGTTGATCTCCGGGCCCATGCGCAGGATCAGCATGGAGACGGCCATCAGAGCCCCGGTGTTGCCGGCCGAGACGGCGGCGACGGCCTGGCCTTCCTTGACCGCCTGGACGGCGTTCCACAGGCTGGAGCCCTTGCCGCGGCGCATGGCCTGGGCGGGCTTTTCATCCATGGCGATGAATTTCTCGGTGTGGCGGACCTCGCAGAGCGGGGCCAAGGCCGGCAGATTCGCCAGCTCGGGGGCGATTTTCGCCTCATCCCCGTGGATCAGGAAGCGCACCCCGGCGCCCAGTTGGCGCGAGGCGATGCCGATGGCGGGGATCACCACGGACGGGCCGTGGTCGCCGCCCATGGCGTCGATGGAGAGAGTCAGCGGTTGGGACAAGACGGGCCTATGGCTCCCGGGGACGCCTTGGTGGAACCGGCCAGACACGGTCGGCGGGCGAAGCGGCCGGACGATAGCGCCGGACCGGCGGGATGCAAGTGCAGGCTCATTCCGCGCGAGGCTTCAGCTTGCTGAGGGCCGCGAAGGGCGAGAGCACGTTGTCTTCCACAGGCGGCTCATAGACCGCGCCGGGCTTGCGGGGAAAGGGATCGACCTCCAGCGCCAGGTGCTCGACGACATAGGCGGCCAGGTCGACCTTGTCGGCGGTCAGGACGTCGGGCGGATCGTCGCCCTCCGGGTCGATGTCGACCTCCATCGATTCGGACTTCGGGGCGGCCTCGCTGCCCTCCGGCACGGCGCGGACGGTGAAGTCGCTGGTCAGCGTCTGTTCGAAGGGCTCGCCGGTCAGGCTGCAGATCTGGGTGACTTCGGCGGTGAGCGAGCCCCGGATCTCGGCGCCGTCCAGCCAGGGCCGGGCGCGCACGCGGGCGGTGAAGGAATCGAGGCGTTCCAGGCCGAGCTCGCGAGCGATGGCCACACGGGTGGCGGCGTCGGCCGTCAGTTCGACCGGGGTCAGGCCCCGGCTGATCTCGGCCAGGGTGACCGTGTGGGACCAGAGCGGCGTATCCATCAGACCTCCAGCCATTGGGCCTCGCCCGTCAGCAGCCGATCCGTCGGCTGGCCGGCCAGGTGATCGCGGGCCCGAACGATGTAGTCGGCCATGCCGGCCGCCTTGGCGTCGTCGCCCGCGAACAGGGTGCGAGCCAGCAGCGCCTGCAGCGGCCGCAGGTCCGGCAGGGTGGCGAAGGCCTGGTCGGCCGAGCGGGCGCGACCGTAGAACGCCTCGCCCAGCTTCTTGATCCGCTTGGGCACGGCGGTGTCGCCGACGCCCAGTTCACGGAAAGCATCGTCCAGGCCCTTGGTGAATCGGTCGATCAAGGCCTGCTTGGTTTCCCCGCTGACCGCCTGCTGTGATTCCTGACCGCCCTTCAGCCGATCGAGCAGCAGGATGACGTGCAGGCTGTAGAGCTCGAAGCGCCCTTCCCGCGTATCGGGGACACCAAGGGTGGTGTAGAGGCCCGGCCGCCGGGCCTGGGCGACGGCGGACGCATAAAGGGCTTCGCCGGCGACGACCGCCGGTCTGACCTTCCTGAACCGCTTGAAGAACATATCCGCCTCGATTTCGCCCCGCCTTCTGTCTAAAGCGGGGCATTGAACTAAGCCCCCGCGGGCGATAGGTCAAAGGTCCCCGCGCCCTTCAGGCGCGAACGAAACATTGAGAGCGTGTCGGGCGGCGGAACCGGTATCCGTTTCCACCTGACATGTTCTAGCCGGAGTTACCCGCCTTGATCCGCAAGTCCGCTATCGCGCTGTTCGTCGGCGCCGCTGTCCTGGCCACCGGCGCCTGCACGCCGATGACCACCTACAATGGCTTCCAGGTCGTCGAGTCCAATCCGGCCGACGTCAAGGTCGGGGAAGACACCAAGTCGACGGTGATGACCAAGCTGGGCTCGCCCTCGGCGACCTCGCTGACGGAAAGCAACGGCGCGACGCCGGGCCAGGAAATCAAGCTCGTGTCCTCGCGCGACTCCAACCTCTGGTTCTACATGACCCAGGTCAGCGACCGGGTCGCCTTCTACAAGCCGCGGGTGGCCAAGCGCGACGTCGTCGCCGTGTCGTTCGACGGCGGCAGCGAAACGGTGCTGGCGGTCAACACCTACAAGCTGGAAGACGGCAAGGTGGTGTCGTTCAACGGTAACAAGACCCCGACCCGCGGGCGTGAGATCACCATTCTCGAACAGCTGCTGGGCAACGTCGGCAACGGCGGCATGCTGCCCCGCGACGACTCCGAAGGCCTGCCGGGCAGCCGCCCGGGCGATACGCGGCAGTAGTCAAGCGAAGCGCCCTTCTCCCGCTTGCCGGGAGAAGGTGGCAGCCTGCAGGGCTGACGGATGAGGGCAGCACCGGCTTCCGGTGACTGTCCTTTTTTGTTGTTGCTAATCGTCTGAGGCTGGCGCTGCCCTCATCCGACCCTGCTCCGCCAAGGCTCCGCAGGGCCACCTTCTCCCGACGAGCGGGAGAAGGGTCAGCTCATGCTCAACGCTTCCGCCCGGTCCTCGAAGCATTTCATCAGCTTCGCGACGGCCTGGTCGAAGTTGGCCGCCAGGATGCGGTCGAGCATCGGCACCTTGAACTCGAACTCGATCTCGAAGCTGACCTCGCAACCGTCCGCGTGGGGGACGAATCGCCAGCGGTTCCACAGGCGGCGGAACGGGCCGTAGAGCAGGTTCACCTCGACGACCCGGGCGCCCTCGTCGCGCCGGACACGGGTGGCGAACTTTTCACGCAGAAAGGTGAAGGCGACGGCGGCCTCGGCGTCGAGCATCGTCACGCCGGGCTCAGGCTCGCGCCGGTTCCAGACCCGCATGCCGGTGACCCAGGGGACGAACTTCGGATACTGCTCGACGTCGCCGACCAGCTGGAACAGCAGGTCAGGGCTGTAGGGCAGGATTTTCGTCAGCGCATGCCGCAAGTCAGGCCGCGGCGTCTTTGGCCAGGCGCGCCGCCTTCAGCCGTTCGAAATCCTCGCCGGCGTGGTGGGACGAGCGGGTCAGCGGGCTGGCCGAGACCATCAGGAAGCCCTTGGCGCGGGCGATCTGTTCGTAGGCGGCAAACTCGTCCGGCGTCACGAAACGGTCGACCGGGGCGTGCTTGCGGGTCGGCTGCAGGTACTGGCCGATGGTCAGGAAATCGATGCCGGCCGACCGCATGTCGTCCATCACCTGCATGACCTCTTCCTTGGTCTCGCCGAGACCGACCATCAGGCCGGACTTGGTGAAGCGGGTCGGGTCACGCTCCTTGACCCGCTCGAGCAGGCGCAGGGAGTTGTAGTAGCGGGCGCCGGGCCGGATCGAGAGATAGAGGCGCGGCACGGTCTCGAGGTTGTGGTTGAAGACGTCCGGCGCGGCATCGATCACCACGCGCTCGGCCCCGTCCTTGCGCAGGAAGTCGGGGGTGAGGATCTCGATGGTGGTGTTCGGGGCGGCGGCGCGGATGGCCAGGACCACGTCGGCGAAATGCTGGGCGCCGCCATCGACGAGGTCGTCGCGGTCGACGGAGGTGATGACGACGTGGTTGAGGCCCATCTTCGCCACCGCCTCGGCGACGCGAGCCGGTTCGGTGGGGTCGAGCGGGGCGGGCTTGCCCGTCGCGACGTTGCAGAAGGCGCAGGCGCGGGTGCAGATCTCGCCCATGATCATCATGGTGGCGTGCTTCTGGGTCCAGCACTCGCCGATGTTCGGGCAGGCGGCCTCTTCGCAGACCGTGGTCAGGCCGTGCTGGCGGACGATGTCCCGGGTCTCGTTGTAGCCGGCGCTGCCCGGAGCGCGGACGCGGAGCCATTCGGGCTTGCGCAGAACGGGCGAGTCCGGGCGGGCCTGCTTCTCGGGGTGACGAGGGCGGGCCTTGAGGGTGTCGATCACGGTGACCATGGGGCCTAAATCGGCTTTCCAGCACGAAGGATCAACCCTTTGCGGTCCCTTCTCCCGCTTGTCGGGAGAAGGTGGACGCGAAGCGGCCGGATGAGGGCAGCGCCGGCCTGTCAGGATGCAGCCTCCGAAATGCCGAAAGGGGGCGACGTTCCACTGCTGGCGCTGCCCTCATCCGACCCCCTTCGGGGGCCACCTTCTCCCGACAAGCGGGAGAAGGAACGGTGATGCGAGAGGCCTCTTGCGGCCCCCTGCCCTCACCCCCCAATGTCGCCCTGATGTATCGCGGTCTGCTTCTTTGTCTGGCGTTGCTGCTGTCGGCCTGCGGGCAGGACGGCGGTCGTGAGCCTTTTGTCGAAAGCCGCACGCCGGCGGCGATCTCGAACCGCTTCCTGCCGCCGGAGGGCTGGGCCTGGGGGCTGGTGAAGGCGGGGGACTATCCGGCTCAACGATACGGGGTTTCGGCGCCGTTGACGGGACCGCTGGCCCATATCGTCATCCTGCCCGGCTATGGCGAGAGCGCCGAGGCCTGGTTTGAGACGGCGTCTGATCTCAATGCCAAAAGCTACACCGTCTGGGTGCTCGAGGGCGCCGGCCAGGGGGGCTCGGGGCGGTTCACCGGCGTCCGCGACGTCGGCCACATCCCGGACATGCAGCCGGACCTGCTGGGGGTGAAGGCGCTGTTGCGGGCGGTCATTCCCGATGATGGCAAGCCGGTGATCCTGATTGGCTCGCGATCGGGCGCGGCCGTCGCGGTGCTGGCGGCCAAGGCTGGATACGGCGGCGACGCCCTGTTGCTGCTGTCGCCGTGGAAACCCGCCGGAGCCGGACCGCACGACGCGCTGCTGAGCCGTATCGGCCTGGGCGGCTTCCGGGAGCCCTGGGCCGGCGGCTGGACGCCAGGCGCCCCTGCCCTCTCCACGGGCGACCCCTATCGCGCCGGCGTCGAGCGCCTGTGGCAGACGGTGAATCCGGACCTTCGCATGGGCGGGCCGAGCGTCGGCGGGCGCCTCGCCCTGTCCAAGGGCTGGGAGGACGCCAGAATCGCCCTGTCCAGCGTCGGACAGCCGGTGGTGGCCATCTCCGCCCCGCAGGAGCTCATCCAGGCCTGCCGCCGGGCGACCAACTGTATTTCCGATCCCCCCCGCGGCACCGCCCGGGGCCCCTATCTCCACCTCGAAAGCGATTCCGTGCGCAACGGTTGGCTGTCGTCCGTGGACGGAATTGTCCAGCAGCGGCGCGCCGCACGGCTTGCCTCGCAAGGCCTTGCCCCGGATCACGGCCTGTAACGGACCTTTTCAACGGGTGACGCTCTCTGTACGCTCGCCGACAACAACGGTGGGAAACAGCTCGGAGCCCCTATGCCGCGTGCATTTGATGCGCGGGACGTCGAACGTTCGCTTATTGAAGCCCTCGTCGACGCCCGGGATACCCACGGGGCCAAGAAAGCCATCCTGGAAGACCAGAACCGCACGCCCCTCAGCTATACCGAGCTGATCCGGGCGAGTTTCGCCCTGGGCCGCAAGATCGCGGCGATCACCGAACCCGGCGAAAAGGTCGGCCTGCTGCTGCCGTCCAGCTCCGGCGTCGTGGTGACCTTCTTCGGCCTGCATGCGTTCGGGCGGATCCCGACCATGCTGAACTTCACCTCGGGCCTCAGGAACCTGCGGGCCGCCTGCAAGCTCGCCGGGGTGAAGACGGTGCTGACGGCGCATGCCTTCATCGAGCAGGGCAAGCTGCACGACCTGATCGACGCCCTCGAGACCAACGCCAAGATCGTCTACCTCGAGGACGTGCGCGGACAGATCGGCCTCTCCGACAAGCTGTTCGCCCTGGCGGCCGGCGTGGCGCCCAGGCTGTTCGCGGCCAAGACCAAACCCGGCGACCCGGGGGTCATCCTGTTCACGTCGGGCAGCTTCGGCGCGCCGAGAGGGGTGGTGCTGACCCAGGCCAACCTCGTCGCCAACGCCAAGCAGATCGCCGCCCACATCGACCTCGATCCCGACTGGGTGATGTTCAATCCCCTTCCGACCTTCCACTGCTTCGGGCTGACCGGCGGGGTGATCCTGCCGCTGCTGACCGGCATGAAGGCGTTCCAGTATCCCTCGCCGCTGCACACCAAGCAGATCCCGCCGCTGATCAAGGACAGCCAGGCGTCCATCCTGCTGGCCACCGACACCTTCGTGAACCAGTACGCCCGCTCGGCGGACCCGGGCGAACTGTCCGGCCTGAAGTTCATCGTCTGCGGGGCCGAGAAGGTGCGCGAGGAGACCCACAACCTGATCGGCGACCGCTTCGGCGGCGTGCCGGTGCTGGAGGGCTATGGCGCCACCGAGGCCGCGCCCGTGGTGGCGGTCAACAAGCCGGACGACAATCGCCGGGGTACGGTCGGCGGCCTTCTGCCGGGCATGGAATACCGCGTCGAGCCGGTCGAGGGCATTCCGGGGGGCGGCAAGCTGCTGATCCGGGGGCCAAACATCATGGCCGGCTATCTGCGCGAGGACGGCGGCGTCGATCCGCCCCCGGGCGGCTGGCACGACACCGGCGACGTGGTGGAGATCGACGAAAACGGGACCTGGATCACCATCAAGGGCCGGGTGAAGCGTTTCGCCAAGATCGGCGGCGAGATGGTCAGCCTGACCGCCGCCGAGGACCTGGCCGTGGCGGTGTGGCCCAACGAGCGCCATGCGGTGATCTCGATGCCGGACCCGAAGAAGGGTGAGCGACTGCTGCTGGTCACCGACCGGCACGATGCGGCGGTCGCCGCCCTGCTGCAGCACGCCCAGTCGATCGGCGCGCCGGAACTGGCGGTGCCGCGCAATATCCTCAAGGTTCAGGAGATTCCGGTGCTGGGCACCGGCAAGACCGATTACGTCGCCATCCAGCGGATGGTCGACGCACAGAAGGCGGCCTGACCCTCCGGCCGCCGGTTGAAGGGGGACTATCGATGGACTTCACCTTCCTGGCTCCGCAATCGGCCCGGGTGCTCAGCCTCCTGCGGATCGTCGCCGCCCTGGCCTTCATGGCCCACGGGCTGATGAAGATCTTCCATTTCCCGGCGCCGCAGGCCGGCGCGCCTGACCCGCTGCCGACCATGCTGCTGGTGGCCGGCTGGCTGGAAGTGGTGGGCGGCGGCCTGCTGGTGCTCGGCCTGTTCACCCGGCCGGTGGCCTTCCTGATGTCGGGCATGATGGCCGTGGCCTACTTCGCGGCCCACGCCCCCAAGAGCTTCTACCCCGCCCTCAACGGCGGCGAGCCGGCCCTGCTCTTCTGCTTCATCTTCCTCTACCTGGCCTGCGCCGGCGGCGGCGTGTGGAGCGCCGACACCATTCTTCGCAGGAAACCTTAGGCGTCCCTGGTCGCGCCGACCCGCTGGGCCAGTGACGCCGCCATGAACTGGTCCAGGTCGCCGTCCAGCACGCCGTCGGTGTCGCTGGTTTCGACGTTGGTGCGCAGGTCCTTGACCATCTGGTAGGGCTGCAGGACGTAAGAGCGGATCTGGTGGCCCCAGCCGATGTCGGTCTTCTGGTCTTCCAGAGCCTGGGCGGCGGCTTCCCGCTTCTGCAGTTCCATCTCGTAGAGACGGGCGCGCAGCATCTTCCAGGCTTCCTCGCGGTTCTGGTGCTGGCTGCGGCCGGCCTGGCAGGCGACGGCGATGCCGGTCGGGATGTGGGTCAGGCGCACCGCCGAGTCGGTCTTGTTGATGTGCTGACCGCCGGCCCCGCTGGCCCGGTAGGTGTCGGTGCGAACGTCGGCCGGGTTGATCTCGATCTCGATGGTGTCGTCGACCACCGGATAGATCCAGGCCGAAGCGAACGAGGTGTGGCGCTTGGCCGCCGCGTCGTAGGGCGAAATGCGCACGAGGCGGTGGACGCCGCCCTCGGTCTTCAGCCAGCCGTAGGCGTTGGGGCCCGTCACCTGCAGGGTCGCCGACTTGATGCCGACGCTTTCGCCGGAGGTCTCTTCGATCAACTCGACCTTGTAGCCGTGCTGCGTCGCCCAGCGACTGTACATGCGCAGCAGCATGTTGGCCCAGTCGCAGGACTCGGTGCCCCCGGCCCCGGAGTTGATTTCGACATAGGCGTCGTTGCCGTCAGCCTCGCCGGACAGCAGGGCTTCCAGCTGGGCGCGGTCGGACCGTTCGCGCAGGCCCTTGAGCTGGGCGCGAGCCTCCTCGAGGGCGCCCTCGTCCGATTCCATGTCGGCCAGTTCGGCGTAGTCGACGGCGTCGGCCAGTTCTGTTTCCAGGGCGCGGACGGTGGCGATCTTGGCGGCGAGCGCCTGACGCTCACGCATCAGGGCCTGGGCCTCGGTCGGCTTGTCCCACAGGGTGGGATCCTCCGAACGGGCGTCCAGTTCATCCAGGCGTCTTAGGGCTGGATCCCAGTCAAAGTCGCCTCCTGAGCAGGCTGATCGCCTGCTCGATGTCGGCCTTTGCGGCCTCGACATCCGGTCTCATGGAAAACTCCAGTGTTCAGTGCACACGGCCAGGCCGCGTGGAGGGGCGGAAGTACAGGGGCTCGCGCCTCAATACAATCCGCTGAGGTCGTCCGGCACCTTGGGTTTGGGCGGCGGCTTCTGTTCCGGCGGCGGGGCGGCGACCGGAGCGCTGAAGGCGCCGTCGTAGGGAATCGGGCCGTCGGGCTTGGGTCCGGTCGGAATACCCACGTTGCCGCGCGGCTCCGTGCCTGGCCGGAAGGCCTCGCGCACACCGCCGACCATGGCGAACTTGGCCGACTTCGGCGGCTTGAACTCGGTTGGCGGCACGTCCTTGAGCGCCACCTTCATGAAGTCGATGAAGATCGGCAGGGAGGCGACCCCGCCGACTTCGCCCTCGCCCAGACCGCGGTTGTCGTCAAAGCCGACAAAGACCCCGACCACGATCTGCGGCGTGTAGCCGACGAACCAGGCCGAGCGGTATTCGTTGGTGGTCCCGGTCTTGCCGGCGACGGGGCGGCCCAGCACTCGGGCCTGGGTGGCGGTGCCGCGCTGGACGACGCCCTCGAGCATGGAGGTGATCTGGTAGGCGGTGACCGGGTCGATGACCTGCTGACCGCCCGGCGCGATGCGCGGGCTCTCGTCGCCGTTGAAGCCGGCGTTGCATCGCGGACAGTCACGCTTGTCGGCGCGGAACAGCACCTTGCCCTCACGGTCCTCGATCATCTCGATCAGGTGCGGGTCGATGCGGCGGCCGCCATTCGCGAAGGCGGCATAGGCGCCGGTGATCTTCAGGGGCGTGGTCTCCCCTGCCCCCAGCGCCATGGCCAGCACGGGCGCCATGTTGTCGGCGACCCCCATCTTGACCGCCAGATCGCTGACCTTGCGCATGCCGACGCCCTGGGCCAGGCGCACGGTCATGGCGTTGCGCGACAGTTCCAGACCGCGGCGCAGGGGCATCGAGCCATAGTACTTCTTGTTGTAGTTCTCCGGCGTCCAGTCCTCGCCATTGACCGCCCCCTTGAGGGTGATCTGGGCGTCGGTGACCATGCTGGCCGGGGTGTAGCTGTCTTCCAGGGCGGCGGCGTAGACGAACGGCTTGATGGCCGAACCCGGCTGGCGCATCGCCTGGGTGGCGCGGTTGAAGTTGGACAGCGAGAAGGAATAACCGCCGACCATGGCCAGCACCCGGCCGCTGTTGGGCTCGATGGCGACCAGGGCGCCGTTGACCTGCGGCACCTGCTTCAGCCGGTAGACGCCGGCCGCCTTTTCAGCCGGTTCAACGAAGATCAGGTCGCCGGGGCTCAGCCCCTTGCCGGCCCGGGCCCAGGCGACGTCCTCGGCGGCCAGGTTGCCGGGACCATAGTCCTTGGCGGGACGCACCCGCACGCCGCCGTCGACGCTTTCGACGACGGCGGCGCGCCAACCCCGGCGCTCCGACGGCGGTGACTTCTTCAAGGCCGCGGCTTCCCAGCCGGCGGCGCCGTTGGTCGTGCCCCAGGCCCCGCGCCAGCCGTGCCGGCGATCGTAGGCCTCCAGCCCGTTCATCAGGGCGATGCGGGCGGCGGTCTGGAGGTTCGAATCGAGGGTCGTGCGCATGTAGTAGCCGCCCTCGGTCAGGCGCTCGCCCATGGTGCCGAGACCCCGGCGACGCACTTCCTCGACGAAGTAGTCGGCGTCCTTGTACTTGGCGCGGGTCGGAGCGGCCTGGACGACCAGGTCCTCCTTCATCGCCGCATCCGCCTCGGCCTGGCTGACCCAGCCGAGCTCAGCCATCTGGCTGAGGATCCAGTTGCGGCGGGCGATGGCGTTCTCTTTGCGGCGCACCGGGTGATAGTTGTCCGGCCCCTTGGGCACGGCGGCCAGATAGGCCATTTCCGACAGGGTCAGGTTGTCGAGCGACTTGCCGAAATAGTTGTAGGCGGCGGCGGCGACGCCATAGCTGCGGTAACCCAGCCAGATTTCGTTCAGATAGAGCTCAAGGATGTGATCCTTGGTCAGCGTCTGCTCCAGACGGCGGGCCAGGATGGCTTCCTTCAGCTTGCGGCCGAGGGTGGCGTCGCTGGTCAGGAGGACGTTCTTGGCGACCTGCTGGGTAATCGTCGAGCCGCCCTCCAGCCTTCGCCCTCGAACCACATTGACGACGTTTCGCAGCATGGCGCGGCCGAGGCCCTGAACGTCGACGCCGCTGTGCTGGAAGAAATTACGATCCTCGGCGGCCATGAAGGCCTGGACCAGACGCGGCGGCATCTGGTCGTAGGGGACGAAGATCCGGCGCTCCTTGGAGAACTCGCCGATCAGGGTTCCGTCCCAGCCGTAGACGCGCGTGGCGGTCGGCGGGCGGTAGTCGACGAGGTCGCCGGCGTCCGGCATGTCGTGGAACAGAACGGCCGCATAGATGGCGATGGCAAAGCCGGCCACGGCGATAACGCCGAGCACGCCGATGCCCAAAACGGCGACCCACCGCTCAGGTGGGTTGAACACCGGCCACACGCCCCGGGATTTCTTGTCCGACATGGGATTCCCTCTAGCGCGCCAAAGGGACGGCGCCAATGCGGCGGTTCATCGGCGCTCGCCTTCCCAGGTCGACCGAGGCGTGCAAGGCTCGCCTGTCGACGTCGCGCCCCGCGCGGCGGACGATGAACAAGAATGAAAACATCGAAGGGAACGTCCACATGAAGATGACTGTTCTGGCCGCGCTGGCCGTCGGCGCCCTGGCGCTGACCGCCTGCTCGCAGAAGACCGAAGACAAGGCCGCCACCGCGGCTGAGGCGACCGGAGACGCCGCCGCTTCCGCCGGCGCCGACGCCGCCGCCAACACCGAAGCCGCCGCCGATTCCACCGCGGCCGCGGTGGACAACGCTGCTGACGCCACGGCCGAAGGCGCCGCCAAGGTCGAACGCAAGGCCGACGCCGCCGCCGACGCGGCCGCCAAGCAGGAGTAGAGACGAAAAGGACCGGGGGCCGTCGCGCTCGCGGCGGCCCCCTTTCCTATCTGGACGCGACCTTCATGTCGCGCGCGAACCATTTGTCGATGGCGTCGCCGATGCTGTTCACCAGCCGGTTCCGGCTGGCCGGGCTGTTCAGCCGGGCCTCGTCGCTGGGGCTGGTGATGAAGCCCATCTCCAGCAACACGGCCGGCACGTCCGGGGCCAGAAGGACGATCAGATTGCCGTCCCGGTGGCTGCGGCGCAGCATCGGGGTGACGTCGGAGATCTCACTGATCAGCACCTCGGCAAAGCCTGCGGAGCGATTTTTCGTGGCCCGCTG
>JAUMCZ010000013.1:0-3129 GCA_032122215.1 Caulobacter sp.
TGACCGGCGAGATGGCCCGCCGCTACGTCCAGCTGCTCTGGCAGGTGGCCGACCAGGGCTTCGAGCAACCCGGCTGGAGCCAGTCCGGCGAATTCCCCAAGGCCGTCCCCGGCCCGGTGGATCCGCATGCCCACCACGCCCCGCAAGCCGCCCACGCCGGCGGCGGCCACCTCCCGGCCTCCGACTCGCACCACTAACCCCTCCCTCCCCGAATTGGGGAGGGCAGACGCGCGGTTACGCGCGTCGGGTGGGGAAGTCGGTTCCTGATCCCAAAGACGATTCACCGAGAAGCCTAGCCGGTGGGGGCCGGTGACCCACTTCCCCACCCGGCGCGCAACGCGCGCCTGCCCTCCCCGCAGCGCGGAGGGAGGATTTCTGATTCACCCTTCAGACGCCGCATCGCTACCCTCCCCCAAAATCAAAAGGGAGCCCGCCATGAAAGCCGCCGTCTATTACGAGAACGGTCCGCCGTCCGTCCTGAAATATGAGGACGCCCCCGACCCCGTCTGCCACCCCAAGGGCGTGGTCATCCGGGTCGAGGCGATCAGCATCGAGGGCGGCGACACGCTCAACCGCTTCGGCGGCCCGCTGGTCAACAACCCCCACATCGTCGGCTACCAGGCCGCCGGCGAGATCATCGAGATCGGGTCCGAGGTCACCCATCTGCGCCTCGGCCAGAAGGTCGCCACCGTCGACGGCTTCGGCAGCCATGCCGAGCTGCGGGCCGTGCCAGCCCGCAACTGCTGGATCATCCCGGACGGCTATGACGTCAAACAGGCCTCGGCCATCCCCGTCACCTTCGGCACCGCCCACGACTGCCTGTTCGAGTTCGGCCGCCTGAAGGCCGGCGAGACCGTGCTGGTGCAGGCCGGGGCCAGCGGCGTCGGCCTCGCCGCCATCCAGCTGGCCAAACGGGCCGGCGCCCGGGTGCTGGCCACCGCCTCCAGCGACGCGCGGCTCGAAAAACTGAAAGCCTGGGGCCTCGACCACGGCATCAACTACAAGGCCGAAGATGTCGCCCAGGCGGTCATGCGCCTGACCGACAAGAAGGGCGTCAATCTGGTCGTCGACAGCGTCGGCGGCGCCACCCTCAAGGGCTCGCTGGCCAGTCTCGGCTACCGCGGCCGGGTCTCCATGGTCGGCAATGCCGGCCGCGAGCCGATGGTGGTCGATGTCTCCAGCCTGATGGGCGGCAACCGCTCCCTGAGCGGCGTCTTCCTCGGCGCCGAGATCATGACCGACCGCGCCCACGACATGATCCAGACCCTGGTCGAGGACTGCGCCAAAGGGGAACTGCAGGTCGTCATCGACAAGGTCTTCCCCCTGTCCGACGCCGCCGGCGCCCACGCCTACATCGAAAGCCGGCAGGCGGTCGGGCGGGTGGTGATGGTGCCGTAGGCGCCTGCTTCGACACGCCGCCTGCGGCCGCTGCTCAGCATGACGGGGTGTATGCAACGCACCCCACTCAGTCATCCTGAGCAGCCCGCATCGCGGGCGTGTCGAAGGACGCAACGGCCTTGACCGCCGCCGCGTCAGCCATGCGGCACTGTCCCAAACAAGGGGAGCCCGCCATGACCACGCCGACGCCATTTACCGTCACCTGGGACGAAGCCGCCGTCGCCGACGTTCTGCGCCGGGTGCGCGAATACCCGTTCCCCGTCGCTCCCATCGAGGGCGGCTGGGGCTGCGGCACCGATCCGCAGTTCCTGCGCGACCTCTGCGCCCACTGGACGGACACCTACGACTGGCGCGCCGCCGTCGCCGACCTCAACCGCTTCCCGCAGTTCACGGCCCGGATCGAGGACTTCGATATCCACTTCATCCATCTGGTCGGCGAGGCCGGCGGCAAGCGCCCGCTGCTGCTGACCCACGGCTGGCCGGGCAGCCACTTCGAGTTCTGGGGCGCCGCCGAGCGCCTGGCCTTCCCCTCGCGCTTCGGCGGCAAGGCGGAGGACGCCTTCGACCTCGTCATCCCCTCCCTCCCCGGCTTCGGCTTCTCCTCCAAACCCGCCCGCCCCTTCGGCCAGCGCGGCACGGCCCGGCTGTTCAACACCCTGATGACGCAGGTCCTCGGCTACGAGACCTACCTCGCCCAGGGCGGCGACTGGGGCGGTCTGGTGACCAGCTGGCTCGGCCACGACCATGGCGCCCACGCCCGCGCCATCCACCTCAACATGATCGGCCTGCGCCCCGCCGGCTCGCCGCAGAGCCAGGACGAGATCGACTGGATCACCCAGACCGGGGCGGCCGGCGACATGATGGGCGCCTACCTGCGCCTGCAGGTCTCCAAGCCGCAGTCGGTGGCCTGGCTGGGGGCCGGCAACCCGGTCGGCCAGGCGGCCTGGATCGTCGAGCGCTTCCACGACTGGGCCGACCTGCGCACCAGGGCCTTCACCGACGTCTTCTCGATGGACCAGCTGCTGACCAACGTCATGATCTACGTGATGACCGGCAGCTTCACGACCGGGGCCTGGTACTACCGCGCCCTGATCGAGGAGGGCGGCATCGTCCTGCCCGAGGGGACCCGCTGCGAAACCCCCACCGCCTTCGCCAACTTCCCCGGCGAGGCGCTCTACTCCGCCCCGCCCAAAAGCTGGGCCGACCGCGCCTACAACATCACCCGCTGGCAGGACATGCCCCGCGGCGGCCACTTCGCGGCGATGGAGGAACCTGAATTGTTCGCGGAAGAGGTTCAGGCCTGGGGGCGCGAGGTTTAGCAAGGCGGGCCCTGTCGCCCGATGAATATGTCTAGACATATTCATTTTGCCCCAAAATGGGCGACTTGCGCATGCGGCAGGACCGTAGCCTGAGGCAGGCTCAAACCGGGCTACATCCGGCCGCAACCGACCTACAGCTCGGCCCACGCCCCGGGCTACGTTTTCGCGCAGCCGGCCCACGCAAAAGCCTACAGGGCTTGAGGTTTCGCCGCCCAGGAACGTGCGCGCCCTTTTTTGTAGCCCCGCCCGCCGGTGCTACAATGGTTCCTCCGCTTCGATAGCCACTCCCCGTTCCTCCCCCATCGGGGGAGGGGGACCGCGCGCGAATACGCGCGTGGTGGAGGGGGTCCGCTCCGACGGTCCAGCCTATCCAGTGCAGCTGCGCAGCCTGTGCGGACCCCCACCCCCCTCC
>JAUMCZ010000014.1:0-24745 GCA_032122215.1 Caulobacter sp.
CACCGCCGGGCGGCTGAAGCTGATCTTCCGGCCGGTGACGGTCTGCATGATCACCTCGGCCATGGGCTTTGGCTGCCTGGCCCTGTTCGGGGTGCCGATCTTCAGCCAGATCGCGGTGTTCGCGGTTGGTGGCCTGCTCAGCGCCTGGGCCTGCGCCTTCCTGGTCGTGCCGCTGTTTGATCGCACGGTAGCGGCGGGCCGGGCCGAGCGCTTCGCCGCCATCTGGCACGGGCTTGAGGCCCGCATCGGCAAGGCCCGCTGGAACGCCTGGACCTTCGGCGGCTTCCTGGTCGTCTTCACCGCCGGCGCGGCCTGGGCGCTGACCCACTTCTCGACCCTGGACGACGTGCGCAAGTTTCAGGCCCGCTCGCCCGCGCTGGTCGCCGAGGAAGAGGTGGTGCGCAAGGCCTCCGGCATCGGCTTCAGCCCCAACTTCCTGCTGTCCTGGGGGCCGACCGCCGATGCGGCCAAGGCCCGCGAGGCCTCGGTGCTGGCCGGCCTGCCGGCAGAGGCGCGCGCGGGGATCCTGGCGCCCGGCCGCTTCGACCCGTCAGCCGCCGAAAGGGCGGCGACACAGGCCCAAGTGGCGTCGGCGCTGATCGAGGCTCGCCTGCCCGAGCGCGCGGCGCTGCTGGGCATTCCGGTTTCGGACTTCAAACCGCTCGAAGCCCCCGGCGCCGTCAAGCTGCCGGACTGGATCGCCAGCCTGGGCGGCGAGTCGCAGCACCTGTCCTACCTCATCGCCCCCGTGCCGGAGGCCGCCGCCCCGGCCGTCATCGCGGCGACGGCAAAGCTGTCCGACGCGGCCTACGTCGACCCGGCCAACGCCTACACCGACGCTTTTGCCAGCTATCGCCAGGCGGCCGGGCTGGCGGTCCTCGCCGCCTTCGTCGCCATCGGCCTGGTGCTGGTGCTGATCTATCGGCGACTGTCGTCGTTGAGCGTGCTGATCGCCCCGGCCATGGGCGTCGCCGGCGGGGTCATCGCCGCCAGCGCGCTGGGCACGCCGATGAGCTTCTTTTCGCTGATGGGGGCCTTCGTGGTTGTCGGGACGGGGGCGGACTATTCGATCCTTCGCTACGAGGCGGCGATCGGCAAACGCTCGCCCCTGGCCGGCCTGCCCATCCTGATCACCGCCCTGACGGCCATCCTGTCGATGGGACTTTTGAGCCTCAGTTCCACCTATCCCGTGAGAGCCTTCGGCATCGCCGTTGCGGCAGGCCTCGCCATCTCTTACGGGTTATCCTTTATTGCTGCCTACTTCGGGGGAAGAGATGTCCGAGAAGCTTGATGTCGTGATCATCGGGGCCGGCCCTTCGGGCGCCGCCGCCGCTGCTTTCCTTCGCAAGAAGGGCCGCACGGTCGAGGTGATCGAGAAGACTCACTTCCCGCGCTTTTCGATCGGCGAAAGCCTGCTGGCGCAGTCGGTCGCCATCCTCGAGGACGCCGGCCTGATGCCGGCCGTCGAGGCGGGCGGCTTCCAGTACAAGGACGGCGCGGCCTTCCAGTTCAAGGACGACTACAAGGACATCTACTTCCCTGACAAATCGGCGGAGGGCCCCGGCACCACCATCCAGGTGATGCGCTCGAAGTTCGACAAGATCCTTGCCGACGGCGCGGCCGAGATGGGCGCCAAGGTCGTGTACGGCGAGGAAGTCATCGCTTTCGAGAGCGACGACGACGGCGTCAAGCTGACGGTCAGGAACGAGGACGGGGCGGTCCGCACCATCGAGGCGCGCTTCTGTCTAGATGGCAGCGGCTTCGGCCGCACCCTGAGCAAACTGCTGGACATCGAGGTTCCGTCCAACTTCCCGCCGCGCCAGGGCGTCTTCTGCCAGGTGAAGGACAACATCGACGACCCGACCTTTGACCGGAACAAGATCCTCGTCTCGATCCATCCCGAGCATCGTCACGTCTGGTACTGGCTGATCCCGCTGGCCGACGGCATCTCGTCAATGGGCGTCGTGGGCTCGCCGGAGATCATCAAGGCGGCCGGCGAGACGGAGCAGGAGCGCCTCGACACCCTGGTCGGCGCCACCACCCGGATGAAGGAGGTGCTGAAGAACAAGCAGCCCTACCGTGAGCCCGGCACCATCCACGGCTACGCCTGCTCGGTGAAGAGCCTGTATGGCCCCAGCTACGCCCTGCTGGGCAATGCCGCCGAGTTCCTTGATCCGGTCTTCTCGTCCGGCGTCACCATCGCCCTGAAGTCGGCCCAGCTGGCCACCGGCCTGATCGACCGGCAACTGAACGGCGAGACGGTCGACTGGCAGAAGGACTTCTCCGACGAGCTCTACGTCGGCATCGACACCTTCCGGGCCTGCGTCTCGACCTGGTACGACGAGAGCCTGCAGCGGATTATCTTCAACAAGCCGGCCGAGGCCAACGACATCGTCCGTCACCTGACCTCGGTGCTGGCCGGCTACGCCTGGGACCGCAGCAATCCCATCGTCCAGCAGCCGGACCGCTATCTGAAGACCGTCGACCGCTACCTGACCACGATGCAGGTATGATCAGCCGGGTCACCCCGCTGCTGTTGACCGGCCTGCTGCTGGCCGGCTGCGTGACCGGCCCGCCGGCGGGTCCGCCGCCGCCGGCCGGCGTCGCGGCGGTGGCGCGCGACCAGGTCTACCTGACCCTGCCGACCCCGCCAGCCTATCCGGGTGAAACGGAGATGGCCCAATCGATCGTCGCCTCCTACGGCCCGCGGAAGGTGGCGTTCGACGCGCTGGTCAGCCTGTCGCCGACGAAGGTGACCATCATCGTCACCGCCCCGGCCGGCCCGCGGGTGGCCCAGATCGACTGGGATGGCGCCGGCGTGCGCACCACGACCGACGGCGCGCCACCGCCGGGATTCCGGGGCGAGAACGTGCTGGCGGATCTGGTCATGACCAGCTGGCCGAAGGCGGCGCTGGAGACGGCGCTGGCCGGGCGCCTGGAGGTCTGGGACTACCCCGACGGCCACCGCAAGCTGGTGCGCGGCAAGGCGCTGGTGGTCGATATTCCGCCGGCCGTTCGCGATCCTGACGGGTCGAGCAAACGCACCCTGACCAATCACGACTTCGGCTACAGCCTGGTGATCGTTTCGCGCGAGGCCGGCCAGTGAACCCTCGCGCGCGCCGCCAGGCCTTTGTGCACAGCCACGCCGTGACCTGCGCGCTGGGCGCGGATCGTGCGCAGGTGGCCGCCAACCTGTTCAGCCCCGCGCCGCCGACCGTGACGGGACGCTGGACGCTCGCCGACGGACGGCAGGTTCCGGTGGGCGCCCTGCCCTTCTCGCTCGGCGAGGGCGAGCCGACCGACCAGACGCGGCGCAGCCGCACCAACCGCATGCTCGCCCATGTGCTCAAGGAACTCGGGCCGGCGATCGCCGCCGCCATCGACCGATACGGCGCGGCCCGCGTCGGCGTCGTGCTGGGCACCAGCACCTCCGGCGTCGACGAGAGCCTGCACGCCCTGCGCATCAGGCTGGATGGCCAGGACTGGCCCGAGGGCTATCATTTCGACGTCCAGGAGCTGAACGATCCGGTCGCCGCGGCCCAGGCTCTGACCGGCGCCGCTGGTCCCGCCTATGCGGTCTCCACCGCCTGCACCTCGGGAGCCAAGGCGATCGCGGCCGGGGCCCGGCTGATCGCGGCCGACCTCTGCGACGCCGTCCTCTGCGGCGGCCTCGACACGCTTTGCGACCTGACCCTCAATGGTTTCGGAGCGCTGGAAGCGTTGAGCCCGGAGCTGACCAATCCCTTCAGCGTCAACCGCAAGGGCATCAACATCGGCGAGGGCGCCGGCCTGTTCCTGCTGACCGTCGATGAGGCGTCCGTGCGGGTGGCCGGCTGGGGCGAGACCAGTGACGCCCACCACATCTCCGCCCCCGACCCGACCGGCGTCGGCGGCGAGGCGGCGGCCCGCAAGGCCCTGGCCATGGCGGGTCTGGACCCTTCCGATATCGGGTATGTGCATCTGCACGGCACCGGCACCGAGCTCAACGACCGGATGGAATCCGGCGTCATCAGCCGGGTGTTCGGCGACGCCACGCCGGTCAGCTCGACCAAACCGTTGACCGGTCACACCCTCGGGGCCGCCGGTGCGGTGCAGGCCAGCTTCTGCCTTATGGCCTTCGAGCAGGATGGCGCTCTGCCGCCCCACATCTGGGACGGTCAGATCGACCCGGAGCTGGCGCCGGTTCGCCTGGCCGCCCCGGGCGACCGGGAGCCCGGCCTCAAGCACGCCCTCTCCGCCTCCTATGCTTTCGGCGGCAACAACGCCGCCGTCATCCTCAGCCAGTCATGACCCAATACCCCGCGATCGACCGGCTCGTGCCGCACCGGCCTCCCATGCTTTTCGTCGACCGCATCATCGGCGAGGATGGCGCGACCACCCTGGCCGAGCACCGGGTGACCGCTGACAACCTGTTCCTCGTGCCTGGCAAGGGCGTGCCGGCCTATGTCGTTTTCGAGATGATGGCCCAGGGCATCTGCGCCACGGACGGCCTGCGCCGCTACCGCCGCGGCCAGGACCCCGAGCTGGGCTTTCTGCTCGGCTGCCGCAAGTTCGCCGCGACCCGCAGCTGGGTGCAGCCGGGCGAGATGCTGACCCTGGAGTCGATCTGCCTGCTCGACGGTGAGACCTCAAGCTATCAGTGCCGGGTGCTCGATGAGCAGGGCGCAGAGTTCGCCACCGCGACCGTCAACGTCTTCCAGCCGGCCAACATGGCCGCCTATCTTGAAGGAACCAAGCTGTGAGCCGTGAGCTGAACGCCAAACGCCCGGTGCTGGTCACCGGGGCCAGCAAGGGTATCGGCCGGGCCAGCGCCATCCGCATCGGCGCGGCGGGCCACCCCGTCACCGTCCACTACGGCGGCGACCGGGCCGGCGCCGAAGCAACGGCCGAGGAGATCCGCGCCGCCGGCGGCGAGGCGGATCTGATCAGCTTCGACGTCTCCGACCGGGCCGCGGTTACCGCCGCCCTGAACGCACGGCTGGAGGAGAGCGGCGCCTACTGGGGTATCCTGCTGAGCGCCGGCATCACCCGCGACAATGCTTTTCCGGCCATCAGCGGCGATGACTGGGACGCGGTGCTGCGCACCAACCTCGACGGCTTCTACAATGTGGTCCACCCGCTCACCATGCCGATGATCCGGCGCCGCGACGGCGGGCGGATCATCGCGCTGTCGAGTGTCTCCGGCGTCATGGGTAACCGCGGACAGGTCAACTACAGCGCCGCCAAGGCCGGCATCATCGGCGCCTGCAAGGCCCTGGCGGTCGAACTGGCCAGCCGCAAGATCTGCGTCAATGCGGTCGCCCCGGGACTGATCGACACCGGCATGATCGGCGAGGTGCGACCCGAAGTGATCCAGGCCATCCCGATGGGTCGGATCGGCCAGGTCGACGAGGTCAGCGAACTGATCGCATTTCTGTTTTCGCCCAATGCGGGTTACATCACCCGGCAAGTCATTGGGGTGAATGGGGGACTGGTGTGATGCGTCGCGTGGTGGTTACCGGAATGGCCGGCATCACCTCGATGGGCCAGCAATGGTCCGAGATCGAGGCGGGGATGCGCGCCGGCAAGACCGGTATCCGCTATATGCCGGAGTGGGAACGCCTCTCCGACATGGGGATCAAGGTGGCGGGCGGCGCCGACTGGTTCACCCATGAAGCCCATTTCCCCCGTCAGGCCATGCGGTCGATGGGGCGGGTGTCGGTCATGGCTGTCGATGCGGCCGGAAGGGCCCTGGAGATGGCGGGGCTGAAGGATGATCCGGTGCTGAAGAGCGGCCGGGCCGGTGTCGCCGCCGGGTCGTCCTATGGTTCGACCGAGCCGACGATCGACTTCACCAACTTCATCACCACCGGCAAGGCCGGCAAGCTGAACGCCACCAGCTACATCCGGATGATGAGCCACACGGCGCCGGTCAATGTCAGCGTCTTTTTCGGCCTCAAAGGCCGGGTGATCACCACCAGTTCGGCCTGTGTCTCCGGCTCGCAGGGCATCGGCTACAGCACCGAAGCGATCCAGGCCGGCAAGGCCGATATCATGCTGGCCGGCGGGGCGGAGGAGCTGTGTCCGACCATGGCCATGGTCTTCGACCGCCTCTACGCGACCAGCAAGATCAACGATCACACCGCCAGCCGCCCGTTCGACGTCAGCCGCGACGGTCTGGTCACCGGCGAGGGCGCGGCCTTCCTGGTGCTCGAGGAGCTGGAGCACGCCCTGGCGCGCGGCGCCACGCCCCTGGCCGAGATCAAGGGCTTCGCCACCAATGCCGACGGGGCGCACATCAGCCACCCGGACGGCGACGTCCAGGCCGTGGTCATGCGTGAGGCCCTGCGCGAGGCGGGCATCGCCCCGTCAGACCTGGCCTTCATCAACGGCCACGGCACCGCCACGGTGGCCGGTGACACCTCCGAGGCCGGCGCGACCATGGAGGTCTATGGCGACAGGACGCCCTTCCATACGCTGAAGGGCCACTTCGGCCACACCCTGGGGGCCTGCGGCGCCATCGAGGCCTGGCTGGGTATCGAGATGCTTCGTCAGGGCGCGGCGGCGCCGATCGCCAACTTCAAGGAAGCCGATCCGCGCTGTGCGCCGCTGGACTTTATCCATGGGGAGTTCCGCGACATCAGCAGCGGTGAGTTCTTCGCCTCCAACAACTTCGCCTTCGGCGGCATCAATACCTCGGTGATTTTCGGCCGGGTGTAGGACAATGATCGATCCTGTCGACTTCATCCTGGCCGCCCTGACTCTTCTGGCCACGCCGGGACCGACCAATACCCTGCTGGCCATGTCCGGAGCCGCCGCCGGGTTTCGCCCGTCTCTGCGCCTGCTGGTGGCCGAACTGGCCGGCTACACGATCTCGATCCTGACCCTGGCGCTGGTGCTGGGTCCGTTGGTGCGCGGCAACCCGATGGTGGCGGTGACCCTGAAGGGTCTCTGCGCCGCCTATCTGGTCTATCTGGCCGTCAAGCTGTGGCGCGAGGGCTCCAACACCCTGATCACCGACGCGGCCGTGCCCTTCCGGCGGGTCTTCACGACCACGCTTCTCAATCCCAAGGCGGTGATCTTCGCCTTCCTCATTCTGCCCCATCTGGCCGACCGCCGGGTTCTGCAGGGCCTTCCCTACCTGGCCGGGCTTTGCGGCCTGATCGTCCTGGTCGGCGGCAGCTGGATCGGCCTGGGCTCAGCGCTGCGGGCCGGCAGCGGCGGCAATCTGGCCGGCGGCCTGGTCCGCCGCATCGGAGCCAGCGCCCTGGTGGTGTTCGCCATGGTGCTGGGCAGCTCGGCCTGGACGACGGCTCACGCGGTGGCGGTGGCGAACTAGACCCATCGTGACCTGCCAGCCGGAGTGAGGGGCCAGGGCCGGCTACGCGCTTGCCATGGTCTCGCGAATGGCGCTGGCCAGGTCTTCCAGCCGATAGGGCTTGGACAGTACCTGGACGCCGACGGCTTCGGCGGCGTGGCGGTTGGCCTCCGCGAACCCACTGGTCAACAGCACCGGCATATCAGGGCGGCGATGATGGATCTCGCGAGCCAGGTCGACGCCGTTCATCTCGCCCGGCATCATGATGTCGCTGAACACCACGTCGATCCTGCGGTCGTTGGCCAGCGCGCCCAGACCGCCGGCCGCGGACGCCGCGCGGGTGACCTCAAATCCGATCTGGTGCAGCATTTCGGTGACCAGGGAGGCGACCTCATCATCGTCCTCGACCAGCAGGACACAGCCGGTAAAGCGACTGGCCATGCGGACCGGGCCGGTATCGAGGGTCGGCCTTGTGGTCTCGACCACCGGCTTGGTCGAGCGCGGCAGCATGAGAATGAGACTGGTCCCCTCGCCCACCCGGGAATCGATGCGCACCGAACCGCCCGACTGGCGAGCGAAGCCGTAGGCCTGGGCGAGGCCGAGGCCCGAGCCCTTGCCGATCTCCTTGGTGGTGAAGAAGGGCTCGAAGACCCGCGCCTTGAGCGCTTCGCTCATGCCGACGCCCGTGTCGCGCACCTCAAGCCGCACGAAGTCCCCGATGACGTCGCCTTCGCGCCAGCCTTCGACATTGCGGCCGGCGATGACGATCTCGCCGCCCTTGGGCATGGCGTCTCGGGCGTTGAAGGCGAGGTTCAGAATGACCAGTTCCAGCTCGCCAGCATCGACCTCCACAGGCCACAGGCTCTCGTCGAATTCGAGATCGACATGGACATCGCCCCTGAGCGAACGGTCCAGCAGTTCGCGCATACCGCCAATCCGGGTCTGCAGATCGACGGCCTCCGGGGCCAGAGGCTGGCGGCGCGAGAAGGCGAGCAGCTGGCGCGTCAGGGCCGAACCCCGCTCGGCCGCCTGACGCATGCCCTGCAGCATACGGGCGCGCCGCGCTGGGTCCTCCTGCCGGTCGAGCATGTCGAGCCCGCCCTGGATGACCATCAGGAGGTTGTTGAAATCGTGGGCGACCCCGCCTGTAAGCTGGCCGATGGCCTCCATCTTCTGGGCCTGACGCAGGTTCTCCTCGATGCGGGCCCGCTCCGCCATCTGGGTGACCAGTTCGGCGTTGGCCGCCTTCAGTTCGCGGGTTCGTGAAGCGACCAGGGCCTCGAGTTCCTCGGCCGCCCGCTCACGCGCGGCGAGCAGGGCCCGGACTTCGTACTGGCGACTGCGGGCCCGCAGAGCCGCCTGCACCGCGCTGGTCAGGGTGATCGGCTGCACGGGGCGCTCGAGCAGCGAGACGTTGCGCAGAGCCTCGACGATGGTCTTGCGCCAGGCCGCGACGCGCGGCTGCTCATGACGGCTGGTCAAC
This sequence comes from Caulobacter sp., assembly GCA_032122215.1. Taxonomy (GTDB): domain Bacteria; phylum Pseudomonadota; class Alphaproteobacteria; order Caulobacterales; family Caulobacteraceae; genus Caulobacter. Next base: position 8,781 of record JAUMCZ010000014.1, read on the forward strand.
ACGACGAACGGCAGATCGGACCAGGCGGGCTGGGCCTCGATCCAGCCGGAAAGACGGGTCAGGTCCTTGCCGAACAGACCCTCCTCGGCGACGAAAACCGCCGCGGCTCCGGCGTTGAGCTCCCCCACGAGACCGTCGAGGTTGCCGCAGACGAAGGCGGACAGCCCGCTGCGCCGCAGAAGCTCGGCCGAGGCCTGCCCGTCCCGACCGACAGGGGCATAGATCAGCACACGATCAGAGGGGGTGTCGTTAAGCGTCATGGCCCTGCACGTCGAGCAGCGGCCCGGCATCGCCGAGATAGGTGGGTGTGCCGGAGAAGATGCCGCTGAACTGGCTAAGCGGCGGGCCGACCAAGATGCCGCCCGTCGATAGCTTGAATTCGCGGATGGTGTGTTCGTGGTTGCCGCTGCGCTTCTTGACCACCGACATGGCGCGGCGAACGACGCCGTCATGCTCGAAGTAGCGCAGCATGATCACTGCGTCGCTGAGGTAGCTGATGTCGACCGGCGTCTCCATCGGCCCGACCAGACCATGTTGGGCAAGAACAAGGATGGTGAGGACGCCTTGCTGGGCTAGGAAGCTGAGCAGCTCGTGCATCTGCAGGATAAGGAAGCGGCCGTCCGGCATGGCGTTGAGATAGCCATTCAGACTGTCGATGATGACGATGCGGGCGCCGTCCTCCTCAACGCTGCGGATGACGATATCGGCGAACTCGCCGGGCGACATCTCAGCCGGATCGATCTGCTGATAGCGGATCAGTCCGCTGTCGAGCTTGTCCTTCAGCGGAAGCCCAAGGGAATGGGCGCGGGCCTCGAGGGTACCCCGGCCCTCGTCGAAAGCGAAGTAGACCGCGTGCTCGCCGCGGTTGGCGGCGGCGATGGCGTAGGTCAGGGCGACCGACGACTTGCCGACCCCGGCGGAACCGATCAGCAACGCATTCGTGCCGCGCTCCAGGCCGCCACCGAGCAGGCGGTCGAGTTCGGCGTTGCCGCTGGGTGTGGACTCGCCGATGAAGGTGGCGTGGTGTTCGGCGGCGACCAGGCGCGGGTAGATGGCCAGGCCGCCCTTCTCGATCTTGAAGTCGTGAAATCCGCCCCGGAAGTTGATGCCGCGCATCTTGACGACGCGTAGGCGGCGACGCTCAGCCCCATACTCGATAGCCAGCTGCTCCAGCAGCAGCACACCATGCGAGATGGAGTGAAGCTGCAGGTCATTTTCGTGGGCGGTGAGATCGTCGAGCAGGACGACGGTGCATTGCCGGGTGGTGAAGAAGTGCTTCAGCGCCAGGATCTGGCGGCGGTAGCGCAGCGAGCCCTGCGCCAGCAGGCGCAGCTCGGACAGGCTGTCGACGACCAGGCGCGTCGGGTTGAGCGCCTCCACCTTCTCGAAGATCAGCTTGGTGGTCTCGCTGAGTTCGACCTCGGCCGGGTGGAGCACGGTGAGCTCGCGCTCGGGATCGAGGACATTCTCCGGCGGAACCAGTTCGAAGATATCGATGCCGTCCAGGGTCCAGCCGTGGCGCCGGGCGACCAGTTCCAGTTCGCGGCGGGTCTCCGAGAGGCTGATGTAGAGGACGCGCTCGCCGTTGCGCACGCCCTCCATCAGGAACTGCAGGGCAATGGTGGTTTTGCCGGTCCCTGGGCGCCCCTCATAGAGGTACATCCGGTCGGCATCGAGCCCACCCATCAGGATCTGGTCCAGCCCGTCGTTGCCAGTCGAAATCCTGGCTGGATCTTCCGGATGGGCTGTCGTCATGTCTGGAAAAAGCCCTCCACGGCGTGGAGTTCCATCCAACGCCCTGGCGGCTGGGCCGGTCAGACCAGTTCGGCGACCGATTCCTCTTCTTCCTCGTCTTCGTCCTCGGCAACCACTTCGACAACCGCCTTGCGCTTGATCGGGCCGCGGGCCTTGCGCGCCGCCGAAAGCGCCGCGGAGCGGGCTTCGGCGCGGGTCTGGGCCTCGCTCTCCAGAGCCGGCAGGATCTCGGCGGCGGCGGCCTTGCGGGCGGCATGGTCGCCTTCACTGAGCCGGCGAGCGTTAGCCAGCAGGTTGTTCACCTCGGCGTCGGTCAGGCCGGGAAGGCGGTCGATGAGGGTCATGGGAGGCTCCGAGGGGGCGGCAGGATTCGCCGTCCATCGACAAAACGCCTGAAAGTCATATCGGGATGCGTCGACCGCTTTACGAGTCCCAGGAGAACAGTTCGCAAGATATTCCTTGCGGAAACCTCGAAGGTCTGTCAGCTTTGGGTCATCGAATTCGTCTCGGTTCGGCTGTATATCCATGTTTCACTCAGTGAAACGCCCGGACCTGCCCCCAAACCATCTCGAACTTGATCGCCTGCGCGAAACGCGTGTGGGCGTGATTTCATGAACTAAGGACTACCCAATATGTCTACCGGCACCGTCAAGTGGTTCAACGGAACCAAGGGCTTCGGCTTCATCCAACCTGATGAAGGTGGCGCTGACGTCTTCGTGCACATCTCGGCCGTCGAGCGCGCGGGTCTCCGCGGCCTCGAAGAAGGTCAAAAGATCACGTACGAACTCGAGAAGGACAAGCGTAGCGGCAAGATGTCCGCCGGCAACCTGCAGGCTTAATCAGCCTCTCGGTTCGTCCAACGAGAAGGGCCGGCTCCGCAAGGAGCCGGCCCTTTTTCGTTGTTGTCGGGCCCGTTGCCGGGCCTTCAAATCCGCTCATCCGGGCAAGGCCAGGAATGAGCGGGAACTTGATCTAGCCGCGAACAGCCATCGTCGCCTTGGCGGCGACCGGCGGGGTGCGCAGGATGCCGGCGATGCGTTCCAGGAACTCGCGACGGCGGGCCATGGCCCCGGCCACGTCCTGCATCTCGCGCACGACACGACTGTTGGTGCGCCCGGCTTCCTCGACCAGGCGGTCAGCGACCGCCGGAAGGTGATCGCCACCCTTGCGCGCGTCCATCAGAGCCGCATGGCTACGGGCCTCGCCGATCCGCTTCTGGACCAGGGGCTCAACTTCGACTCCGGCCTCGGCGCGAGCCGCCAGGCTGGCGAAGTCGTTGGCGTAGAGGCGGACGAAGCCTTCCTCGATCATGGTGTCTCCTGTCAGGGACGGCCGAAGGGGCGACTGACATGAAATCCATGCGCCGCTCCACAGCCTGCAGGCGGGAGTACGCGGCGCGTCGCCGTCTCTCTCAGCCGCTGGCGCCCAAGGGTCTTGGCCAGCGATCAATGACCTATAGCCGCATTAGCCCGAAAAGTCACCCGGAGATGGGGTGGCCGCCCGGAGCCGGTCGCGGGTTTGAGCCGACGACCGCTTCCGCCTGAAGGAACAGGCTCTAGCCGATCGTGCCGGACGAGGCCTCGGCGCCGTTGGCGCGCAACCAGCGGAAGGCCAGCCGATCGCTATCGCGGTGGGCGGTCAGGGTCAGGTCGAGAACCTCGCCGGGGCGAATAATGTCCTTGAACTTCACCCGGGTGAGGTCGCCGCTCTCCGGGGCCCAGCCAAATACCTCGCGGGCCAGCAGAACGGCCATGTGCACCTGGCTGATGCCCGGCAGGATCGGCTCGCCGGGGAAATGGCCCTGGAACCAGGCCAGGGTGGTGGGGAGCGTCATCCGCAGTTCGCTGGTGTCGCCCTGGCGGGACACCACCTCGAAAGGCGGAATACGCGGGGCGTCGAAGAGGGCGCGGAGATCGCTCAAGCGACGTTTTCCCTGGGCATCCGTTGGCAGATGATCGACGAACCGCCAGTGTTTCGGGCGCTCGATCGGCTCCAGTCTATCGGCCAAGGCGGCGCGAAGATGGCGGCCCATGCGGAAAGCGCCCTCCACCTCAAGCGCAGCCTGACCCGCCGGCGACAGGGCGACGACAGCCGCCAGGGCGCCCTTGCGATCGGCCAGGGTGAAGGCGCTGGCCTGGGACACCTCGGCCAGGTCCGCCAGGGCTTCCTCGACACGGGTCAGGGAGACGCGCTTGCCGTCGATCTTTTCCATGCGGTCGGCGCGGCCGAGCAGGCGGAAGCGGCCATCGTCCAACGCCGCCATGCGGTCGCCCATGGCGAAGGGGACGCCGTCGTCGAGATAGGGCGTCAGGACCGTCAATGTGCCCTCCGCGTCCGGGGCGACGGTGACGACGCTGAAGGGCGTCCACGGCTCGTCGCCGGCGCTTTGCCGGCGCCAGGCGACGCCGCCGGTCTCCGTGCTGCCCAGGACCTCGGTGACCGGCCGGCCAAAGGCGGCGGTGCAGGCCAGTGCGGCCGGGGTCTGAAGCAGCTGGCCGGAAGAGAAGATCAGACCGGGCGACTGGGCTGCGAGATCCATGGTCGGCGGCAGGCGGGTGAGGTGGGCCGGGCTGGAGATCAGGGTGACGCCGGGACCGAGCCTGCCGTCGAGGGTCTCCCAGTATTCGGCGGCGCGGTCGGCGCTCGGCCGGCCGGCCATCACCGGCCAGACGACCCTGTAGATCAGGCCGTAGATGTGCTGGTGGGAAACGGTGCCCTGTACCTCGCCGGCCTCAGGACCGAACGCCTCTTCCAGGGCCTGGGTCTCCGTCTCGAGCTGGGCGAGGCGGCGTTCGATGCGCTTGGGGACGCCCGTCGAGCCGGAGGTGAAGAAGGTCAGGGCGACGTCGTCGGCGGCGCCGGTGAGTTGGCCGTCGGCCTCGCCGGACAGAGCCATCGAGGCGTCGTCGAGCAGCAGGGCGTCCCGACCGCCGACTTCGTCCAGGTAGGACGCCTGGGTGTGGGCCGGCAGCACCAGTGACTTGCGCGCCACGGCGGCGGCCAGCAGGGCAGCCGTGAACAGGGCGGCGGAGGTGGTGTGCAGGAACAGCGGGCCGTCGCCGGCCATCCTGTCCACGAGGACGGTGGCGGTGGCGCGCAGTTGGCCGGCGGTTACATCCCGTTCGCCGGTGAACAGGATACGCTCAGCCGGCGCCATCAGCAGGGTCGACAGAAAAGACTTCACGCTGCCTCGCGGGCCCGAACAAACTTCCGCACCAACAGCTCCCCGCCGAACAGCGCCCCCATCAACAGGTAGGCCACAAACCCATTATAGGCGGTCCATAGCTCAAGGCTCGCGTAAAGCGCCGTCCACAGAGCGACGAGGCCGTTCAGCAGCAGGAAGACGCACCAGACCATGGTCACCTTGCGGGTATAGCGGACCCCGGCGTCCGGGAGGTCCGGTTCGGCGATACGGGCCAGGCGCTCGATCATGCTGGGCCCCTTGAACAGGCTGGCCGCGAAGGCCGCCAGCATCGCCCCGTTCATGAACACCGGATAGAAGCGCACCGCCCGGTGGGCGTCCCAGATCATCATCAGGCCCATCAAAAGGGCGACAAAAAGCGGGGCCAGGGCCATGCCCAGGGGGACACCCTTACCCCAGCCAAAGGCCACACGCAGGACAAGTAGCAGACAAAGAGAGGCCACCACGGGGATCGGCCCGACGGCCTTGACCGCGAACAGGGCGATGAAGGGGTAGAGCAGGGTGACCACCGCCAGCGCGACGGTGGCCAGATCCGGACGCCGCCGCCCCGGCGCCGGGGCGGGCGACGCCGCCTTCTCGTCAGCCATTGGCCGAGAGTTGTTCCGTCACGTCGAGCACGTCGTTGATCGTGCGCACCGACTTGAACTGCTCAGGCGTCACCTTCTTGCCGGTGATCTCCTGCAGCTTCACCATCAGGTCGACGGCGTCGATGCTGTCGAGGCCGAGGTTCTCGACCAGGTCAGCATTGGGGCTCAACTCGTGCTCGGGGACCTCGAAGGTCTCGACGAGGAAGTCGGCGATCTCTTTGTAAACGGCCTGTCTGTCCATCTTTCCCTCCGTCACGCGGCGGCTTGCTGCGCAGCGACGAACTCGGCGAGCGAACGGACCGACTGGAAGTGGGCCCGCGTGCTCTTGTCCTCGGCGTTGATCTTGATGCCGTACTTCTTCTGGACGCCGACGCCAATCTCCAGCGCGTCGATCGAGTCCAGGGCCAGGCCGGCGTCGCCGAACAGGTTTTCCTCCGCGTCGATATCGCCGGGCCCGACGTCCTCCAGATTGAGGACATCGATGATCATCAGCTTGATGTCGTGTTCCAGGTCGCTCATGCGCGCAGCTTCTCTTCCATCAACTCATCCACGCGCGTCACAAGGTGGCGCGCGGCGACTGGGAGCGGGTCTTGCCCCGCGAACTCGAAAACTTCAATGCGGTCATGCACCGTCAGCGTCCAATGCGGCTTGGTGGCCGGGACGCGGTACCAGGGCACGCCTTTCTGCAGGTTCGGCGGCACGCAGGTAATGCTGACCAGGCGCACAGGCGCGCCGGCCTTGAGGGCGGCGTAGGCGAACCCCCGTTGCATGACCCGCGGCTTGCCCGGAACAGTGCGCGAGCCTTCCGGGAAGATGACCACATTGTTCCCCTCACGGAGGGCCTGGGCGCAGTCTTCAAGCAGGCGTTCGGGGTCGCCCAGGTTGGGGATGTAGCCGGCGGCCCTGACCACCCCGGCCATGAAGGGGTTGTTCCAGACGCCCGCCTTCACCACGCATTTGGTACGCTGCATGAACGCCATCATGAAGACGATATCGAGCAGGGAGGGATGGTTGGCGACGACCATGACCCCGTGGTCGCGCTTGAGCCTGTCCTCGCCGATGCACTGGTAGGAGAGCGTGCCCATCAGCGCCATGATGCGGATGTAGAGCCGCCAGGTGCGCTGAACCATGATCTGGGCGATGCGCTGACGCAGGTCCCTGGCGTGGAAGCCGATGTTGATCAGCGGAAAGATAGCCAGGGTCATGGCCAGGCCACCGAGGCCGAACAGCACGAAGGAGATGCCGGTGGTCACCACCCGGCCGCCCCGCTCGATCTTCCGCAGAATGCCCATCATCAGGCGGCCACCCGCATGTCGGTGCTGACCGCGACCGCCATCGCCCCGGCCTCGAGGGCGTCCAGCAGGGTCAACGCTCCCATGCGGCCGGGACCGACCTCGGCGGCGGCGCCCCCCGCGCCGAGGCCAAGGCGCAGAGCCAGGGCGATGAAGGGCGCCTCAGGCTCGTGGTCGAAGCCGGCGTAGTGCCCCGGCATAGGCTGCTCGGCGAACAGCACCACGACCTGGGAGGCCTCTCCGACCGACAGCCGCAGCCAGGCCTCAAGAAGGCCGGCGGCAAGGCTGGCCTCGCCGGCGGCGATGGCGGTGTGGCTGGACTTCTCGCCGATCACCTGGGCGGTCAGGCCCGGGGCGGCGTTGTGGACACAGGCCGAGAAGGCCGAGGGCGACAGCAGGTCGGAGCCGACGATGGCCTGGGAAAGCACCAGCGCCGTGGTCACATCGCCATAGCGGGAGGCAAACACCAGTTCGCATCCGGGGGTAGCCACCCCGACCCCGCAGCGGACAGCCGCCAGCGAGAATTTGGGCATCCGACGGCGCAGACCTACAGGCACGGCGTCTGGCCCCGCGGCGCGACCCCGAACGGACTCGGCGCCGGCTCCGTCGATGACGACGCCGCCCCAGTCAAAAACCGCCAGATCGGCGATACCCATCAGCCCCACTCACCCTCGGCGCCGGACCGTAACGCGCCCGACTCACTGCCGTCGGCTGGCCCCCTGCCCACCGTAGGTATTTATCCTAGACCCAGCCGTAGCCGGAGCAACCTATGAAAGGGGGCCAAAGGCAAACAACGGCGTCTGTTGGCTAGTGGGCAACGAAGTTGGCGTGGAAGCCGAAGGGAATTCGCCGGGGCACGGGAGCCAGGGCGATCGGGCCGGCGGCGACATTGAGGGCGTCGAAAACCGCCAACTCGCTGGTGTCGGTGCGCGGCCGGAACAGGATGGTCAGGATCCAGCCGTCGCCCTCTGGCGCGTCCGGGCCGCGAGGCACGAAGATCGGCTCGCCGACGCCGCCCAGCCCCTCTTCGGTCCAGAAGGTGCGCTGGCCCGTGTGGGTGTCGAGGTGGGCCAGGCCGTCGCCGCGGATGTCGCCCGGCCGACGCTGCTGGCCGGAGAACCAGGCGTGGCGGTGCGGCTGCTGGGCGCGGCGCTCGTCGATGCGGGGAAACTCGCCGGCCAGGTCGTCGAGAGTCTCCTCGGTCGCCACGGGCGCGTCGCCGGTGAGGTCGATGCGGTAGCGCAGGGAGACCGCCCCGGTCTCGCGGCCCGGTGAGCCGTCGACGAGCGGGAAGAAGGGCGCCTGGGGATAGCGCATGACGTCGACAACGAGGGTCTCGCCCTCCTCCCAGGCATTGGTGACATGGAACAGATAGCCGGCCGAGACGGGCGCCCAGCGCAGGGAGGCGACGCCCTTCTCCCGGTCGATGACGGCCAGCTGGGCCGGCGCCTCCGGCTCCCAGGCGAAGGCGGGCTTGCCGCTCATGGCCCGCTCCAGGCTGCCGGTCAGCGGCAGCAGGGGGATGACCAGGTAGCGGTCGGTCAGGGCGAAATCGTGGATCATCGAGCAGTAGGGAGCCTCGAAGGTCTCACGCCTGATCAGCACGCCGTCAGCGCCGGCGACGCCCCAGCTGACCTTGCTGGAGAGCGGGGTCGGATCATCGGCATAGGCGATAAAGACCATCTCGCCGGTGCGCGGATCGACCTTGGGGTGGGCGGTGACCTTGCCGCCGAAATCGCGGTAGCCGACCGGCTCCAGGCTGCCGGCCTCGACCTCGAACGGGGCGTGGGCCTCCTCCAGCGCCAGCAGGCGGCCGGCGTGCAGCATGATGTTGGTGTTGGCGACACCGCTGTCCGTGCCCATGACGCTGGGATCGGTCAGCATCGGGTTGCCCATGGGCCCGTACAGTCGCTTGCCCGCCGCGTTCTCGGTCTGCCAGCGCGGGGTGCGGACGTAGCGGTTGCGATAGCGGACCTGGCCACCCTCGATCTCGAAGGCGTGGACCATGCCGTCGCCGCCGAACCAGTGGTAGGCGCGCTGGTCCGGCTCGAACTGCGGGTTGGGGCCGATCCGGTAGAGCGATCCGGCGATGGCGTCGGGGATGGTCCCGATCACCGGCAGGTCGAAGTCGTCTTCGGTCCGCAGCGGCGCGAAGTTGCCACGCAGGAAGGGGTTGCCCCGAGTTTCGCCGTCCATGATCCGCTCTCCCGTTGGTCTTGTCAGAGTTTGACAATCAGCCCCGTGTCCGGAGCCGCCTTGCCGCCGACTACCGCCGCCCAGGCCTGCGCCAGGCCGTCAGGGCCGTGCGCGGTCTCAAGCTTCAGCCAGGGACTGTTGGCGATGAAGTCGGCGAGGTTGTCAGTGAAGCGCTGGTTGAACAGGTCCATCCCCCACTCCCCGACCCGCTTGCGGATCTGGTCCGGCGCGAAGAACAGGGCGCGCGGAGCGCCCGGCAGCTTCGCATCCTCCGGCGACGCTTCCCAGTGGGTGACCCCGACGATGGCGCTGTGCACAATGGCGTCGGCGAAGTGGCGATGCAGCCGGCCGATGACGCCGGCGTTGCCCGCGAAGTCGACGATGGCCACCGGCCCGTCGACGGCCAGGGTCTCGATGTCGTCATAGGCGATGACCCGGGAGAAGAGCCCCAGGCCTTCGAGGAAGGCGGCGTTGGCGGGCGAGGTCAGGCCGATCACCGGCACGCCGCGCTTGTGGAGGCGATAGGCCAGACCCAGGGCTGTCTTGCTGGAGGCGCTGGTCAGGATCACCGAGCCTGCCCCGAAGTCGCCGGCCTCCTCCAGGAAGTCGTCGATCAGCCAGCTGGTGCCGAACAGCGGTCGCAGCAGGGCGCGGTGGTCGTCGGTGGCCAGATGCTCGGCAGCCTCTGCATACTGGTTGTAGGTCGGCGGCAGGCCGGCGCGATGAGCGGCGGCGTCGATGTAGCCATCGCCGCGCTTCCGCAGCGACATTGTGAAGTGGCTGGACATCGGCAGGTAGCCGAAGAGGCGCAGGCCCGGCTCGATGCCCTCGGCCTTCGAGGCCACCACGGTCGCAAAGCCCCAGACCGGGACCCGGCCGAAGCCGTCCGGAGCCGGGAAGAACTGCCAGTAGCCGAAGGCGTCGCCCATGGCCCCGTAGGTGACGTTGTTGGCTGTCACCGAGAACCGCTCGACCGCCAGCAGGGCGTCGCCCTCGGCCAGATCGGCCGCCGGCGCTGATCGCAACTCACCCTTTGTCAGATCGGCCTTGGCGATCAGATAGTCCCAGCGATCCATGGCGTCCTCGTTATTTACGACGTAAACTTATAATGTAAGCTATAGGCTCTGACAACAGCTTCTCATTGTTTCGTGCCCATGCCCCGCGCTTTATCCCCCGCCCAGGTCGAAGAGTTCCGCGAGCGGCTGTGCGCCGCCGCCGAGCGTCTGTTCGCCGAGCATGGGCCCGAGGCGGTGACCATGCGCCAGCTGGCGGCCGAGCTGGGGGTCAGCCCGATGACGCCCTACCGCTACTTCAAGGACAAGGACGATATCCTGGCCGCCGTTCGCGCCAGTGGCTTTTCACGGTTCGCCGACGCGATGGAGGCCGCCTTCCGGTCGGAGACCGACCCGGTCGCCGTATCCGAAGCGGTCGGCCGGGCCTATGTCCGCTTCGCGCTCGAACAGTCCGACGCCTACCGCCTGATGTTCGACCTGTCGCAGCCCAATGAGGCCGACTATCCCGAACTGGTCGCCGCCAGCGGCCGGGCCCGCGAGATGATGGTCGCCCAGGCCCGTGGGCTGATCGACAGCGGCCAGGCCAGGGGCGATCCGGAGGTCATCGCCCATATCCTGTGGGCCAATCTGCACGGTGGTCTGGTGCTGCAGCTGGCCGGAAAGCTGTCGCCCCGGGTGGACCCCTCGGCCCTGCGCAGGGCCTCCTTCCAGACCCTGCTCAAGGGCCTCGCCCGAGACGATTGAGCCGTTGCCGGGCCAGGGGCGGGCCGATAGGGTGGCGTCAGTTTCGTCAGGGGGTTTTTCATGTCCAGCGCCAACACCATCGCCGAGGAACTCGCCGCCGCAGCGGCCGGCGACGTCACCGATGCGCTGGGCCTGTTGCTCGACGATGTCACCCTGCTGGCCCTGGAAGACCCGGACGCCGACAACGTGATCGTCGGCGGCGGCGCCAACGACACCTTCAGCGGCGACGACGGCAACGACACCATCGACGGCATGAGGGGCGACGACACCCTGAACGGCGGCGAGGGCAGCGACCGCCTGTTCGGCTGGGGCGACGAAGACACCCTCAACGGCGGCGAGGGCATCGACTTCCTCGACGGCGGCCGGGGCAAGGACACCCTGAACGGCGACAACGGCGCCGACGAACTTCATGGCCAGCGCGGCACGGACACGCTGAAGGGCGGGGCCGGCGAGGACAAGCTCTACGGCGGTCAGGGGCGCGACAGCCTCGATGGCGGCGCGGGCGTCGACTATCTCGCCGGCGGCGTTGGCGACGACACCTACATCGTCGACGTGGTCGGCGACGTGTTGCACGAGGCCCGCCTGGCGGGTCGCGACACGGTGGAATCGGCCGTGACCTGGACGCTCGGCGTCTTCTTCGAGGAGCTTGAGCTGACCGGCTCGACGGCCATCGACGGGACCGGCAACGCCGTCGCCAACAAGGTCACCGGCAACAGCGGGGCCAACAAGCTGCTGGGCCTGGACGGCAACGACATGCTTTCGGGCGGCGGCGGGGCCGACACCCTGACCGGCGGCCGCGGCAATGACCGCATGGCCGGCGGCGCCGGGGCCGACACCTTCATCCTCACCGCCGACAGCATCGGCCTCAAGGAGAAGGACCGCATCAGCGACTTCTCGAACGGTGACGGCGACCTGATCAACCTGACCGCCATCGACGCCAACACCAACACCGACGGTGACCAGGCTTTCACGGCCGTTGCGAAGTTCAGCGGGACGGCCGGCGAGATGGCGCTCAGCTACAAAGGCGGGACGACCACCCTGAAGCTGGACGTCGATGGCGACGGCAAGGCCGACTACACGCTGAAGATCAACGGCGACGTCACCCTGCATACGGCGACCTGGCTGCTTTAGACGCGGATCATCTGACGCCTTTGGGCGTTGGGGTGGGAACAGTCACGGAGTTCCGCCCATGCCCCCCGCTACCGGCCCCGCCCACGTTCCCGCCCAGCCCAATGGCGCCGCCAACGACAGCGGCGGCGCCCTCGGTTTCCTCGACCGCTTCTTCGGCCCTGACACCCGTGGCGCCGTGACCGAGAAGGCGCTCGATGCCCGCGACCGGGTCATCGACACCGCCCACGACGCCCGCGCCAACCTGTCGGTCGCCGGGACCAACCTGGCCGCCACCGCCCGGGCCCATCCGGTGCTGGCCGTGCTGACCGTGGTCGGCGGCATCGCCGCCATCGGCCTGCTGGCCAATCCCGCCACCCGCCGCGCCGCCATCGCCGGTGGCGCGGCCCTGTGGAGCAAGTACGGGCACAAGGCGCAGGACCTTCTGCCCAGGCGCTGATCTGGCCAACCCGATCCCGCTATGCGAAACCCCGGAGGTGTAAGCTTCCGGGGTTTTCCATGTTCAAGCGCCTGCTGCCTCTCCTCGCCGCCGCCCTCATCGCCGGCAGCGCCCAGGCGGCGCCAGACAGCCTCGACGCCATCGCCGTCGACTTCGTCAAGCTGACCCTGGAGGCCGGGGTCCGCGAGGACGGCTATGTGGACGCCTACTACGGCCCGCCGGAATGGCAGGCGGCAGCCAAGGCAAACACCCGCGATCAGGCGACCCTGCGCCGCGACGCCCGCGCCTTCGCCGCCCGCCTCGCCGCCCTGCCGGCCGCCACCGACCCGCTGGTCCAGCGCCGCCGCGTCTTCATGGCCGGACAGCTGAAGGCCGCCGATACCCGGCTCTCCATGGCGCTCGGCGACAAGTTCAGGTTCGCCGACGAGGCCGAGGGCCTGTTCGGTATCCGCCCGCAACTGAAGCCCCTCAGCGCCTATGATCCCGTGCTGGCTCGCATCGAGACCCTTGTTCCCGGCGAGGGTCCGCTGGCCCAGCGTGTCGACGCCTTCCAGAACCGCTTCATCATCCCGGCTGAAAGGCTGGACGCTGTCATGCGGGCCGGCATCGACGAGTGCCGCAAGCGCACGGCCGCCCACATGGCCCTGCCCGCCGACGAGCAGTTCACCCTGGAGTTCGTGAAGGGCAAGAGCTGGTCCGGCTACAACTGGTACAAGGGCAATGCCACCAGCCTGATCCAGATCAATACCGACCTGCCGATCCGCATCAGCCGCGCCATCGATCTGGGCTGCCACGAGGGCTATCCAGGTCACCACGCCCTCAACATGCTGCTGGAACAGAAACTGGCGAAGGGCCGGGGCTGGATCGAGTTCACCGTCTATCCGCTCTACAGCCCGCAATCACTGATCGCCGAGGGTACCGCCAACTACGGTATCGATCTCGCCTTCCCGCTGCAGGACAAGATCACCTTCGAGCGCGACGTGCTGTTCCCTCTGGCCGGCCTCGACCCGACCACGGCGGCGACCCAGGTGGCGCTGGGCGAGGCGGCCAGAGACCTGGCCGGCGCCCGCCTGACGATCGCCCAGATGTACCTGGACGGTGAGATTGACCGGGAAGCGGCTGTCACCCTGGCGCAGAAGTATCAACTCATCAGCCGCGCCCGGGCCGAGCAGTCGATCAGCTTCACCGAGACCTACCGCAGCTATGTCATCAACTATGGGCTGGGCCAGGACATGAGCCAGGCCTACGTCGAGGCCGCCGCGCCGGATCAGGCCGGCCGATGGAAGGTGTTCGAAGCCTTGATCTCGGAGCCGACCACCCCGGCTGATCTGCTGAAGCGCCAGGGCCGCTGAGAGAGAGAGCCGGCGGGGCAGAGTCCTCAATATACTCATTTCGGGCACTTGGCGGATCGGCGAATGGCTGTAGGTTCCCTCCCCAAACTGGGGCGATTGGCCGCAGTCTTCTGTTGGAGCCGCCATGCCTTTCGCCGCCGTTGTTGAAGTCTCCGCCCTTGATGGAACCACGGGCTTTCAGATCAGCGGAGAAGCCGCCAGTGACTACGTCGGCAAGACGGTCGCCGCCGTTGGCGACATCAATGGCGACGGCATCCAGGACTTCATCGTCAGCGCCGGCGGTATCGACCCGAACGGAACCAGCTCGGGCGGCGCCTATGTCGTGTTCGGTCGACTGTCGGGCTTTCCGGCCGAGCTGAACCTCTCGACCCTGAATGGAACCAACGGCTTCCAGATCAACGGCGAAGCGGCGACCTTCACGGGCGGCAGCGTCACCGCCGGCTCGGTGTCGGCGGCCGGCGACGTCAACGGCGACGGCATCGACGACCTGATCATCGGCGGAAGCGGGGCTTCGCCCAACGGCACGAGTTCGGGCGCCGCCTGGGTGCTGTTCGGCAAGAACACGGCCGTCAGCGGCGCCTTCTCGGCCAACGTCGAACTGAGCGCTCTGAACGGAACGACCGGCTTCCAGCTGAACGGCGTCGCCCTTGGCAATCAGGCCGGGGCTCCGGTCGGCACGGTCGGGGACATCAATGGCGATGGTTTCGACGACCTCTTCGTAAGCGCCTACCGCGTCAACGCCAACGGGGCGCTGTCCGGCTCGACCTACATCGTGTTCGGCACCAATGCCGGCTTCTCCGCCGACTTCGAGCTGAGCAGCCTGAACGGCACGAATGGCTTCCGCCTCGATGGCGAGAACGCCTCCAGCTACACCGGCTTTGCGGTCAGCTCGGCCGGCGACCTCAACAACGACGGTTTCGATGACATGATCGTCGGCGCCTTCGGAACCGCCACCCGCACCGGGGGCGCCTATGTGGTGTTCGGCAAGAACACCGCCGTCAGCGGCAATTTCGCCGCCACGGTCAGCGTCGCCACCCTGAATGGCGCGAACGGCTTCCAGATCAACGGCGTCGCCACCGGCGACCATGCGGGGATCACGGTCTCCGCTGCCGGCGACATCAACGGCGACGGCATCGACGACGTGGTTGTCGGCGCCTACAGCGTCGACAACGGCGGATCCTACGCGGGCGCCAGCTATGTGATCTTCGGCAAGACGACCTCGGTCAGCGGCAACTTCGCCGCAGACTTCAACCTGTCCTCCCTGGACGGCACCAACGGCTTCCGCATTGACGGCCAGGCCGGGGACTACGCGGGCCGCTCGGTGGTCGGGGCCGGCGACATCAACGGCGACGGCATCGACGACCTGCTGATCGGCGCCTACCGCGCCGCGCCCAACGGCGCCTACTCCGGCGCCGCCTACGTCCTGTTCGGGCGCAACACCGGCTTTGCCGCCTCCGTCAGCCTGGGCAGCCTGACCACCGCCACCGGCGTGCGGATCAATGGCGAATCGGCCGGCGACAACTTCGGGGCCGACGTCTCCGCCGCCGACATCAACGGCGACGGCCTGATCGACCTGATCATCAGCGCCGCCTATGCCGGCCCGGGCGGCAACAGCAACGCCGGCGCGGCCTATGTCATCTTCGGCCAGCAGGGGGCCGTCCCCTTCGTCGGCACGGCCGGCGAGGATGACCTGACCGGAACCGCAGGCGCCGACACCGCCGACGGCGGAGCCGGCAAGGACATCCTCCGCGGCCTGGGCGGCGATGACGTCCTGAACGGCGGCGACGCCAACGACCAGATCTTCGGCGGCGCCAACAACGACATCCTGGGCGGCGACGCCGGCAGCGACATCCTCTACGGCGACGACGGCACGGACACGCTGAACGGTGGCGACGGGGCCGACAAGCTGTTCGGCGGCACGGGTTCCGATCAGCTGAACGGCGGCACGGGCAACGACCGCATGGCCGGCGAGGCCGACGTCGACACCCTGAACGGCGGGGCCGGCAACGACTACCTCGACGGCGGCCTGGGGGCCGACATCATGTCGGGCGGCACGGACAACGACGTCTACATCGTCGACAACGCCGGCGATCAGACCATCGAAAGCGCCGGCCAGGGCTACGACATCGTCCGCACCGCCCTCGACGGCTGGGTGCTGGGCGCCAACCTGGAAGGGCTGGAGCTGCAGGGTTCGGCCGACATCGACGGGACCGGCAACGCCGACGCCAACAACCTGCAGGGCAACAGCGGGGCCAAC
>JAUMCZ010000015.1:0-34518 GCA_032122215.1 Caulobacter sp.
GGAGAAAGGGGAGGGGCTGACCTTGGGTCGGTCAACCCCTCTTTCCGTTCACGTCACCTGAAGGCTCAGTCGCCGTCGCGCGGTGGGCTGGCGTCCTCGACGGCCTGGGCCTTCAGCAGGCTCTTGCGGGCCTTGTCACTGGGCGCCTTGGCCACGGCCTGAGCGTTGGCGAAGTTCGTCAGTCCGACCTGCACCTGCAGACTGTAGTCGGTGGAGATGGCGCCGGTGTCGAAGGGCGTGCCGGACGGCAGGTTCTGGAACCAGCGCGACGGATCCTGGCCCGACGGCGGGATCATGTTGTTGCCGGCCGGATCCTCGCCGGTGGCGTGACAGGACAGGCAGGAGGAGACCGGATTGTCCACCGGGCCGTTCAGCCGGCCCTGATAGCCCAGATGCGGCATCTTCACGGCCGGATTGATCCAGGTCTCTTTCAGTCCGCCCGTGCCCGAGTAGCCCGGATCGTTACCCCACATGACGCCGACCGGCGCCACATTGGTCCAGCCGGTCCCCGGCTTCCCGCCAGGTCCCCCACCGTAGACGAAGGTGCCGAACACCCAGCCGGTCTTGTCCTTCACCCGGTCGTCCTTCACCGCGATGTCGATCTGCAGCAGGCGGACCTGGACGACGGCGCGGGGCGAGGCCGGCGTCGGCCTGGGATTGTTGACGTCGGAATAGATGTAGGCGTTCCAGGTCGGCGCACCGGCCAGGTAGGGGACCTCGCTGATCGGGGCAGTGGTGAACAGCAGCTTGGCCCCGACCGTGCCGTTGGCCATGGTCGCCATCGACGGGTTGGGCTTGCCGTGGTCGGTCCAGACCTTGCCGATCGTGTAGCCGCCGGGGGCGTTGTAGAAGCCCACCGCGTAGTTGTTCCAGGGCTTGGTCTGGCTGGCCGACAGCTCGCCCGGCAGGTTCACCCGCTCGCGGGTCAGGCCGTGGATCGGCTCGCGGCCGTTCAGGCCATAGTCCTGCCAGGGGGCGTTGTACCAGCCGCGCACCTTGTTGACCGCCGGGTTGAAGCTGCCCTCGACGGTCGGCTGGATGTTGCCCTCGTAGAAATAGGCCAGGACCGCCTCCAGGTACGGACCCGGCTGGGTGGTCGGATCGAAGGCCATCCAGGGCTGTTTGTCGGTGGGGATGCTGGTCGGGTAGTCTTGCGCCAGCTGGAAGACGTTGCCGGTCCAGCCAGGCGGCAGCGCCACCGCCGAGTTGCAGAACGGCCCTGTGGGCGTGTTGCAGGCGCCGGTGTAGGACACCTTTTCAGCGACGACAGCGGGCGCGGCCGGGGCCTCGGACCTGGGCCGGGCGTCACAGCCGGCCAGCGCCAGCGCCGCGGCGGCGCAGCTGGAGATCAATAGAAGACGATGAAGGGTGGTCATGGCGCAGCTCCCCTGTGCGCTTTAAGCGCTGGGCTGTGAAGCTGCGCCATTCAACTGAGAATGGCAATATTGACCGAACGACGTTTAGCCGCCCCGGCTGCCGCCGCTGTAGGACCGGCTGCCGCCGCCGAAGCCGCCGCGTGAGACCACCGCGCTGCGGGTCTGCACCCGGGCCGGGGCGTTGCGCACCGAGGCCGGCGGGTCGATGCCCTGGCGGCCGACCGAGGTGCGGCCGGTGGCGTAGTCATGGTTCACCCGGCCGCCCCAGCCGGTGTAATAGTCACCGCCGCGCCGGTAGAGGCCGGTGCCGCGATAACCACCCCCGCCGTCCAGCATGCGGCCGATGATGAAGCCGGTCAGCAGGGGGGTGAAGAAGCTTCCCCCATTGGCCTGGCTGCGCGGCACGCACTGGCCTTCGCCATAGACGTCCTCGCAGGTCTTCTGTTCGGCGTACTTCGGGGCGTTGGCGTCGTCCTTGAGGGCGGCGGCGTAGCCCTTGTCGCACTCCTCGTCGCTGACCTTGTTCTCGGCCTTGCACTGGTCGAGGCTGGCGTAGGCGAAGGCCTCGACCGGGTCCTTGTTGAGCTGGGCCTCGGCCTGGGAGACGGTCGGGGTGTTGTCACAGGCGCCGATGGTCAGCGAGGCGCCGCACATCAGGCTGGTGAGGGTGAGGGATCTGGATCGCATCATGGTGGTGCGCCCCTTACGAAGTCATGCTGGCGGCGTTGATCAGGCCGACCGCGATGTTGATGCTGGCCAGGTAGACGGCGGTGGCCATCTCGCCCGCCTCGATCCGCGCCTTGACGTCCTTCAGGAAGATCACCCGGACGATGGTGAAGGCGACGATCTGGATGACGCCGGCCAGAACGCCCCAGGCCAGCAGTTCGGGCAGGCTGGTCGTGTGGGTCAGCGCCGAGGCCAGGGCCAGGACATAGCCGATCAGGGCGCCGCCAAGCGCGATCGCCGCGGCGACGTTGCCCTGCCGGATGAGGTCGGTTTCCTTGTAGGGGGTCACCCATTGGTAGATGACCTTGAAGGCCAGGGCGAGGACGCCCGCCACGGCGAACGCCACCAGGAAATACTGGGCGCCGACGCCGAAGGTGAAGAAGTCGAAGTACATGCGGGTTCCCTCCCGTTGAATCTCATCCAGCCTGGTCAGGCCGAAAACTCTCCGATGGCCAGCGGCACGCCGACCATGATCTCATGGGTCAGTTCGCCGCCCTTTTCGGGCTCCATGGCGATGGCCAGCAGCAGTTCGCGCCCCTCGCCGCCCAGGTCGCGGGCGTAGAGCATGCAGGTCTGGAAGATGCGGGCGTAGGGGGCGAGCGCCGCCCGGTCGTCCCAGATATCTTCCCAGAAGGTCACCGGCGGCTGGCGGCCCTCGTCCTCGCTGAACCAGTAGCGCTGGAACGGCGGCAGGTCGTCTTCCAGCCAGACCGGATCGTGCAGCCGGTCCGTCCACCACCGCTTCTCCTGGCCGTTGGCCGGGTAGGCGCTGCGCCAGGGGACGAACAGGGTGAAGTCGTTGGCGTCGGACCCGTCGGGACTGTCGCTGACCGCCTGAAACAGCAGATGGTCGTCGGTGTAGAAGCGATGCACATAGCCGCCGGCGTCCAGCTTGATCTTGCCCTGGGCTGTGATCTCGAGGGTGTCGCGGTCCATCTTGAAGCTGGCTTCCGTGCCCAGCCGTCGCCAGGCCAGCGGGTCCAGCCGGATGGTGCGGCCGACAGTGATGTTGCGCACCACCGCCAGGTGGTCGCCCGGGCCCGTCTCTTCCTTGCGGCCGAACAGCTTGCCGAACATCAGCGGACCCTCACGCACACGTCTACGTTACGGACTCTGGCGCCCGCCGCCCTACAACGCAATGTTTGCGAAGATGCGCAAAACCGTCGTGACGGTTCGATATCCACGGGGCGGCGCCTCCTTGCGCCATGACCCCATACGGCGCCCTTCAAGACCCCTTGTCAAGCGTTCATGGTACGCATACCTTGAACGCATGCCCAAGGCTCCCACCCGAGCGGACAAAGCCGTGACCCGGACCCGCGAATGGCGCGAGGCCCGCAAACGCGCGGGGTTCGTGAAGATGGAAGTGTGGGCGCCGGCGGCATGCAAGGCGGACATTCAGAACGCCGTGCGCGCCATCGTGATAGACTCCAGCAGCGCCCCAGGCGGCGCATCGAAAGGCAGCCGGCCCATGGATCAGGTGATCGACACGGCGTGGACCATCCACGCGCTCAAGCGGGAGCTGGATTACAGCACCCTGGTCCGCGAGGGCGAACTCAAGGCCCAGGTGATCGAGGGCGCCGATCCGGTGCTGCTGGTCACCATGTGCGAATACGGCGACCTGCCGATCTACGTCAGCGCCGGCCACGACCAGATCGTCGTTTCGGTCGTGCTCTGGCCGGTCGAGGAACAGGAAGACCAGGCCGAGTTCAACATCTTCCTGCTGAAGGCCCAGAAGCTGGTGCCGCTGTCCAACTTCGGCATCACCACCATCGACGACCGCGACTACTACGAGCTGTTCGGCGAGATTGCCGCCAAGACCAGCCTGCAGACCATCCTCATCGAGCTGCGCACCCTTGCCGAGAACGCCATCGACGCGGCCTCGGACCTGCGCGACAGCTTCAAAGCCGCCAAGCGCTAGGAGAAGACCCCCATGTCCATCTGGAACAAATTCTCCGCCCTCTTCCGCGGCACGGCCCATGAGGGCGCGCAGAAGGTGATCGACGCCAACGCCCTGCGCATCCTCGACCAGGAAATCCGCGACGCCGACACCGCCCAGGCCAAGGCCCGGGACGACATGGCCGGCCTGGTCGCCCGCCGGCGCATGCTGGAGACCGAAGGCAAGCAGTTCGCCCAGCAGGCCCTGAAGTACGAGGCCTCCGCCCGCGCCGCCATGGCCAAGGGCGACGAGGCCCTGGCCCTGGAGGTGGCCCAGCGAATCGCCGATCTCGAGCGAGACGCCACCCAGAAGGCCGAACAGGTCCTGCAACTGCGCCAGGCCGAGGACAAGCTGCGCGTCATCATCGGCCAGACCGACACCAAGATCGAAGCCCTGCGCCGCGAGATCGAGGTGGTGAAGGTCAACGACAGCGTGCAGCGCGCCCAGTCGGCCATCGTCGCCCGCAGCGGCAGCGCCAGCTCGACGGTCGGCTCGGCCGCCGACAGCCTGAAACGCATCAAGGAACGCCAGGCGATCAACGAGGAGAAGTTCCGGGCCGCCGGCGAACTGGAAGACCGCCGCACCGGCGCCGACCTCGACGCCAAGCTGCGCAGCGCCGGCATCCTGCCCGGCGAGGCCGGCGCCCAGGACGTGCTGGCCCGGCTCATGGCCCCCAAGGACGAAGAGCTGAAGCTGGAGGCTCCGCGCCTGCAGATCGAGGCCCCGGACAAGGTCCCGGCCAGGAAGGACGAGCAATAGCTTGATCCGTCATCAGGTCCAGCCGCGCTGGAACTGGAAGGAGGAAGCCGAACGTGTCGGCTTCACCTTCCACCACATGGAAGGCCAGGAGTACTGGGACGAAAGCGCCTGGTACGGCTTCACCCTGGCCCAGGCCGAGGAGATCGAGACGGCGTCGGAATCCCTTCACGCCATGTGCCTGGATTTCGTCGGCGAGGCGGTGAAGAGCGAGCGGATCATGGAGCGGCTCGCCATCCCCGAGGCGCACCGCGACTATGTGGCCGAGACCTGGACGCGCGGCGATCCCAGCCTCTATGGCCGGTTCGATTTCGCCTACGACGGCAAGGGCCCGCCCAAGCTCTACGAATACAACGCCGACACCCCGACCAGCATATTCGAGACGGCGGTGTTCCAGTGGCTGTGGCTGGAGGGACGGATCAAGGACGGGACGCTGCCGGCCGATGCCGACCAGTTCAACAGCCTGTTCGAGAAGCTGCGCGACCGCTTCACGGCCATCTTCCCGGATGGCGGCTACGTGCATTTCTCCAGCGACCCCGACCATGTCGAGGATCGCCAGACGGTGAAGTTCCTTGAGGACCTCGCTTTGCAGGCGGGACTGACGCCGAAGTTCGTGTCGATCCACGACATCGGACTGGATGCGGACGGCCGCTTCGTCGACGAGCAGAACGACATCATCCAGGCGGCCTTCAAGCTCTATCCCTGGGAGATGATGCTGCGCGAGGACTACGCGGCCAACGTCGCCACCTCGAAGGCCCAGTTCCTGGAGCCGGCCTGGAAGAGCCTGCTGTCGAACAAGGGCCTCTTGCCGATGCTCTGGGAGCGCCATGCCGGCCATCCGAACCTGCTGGAGAGCTGGTTCGAGGACGATCCGGGCGCGGCGGCGCTGGGCGACAACTATGTGCGCAAGCCGCTGTTCTCGCGAGAGGGCGCCAACATCGAGCTGGTCGAGGGCGGTGTTTCTGAACCGGTCTTCGACCAGGGCTACGGCGCCGAGGGCTGGATCCGCCAGGCGCTCTGGAAGCCGCCGCTATTCGACGGCAACTATCCGATCATCGGGGCCTGGATCGTCGGCGAGGAAGCGGCGGGGATGGGCATCCGCGAGGATCTGGACCCGGTGACCAAGAACCTCAGCCGCTACCTGCCGCACGCCATCGTCGGTTGAGATCAAGCCTCGGGGCGGCCAGTCGCCACCCCGAGGCTGCACGATCTAGCGTTTGAGGAAGCCGCCGAGCAGGTCGCCGGCCATGCCACCCAGAGCGCCGCCGAGCCCTCCGCCCAGTCCGCCTTCCGGCGTCTTGCCGTCTGGGGTCAAGCTGTCGACGACCTGCGGCAGCAGGGCCGACAATTGGGCCGCCGCATCGGCGGGATCGATGCCGAATTTCTTGGCCAGGTCGCCGAGCGGGCCGGAGCCGAGGACGCTTTCCAGCTGCTCCGGGCTGATCGGCAGATTGCCGCCCTTGCCGATCCAGGACTGCACCTGATCGCCCAGACCGCCCGCCTGAAGCTGGCCCAGCACCTTGTCGAGCCCGCCACCGCCGGCCATGTCGCCCAATGAATCCAGAAGCCCCATCGTCATTCTCCTTGTGACACCCCGCACCGAGCTTGCCACGGGAATGGTGTCGGGGTCACGACGCAAGGCGACCGGCGGCGCCCATTTTGCCGGTCCTGCCCTCCGGCGCTCAGGCGGCCAGTTCCTCCTCGACCTGACCCAGCCGCTCCTTGCCGAAGAAGATCTCGTCCTCGACGAAGAAGGTCGGGATGCCGAAGGCGCCGCGGTCGGCGGCGGCGGCGGTGTTGCTCATCAGGATGCCCTTGGCCTCGTCGGTCTGGGCGCGGGTCATCAGGGCGGCGGCGTCAAGGCCGGCATCGGTCAGGACCTTGGCCACCACTTCGGGATCACCCATGTTCTGGCCGTCTTCCCACATGGCTTTGAGGACCACCTGCATGTAGCGCTCGCCGGCCCCTTCCAGGCCGGCGGCGACGAAGGTGCGCATGATCAGCAGGGTGTTGATTGGGAAGTGCGGGTTCATGCGGAACTTCGTCAGGCCGTGTCTGGCGACGAACCGCCGGCTCTCCAGCATCTCGTAGTCCATCTTGCCCTTGATGCCGCCGAAGGCGGTGAAGGGCGCCTGGTTACCGGTGGCCTTGAACAGGCCGCCGAGCAGGCAGGGGATGACGTTCAGCGTGGCCCCGGTGCGCTCCAGGATACCCGGGATGACCATCGAGGCCATGTAGGCGTTGGGGCTGGCGAAATCGAAGATGAAGTCTAGTTGCTTGGTCATGGAGGCGGTCCTTGGTTTGCGTGCTTCGACACGCGGCCTGCGGCCGCTACTCAGCATGACGAATGTTTGTTGAGACCACCCTGTTCGTCATCCTGAGTAGCCCGCGCAGCGGGAGTGTCGAAGGACGCAAGCCCGTATCGGCATCACCACACCTCCGTCCAGGGGCGCAGGTCGATCTCGAAGGTCCAGGCCGAGCGGCCCTGGTTGTGCAGCCAGACATAGTTGCGGGCGATCTCGTCCGGGTCGAGAATCTCGCCGCGCGCCAGGCGCTGATCAGCGTCGGGCATGCGCTCGCGGGTGAAGACGCCGTCGATGCTGCCGTCGCAGATGATGTGAGCGATGTGGATGCCCTGAGGCCCCAGCTCGCGGGCCATCGACTGGGCCAGGGCGCGCAGGGCGTGCTTGGCGCCGGCGAAGGCGGAAAAGCCCTCGCGGCCGCGCACGCTGGCCGTGGCGCCGGTGAACAGGATGCTTCCCCGGCCGCGCGGGACCATGACCCGGGTGGCTTCGCGCCCGGTGAGGAATCCCGCCAGGGCGGCCATCTCCCAGACCTTGGAATAGACCCGGGTGGTGGTGTCGCGGATGTTGAAATAGACGTTGGCCCCGATGTTGAAGACGACCACCTCCAGCGGACCGATCTCGGCCTCGATGCGGTCGAAGAGGGCGGTCATCTCGGCTTCGTCGCGGGCGTCGACGCCCATGGCGTGGGCCTCGCCGCCCTCGGCGCGA
Organism: Caulobacter sp.; assembly: GCA_032122215.1. Taxonomy (GTDB): domain Bacteria; phylum Pseudomonadota; class Alphaproteobacteria; order Caulobacterales; family Caulobacteraceae; genus Caulobacter. The sequence continues at coordinate 7,809 of JAUMCZ010000015.1, forward strand.
ATCTCGGCCGCGAGCGCCTCCAGCTGGTCGAGGTTGCGCGGCCGGCGGGTCACGACCACGGCCATCCCCTCCTTCGCGAAGGCCTTGGCGATAGAGCCGCCGACACCGATCCCGGCGCCGACGACGAGGCAGACCTTGGGGCCGGACATGAAAGCCTCCTGACGAAACGGCCGGTAAGTTCTCTTTAAAAACTTACACTGTCAACCACCGTCGTCTAGGGTTCGACGTAGCCCTTGGCTCGCAGGCTAAGCTGTCCGCGACGCGGATCGTCGGCGAAGAACAGGCCGCCCCGCCGGCGCGAGTGATCGGGCACATAGTCGAAGCTGGCCTCGGCTGTTTCGGGCGCCCTGGCCGGCAGGGTCAGGTCGCCCTCGACGGCGACCTGGGCTGCCGGCGAGCCGCCGCTGTTGATGACCTCGATCTCGACCAGCCAGCCGTCCTTGACGGCATGGACGGCCTTGGCCTCGACGGTGACGGCGGGTGGAGAGGAGTCGCCGACCATGGCCTCGTGGCCGATGACGGCGAGGGTCATCAACACCAGACCAAGGCCGACCGCCCCGGCGATCCATTCCAGCAGCGGCGTGCCGTTGGCGCCGGAATTGGCTTTGGCGGCGGGTTTGCGGGCCATCAGATCACCAGTCGGGCAGTAGCGGCCCCGAGGCCGGCGGGGAAGGCAAGGACCACGGCCATCTGGGCGATCTCGGCCGGGGCCAGGCCCTGAAGCCGCCCGAAGGCCCACAGGCAGTAGAGACTGATCAGCAGAGCGATGGCGTAGCCGGGCAGGGTGAAGATCAGGAGGGTGCGCAGAGGGCTGTGGTCGCCCCGCCGTTCTGACTGGCCGGGGAAGCCCAGCACGAAGACGAAACCATGCAGCAAGAGGATCGATGCGGCCGCCAGGAGCAGGCCCTGCCAGGGGCTCATCATGTAGGCGATGAGCACCATTTCCTCGGTCGGGGCGACGCTGAAGGCCAGGAAGATGGCTCCGACCGACATCAGGAAAAGCTGGCCCGGATAGCCGATATGCTCCTTCGGTCGCCGACCGGTCTCACCCTCGCGGTCGCCCAATTGCTTGCTGGCCACGAGGGCGCCGATGCTTGCGGGAATGGCGCAGACGGCCAGCTTGCCGACCACCTCGCTGGCGGTCATTCCAGGGTCGATCTGGCCGAGCAGGAAGAGGGAGAGCAGGGTTACCACCATGCCGACGGCATAGGCGGCGAGGGCGTCCAGCACCTCGTCCAGCAGGCGGAAGGTCGGCTCGAAGCCGGCGTAGTAGGAAAGGCCCAGCAGCATGGGTCCGGCCGAACCGATGAAGACCAGCAGCCGCCCGCGCTCCATCGAATGACCGAGTTGCCACATCTCCATGGTCATCAGCAGCGGAAAGACAAAAAGCAGCGCCCCGCCGGCCGCCCGCGCCAGACTGGTCAGGTAGTCGAGGTTGGCCGGCGCCGACAGAAGGGCGTTCGCTTGCTTTGACATCGGCCCTCCTTGCGGCTGCTTCAGCGGTCAGGGCCCGGAATCGTTCCCGGGCGGCGGGCCGCGCCAGCTGCGCTGGATATCCTCCATCGCCCGGCGCCAGCGGGCACGCAGGATCGGCGGGCGTTCCGGATAGCGCTCCTCGAGAAAATCAGCGGCGACCACGCGATCGGTTCGGAAGTTGCGGAAGTCGGCGCGCATCTCGCACCAGGCGATGAGGTTGCGGGTGGTGTCGCGGTAGCCGATGGCGATCGGCCAGACGATGCGGCGGCTCTCGCGGCCCTGCTCGTCGGCGTAGGTCAGCTCGACCTTGTGGCCGGCGTGGATGGCGGCGCGCAGGCGCGCCATGTCCAGGCCGTCCTCCAGGTTGGCGAATTTGGGCGGCGTGCGGGTGGCGGGATCGAGCAGCATCGGCCGCAGGTGGTCCGGCACGGTGGCGGCGATCTTGGCCACCAGATCCTGTGCGGCGCGGGCCAGGGCCGGGTCGCCCCGGCTGGCCACCCATTGGGCGCCGAGAACGGCGGCCTCGACCTCGTCGGCAGTGAGCATCAGGGGCGGCATGTCGAAGCCGGCGTCGAGGACGTAGCCGACCCCGGCCTCGCCGCGAATGGGGGCCCGCTGGGCCATCAGGGCGGCTATGTCGCGATAGACGCTGCGTTTGGAGGTCTCCAGCTCGGCGGCCATGGCGTTGGCGGTCACCGGCGCCGAGGCGCGGCGAAGGATCTGGATGATCTGGAACAGGCGGTCTGCGCGGCGCATGGAGCGAGCTTTGCATGCTGACAGCAGCCTGTCAGCAGGGGCGGTTAGGCGGCTCCCAGCCGTTTCAGGACCCGCGTCGGGATGGCGTAGTCACGGATGGCGGGGCGATGGTCGCGCAGGCCCATGACCTCGCGCTGGACGAAATAGCGCCAGACGGCGTCGGCGGCGGCCTTCAGGGCGTCCGGGTCCTCAGGGGCCGCATTCAGGGTCGCCAGGGACTGCTGGACAGCCGCGCCCAGACGCCCGAGGGCGCCGGCGCCTTCGCCGGCCAGTTCGCCTTCGAGGGCGGTGTGAAGGCGTTCGCGGACGCCGGGGCCGGTCAGGCTCTGGGGCAGGCGGAAGGACACGCGCCATTGTAACCCGCCGATGGTCCGCGCTACAGCCCCCGCCATGTCGACTTTCGCCGCTTTCGGCCATCCCCCGCTCGCCCTCGCCGATGTTCCGGCCGGCGCCCTGCAGACCTCGCCCCTGGTCCCCGGTTCGGTGGCGCTTGAGGCGCAGGCGCCCGCAAGCCTTTCCGAGATCGTCATGCTGGCTCCGCCGGCCACGGTCGAGCGGCGCGGGGCCCTGGCGGCGGCGCTGATGGCGCTGAAGCCGGACGGCCGGCTGATCGCCATGGCCCCCAAGGACAAGGGCGGCTCGCGCCTGGCCGGCGACCTGACCCTGCTGGGGGCGGAGTTCGCCGAGAGCGCCAAGCGCCACCACCGCATCTGCCACGTCCGGCGGCCGGCCGACCTGAGCGCCGTCGAGGCGGCCATCGCCGAGGGCGCGCCGCGCGACATTGAGGGCCTGGGTCGCACCCAGCCAGGGATCTTCAGCTGGGACCGCATCGACGCCGGCACCGCCCTGCTGCTCAGCAAACTGCCGGCCTTCAAGGGGCCGGGGGCCGACTTCGGCTGCGGTATCGGCCTGTTGGCCGGCAAGGTGCTGGAGAGCGCCGCCGTCACCTCCCTGGCGCTGGTCGACATCGACCGGCGGGCCATCGAGGCCGCGCGGGTCAATGTCACCGACCCGCGCGCCGCCTTCCACTGGGCAGACCTGCGCGGGACCGAGCCGGCGCTGGCCGACCTGGAGTTCGTGGTCATGAACCCGCCGTTCCACGACGCCGGGGCCGAGGACCGGGCGCTGGGCCAGGTGTTCATCCGCCGCGCCGCCGGGGCGCTGAAGAAGGGCGGGACCTGCTGGCTGGTCGCCAACCGACACCTCCCTTACGAAGCCGTGCTGGCCGAGCATTTCAAGGGCGTCGACCTGAAGGGCGAGGCTGGCGGCTACAAGGTCTATGAGGCCCGGAAGTGATCTCCGTCCGTCTGGACCGCCTGCTGGCCAACATGGGCTACGGCAGCCGCAGGGAGATCGCCGCCCTGGCCGCCGCCGGCCAGGTGATGCTGGATGGCCAGGCGATCAGGAAGGCCGACACCAAGGTGCTGGTGGCCCGCGATCTGCCGGCCCGGATGACGGTGCGGGGCGCCCCGCTCGATCCGCCGCCGGGACTGGCGCTGATGCTGCACAAGCCGCTGGGCGTGACCTGCTCGCACAAGGAGGTCGGGGCGCTGGTCTATGACCTGCTGCCGCAGCGCTGGAAGGCGCGGGAGCCGGCGATCTCGACGGTCGGACGGCTCGACAAGGAGACCAGCGGTCTGCTGCTGCTGACCGACGACGGCGACCTGCTGCACCGGATCATCTCGCCGCGGGCCAATGTGGCCAAACGCTATCTGGTCACCCTGGCCCGGCCGATGGACGGCTCCGAAGGCGCAGCCTTCGCGGCGGGGACCCTGGTGCTGGAGGGCGAGGACAAGCCCCTGCTGCCCGCCGAGCTTGAGGTCCATTCGCCGACCAGCGCCCAGCTGACCATCCATGAGGGCCGCTACCATCAGGTCCGCCGGATGTTCGCCGCCGTCGGCAACCACGTCGAGGCCCTGCATCGCGACCGGGTCGGGGGCCTCAGCCTGCCGGACGATCTGGAGCCCGGCCGCTGGCGGCTGATGAGCGACGAGGACATCGCGAAGGTGTTCGCCGGATAGGCGCGGTGGTTGGCGGCTCCCGCCCCGCCGTGCTAGGGCGAACGCAGATATGCGGGGGCATTTTCAGATGATGATCAGGACGTCGATGATCGCGGCCGCGCTGCTGGCCGGACTGGTTGTGGCCCATCCGGCCCCGGCCCGGGCCCAGGCCACCGGCCTGCTGACCCTGGAGGTCTGCAACGAAAGCGGCCGCAACACCACGGTCGCCGTCTCGTTCATGGAGCCCGGGGATAGCCGCTGGGTCACGCGCGGCTGGTTCGCGGTCAGCAACGGCGGCTGCATCGTTGTCGGCAGCACCAACAACGCCAACTTCTACATGTACGCCGAGACCCTCAACGACGGCGATCTGAACTGGGGGGGCAATCACAGCCTGTGCGTCCAGTACCCGGGACCGTTCACCCGCTATGAAGTGACAGACGGCCGGACCTGCGACACCTACGAGGAACTTCGCGGCTTCCAGCCGCTGCGGGCCGACCAGCCCGGCAAATGCACCTGGACGCTGGATCCCTGAAGGCGGGCCGGGTCCGCTGAATACGCCTCCGTATCCGGCCCGAGCGAAGGGGAACAAACGGGGCCCCTGTGCGCTACCTGACCAGAGCAATCCGGCGGCGTTTCCATGTCCCATCCAGCCAAGTTCGTCATCGCCTTCTCCGCCCTTGCCGCGGCGGGCTTCCTGATGGGGACCCGGGCGGAGGCTGCGACAGGCCCGGCAGCCGACAATCTCTGCACAGCCGAAGGCCCGGCATCGGGCCAATTGCGGGGTCCGGTGCTGCAGGTCGAGGACGGCGCCACCCTCTGCGTGGCCCTCGGCGCGACGCCCGACACCTGGGTGCGGTTGACCCTCGCCGATGCCCCCTCGTCCAGCGGTCTCCAGCGGGCCTCCAGCACGGACGAGAACCCGCGTGGCACGCTGATGGCCGTCGCCTTCAGCCAGATGGTCGACTGCGATGTGCAGCCTGACGGCCGCGCCCTTTGCCGGCTGCAGGACGGCCGCTCGGTCGGCGCCCTGATGAAGACCCGGGCCGCCTGGGCGGTCGGCAAGGAATGGCGCTGATCCCGCGATCAACGCGTCATCAGGCCTTTCAGCCGACCCGCTTCTGAAGCGCCACCGCCCCGTGCGGGGCCCGGACCTTGCCCTCGTGGATGATGAAGGCGAAGACGTCGCGCGGTTTTGAAACCGGGGTATGGTCCGGATCGACGACCGGGAGGTCGGCGGGAACGCCGCCGGCGGCGAAGGTCTTCAGGCGTTCAGCCCATTGGTCGAGCTCTTTGGGCGGATAGGCCGTCTTGCTCTTGTCATTGCCGGTCTGCAGCCGGGCGTAGACGAAGTCGGCGGTGACGTCGGCGATCTCCGGGTAGGTCTCGTGTTTGGCGTAGACGCATGCGACCCCGTACTTGCGGATCAAGGCCGGGAAAGCCGGGGTGCAGAAGCTGTCGTGTCGCACCTCGACGGCGTGGCGCAGGGCGAGGCCATCCAGGCTTTTCGGGAGCAACTTCAGGAAGCCCTCGAAGTCCTCCGGATCGAATTTCTTGGTGTTGGCGAACTGCCAGAAGATGGGGCCGAGCTTGGCGCCCAGTTCGCTCAGGCCCTGGCCCATGAACCGCTCGAGGGATTCGCCGGCCTCGCTCAGCACCTTGCGATTGGTGGTGAAGCGGCTGCCCTTCACCGTGAAGACGAAATCGTCGGGCGTCTCGTCACGCCATTTCTTCCAGCTGTCGGGCTTGAAGGTCGAATAGTAGGTGCCGTTGATCTCGATCGAGCGCAGCTGGCGGCTCATGTAGTGGAGCTCGTCCTTCTGCTTGAGGGTGTCCGGGTAGAAGACCCCGCGCCAGGGCTCGAAGGTCCAGCCGCCGCAGCCGGTGCGAATGATGCCTGACATGGGCGTTTTCCCTTATGCCTCTTGGTCCCGAGCGGCTTCACCCTACAACATGTTGGGGGTGAACAAAACGCGAAAGTGGCTGTTTCGCTGATTCGGTCATGCTCTGTTTCCGCGCTGTTCGGCGAGGGGTTAACAGGCGGGCGATTGGCGTTAACCCCGACCGCGCCCGCGCAGGAGGGTGGTCATCATCAGCAGCGCCATGGCCGCGCTGGCGATCCACAGGGCCGCGCCGCCGAGGCGGGCGAAGGCCAGGGCGCCGAGGAGGGCGCCGGTCAGCAGGCCCATCCACAGCAGCAGCATCGGGACCCAGGCCCAGCGGTCGCCGCCGAAGGGGATGAGGGCCAGGCGCTTGCCGAGCTTGACCAGGGCGCCGGTCATGTAGGTGACGCCGACCGGCGCCTCGCCCTCTTCGGTCAGGACGGTGTTCTCCGCCCCCATGGCCAGGGCCAGCAGGCCGACGGCGAGGGCCGTGGCGCCGAGGCCGTGACAGAGAGCGGCGGCGGCGAGGAGCAGGGTCACGGCGGCCAGCACGGCGGGGCGACGGACGGCGCCGGACAGGCGGCCGAGGACGGTTCCCGCGAACACCCCTGTCACGAACAGACCAATCAGGGCCCCGGCGACAAGGGCGGGATGGGTCGACTGGGCCAGACCGACGGCCATGCGGGTGGTGTTGCCGCTCATGAAGGAGACGAAGAAGCCACCGGTCAGCAGGAAGCCGACGGCGTCGACGAAGCCCGCCACGGCCGATAGGGCCGAGGCAAGAAGGCGGGTGCGCAGGTCGGCGGTCCGCATGAGCTTGAGCTTTCCCTCCCGTGTGGGCGGCAGCTTACAGGACGGCACGGGATTTCGTCTCGCCCGCTTCCAGGCAAGCAAACGCCCCGGAAACCCTGCGGTCTCCGGGGCGCGCCTCACGCTATTGCTGACGTTCGCCGGTTACGGGCGGCGATAGGTGGTCGGGTAGCGGTCGTCCCTCACGTCCATGCGGACGTTGCGGGCCAGGCTGTCGAGGCGGGCGTTGATGGCGCTCATGCCGCGCGGGCCGAGACGGCCGCCGTTGTTGCGGCGCATCTGGGCATCCGAGCGGGTTATGGACTTCAGGGTGGTCAGGGCGTTCTGCGACTCGCGACGGGTCAGCTGACCGTCGTTGCGGGCGGTGCGGATGAAGTCGCCCAGCATGGTGGCCCGGCGACGGGTGTCGGCGCCGCTCCAGTTGCCGCCGCGATTGTCGGCCTGGACGTAGACCTGCGTCCCGCCGCTCGTGCGCATCCAGCGGCCCTGGTTGTCGTAATAACCGCGCGTCTCGCCAACCACCCAGCGGCCGTTGTCGTAGTAGCCCGGTTGGGCGTCGGCGACCCAGACGCCGTTGCTGTCGCGACGGCCAGGAGCCTCGCCACGCATCCAGCGACCGTTGCGGTCGTAGTAGCCCTGGGCCGGGCCGGAGACCCAGCGGCCGTTGTCGTAATAGCCGGCCGATGTGCCGGCGACCCACTGGCCGCGGCTGTCGTAGTAGCCGTTGGAGGCGTTGGGCACCCAGCGACCGTCGCGGTCGTTGTAGCCGCCGGCGCCACGCGCCTCGACCCAGCGGCCGTTGTCGTAATAGCCGTTCGGCTGGCCGTTAACGAAGCGGCCCTCGCGGTCGAAGTAGCCGCTGGCCTTGCCGACGCGGCGGTCGTTGGCGTGCCACTGGCCGTTGGTGTCGTAGTAGCCGTAGGCGCGGTCGCAGTCGGCGCTGGAGCGGGCGATGGCGTTGCCGGCGATGGCCCCCACGACGCCGCCGAGAACGGCGCCTTCGGTGCGGTTCTTGTCCGCGGCGACACTGCCGCCGGCGATGGCGCCGAGGACGCCGCCGATGACGGTTCCGGTGGTGTTGCGGCTATCGCGCTGTTGCTCGCAGCGGTCCTGGGCCAAGGCCATGGACGGCAGCAGGGTCGCGACGGCGATGCCGGCGACCCAGATGGATTTTTTCACGGGGGAAGCTCCTCGGAGCGCGAACGCGCGATCCGTTGGGGGGCTAACGGATGGTGGGGGTGGAGGTTCCGGATGGCCCTCTCTGATCGGAGGGGGCGCGCCTTACGTTACCCTCTCCCTTTGGGAGAGGGTCATCTAGGAGAGCAACGCTTCCGCCCGGCGGGTCACGGCGCTGAGCCTTGGGCCCCACTCAAGCGCCAGCGCTTCGGGATCATCGCCGCGGGCGGCGAACAGGGGGGCGTCCCAGACCATGGCGGCGCGGCCGAACGGCACCGGGATCATGGCGCCGTCCCAGCTGCCGAGGCGGATGGCCGGCTTGCAGGCGAGGCCGACCAGGAGGACCGGGGCGCCGGTGACGCGGGCGAGGGCGGGGGTTCCGGCCTGCATGACTTCGTGCGGGCCGCGGGGGCCGTCGGGGGTGATGGCGATGCCGCCTTCGGCGTTCACCCAGCGGATCATCTCGCGGAAGGCCTGTTCGCCGTTCTTGTTCTTGGCCGGATCGGACTTCTTCTTGCTGGAGCCGCGGATGGCGGGGAAGCCGATGGCCTGCATGGCCGAGGCGATGAACTGGCCGTCGGAACTTCGGCTGATCAGGGCGCGCATGTCGTGGCGGTGACCGGGAGCCTGCGGCCAGCTGACCGGCGAGAGCGGGATGCGGCCGTGCCAGAAGCAGAGGATGGCGCCCTTGCCGGCATAGCCTTCGCGCTGCTCGCGCCAGGCGGCCCAGACGGCGTCGGCGCTGTCCTGGCCCTCGCGGGTCCAGCGCATGGTGGCGAAGCACAGGCGCAGCCAGCCGGCGAAGACCAAGGCGAGGAAGCCCTGGACGCCCTCGGAGCGGAACCAGGTCTTCATTCGGCAAGCTCGGGCGGGGCGGTCGAGTCGAGGTTCTGGGCCTGGGCCAGGCGGGCGTAGAGACCCTGCTTGCGGACCAGGGCGGCGTGGGTCCCGGTCTCGACGACGCGGCCCTTGTCGATGACGTAGATGCGGTCGGCGTTCTTCACCGTCGACAGGCGGTGGGCGATAAGGATGGTGGTGCGGCCGGCCATGAGGCGTTCGAGAGCGGCCTGGACCTGGGCTTCGCTCTCGGTGTCCAGCGCGCTGGTCGCCTCGTCGAGCAGCAGGATGGGGGCGTCCTTCAGGAAGGCGCGGGCGATGGCGATGCGTTGGCGCTGGCCGCCGGACAGGCGGGCGGCGTTCTCGCCGACCAGGGTGTCGTAGCCGGCCGACTGGGCGAGGATGAAGTCGTGGGCGGCGGCGAGGCGGGCGGCTTCCTCGACCTCCTCCTGCGTCGCCTCGGGCCGGGCATAGGCGATGTTGTTGCGGATGGTGTCGTCGAAGAGGAAGGGCTCCTGGGTGACGAGCGCGATCTGGCTGCGCAGGGAGGCGGTGGTGACGCCGCGCACGTCCTGGCCGTCGATGGTCACGGCGCCGGATGTGACGTCGTAGAAGCGGGGCAGCAGGGAGAGGATGGTGCTCTTGCCGCCGCCCGAAGGGCCGACGAGGGCGATGGTCTCGCCGCGTTTGGCGTCCAGCGTGACACCGTCGAGGGCCGGGGCGCCGGTCCCGTAGTTGAAGCTGACGTCGTCGAAGCGGATGGCCCCCTGATCGGCGTGGAGCGGCAGGGCGGCGGGGTTCTCGGCGACCTCCGGCTTCACATCGAGGGCGCCGAACAGGCGGCGGGCGGCGGTCAGGCCCTCGGCAAAGACGGTCTGGGTGTTGGCGATCTGTCGCAGGGCGTTGGCGGCGGTGACCAGGCCGAAGGCGAAGGCGGTGAAACTCTCGGCGTTCATCTCGCCCCGGCTGCCGCGCCAGCCGGCGTAGACCAGCACGGCGGCGAGGATCAGGTAGCCGATCAGCTCGGTGGTGGGGGCCGACTGCGCCCGGGCGTTGGCGCCCTTGATGATATGGCGCTGGCGCTCGGCGACGGCGGCGGCGACCCGGGCTTCCTCACGGGCCTCGCTGTTCTCCATCTTGACCACCCGGACCCCGTCGAGCCCTTCCATCAGCAGGCTGGACAGCGTGCCGGTGGCGGCCATGGCCCCCTTGGCGGCCTTGCGGGAGCGGCGGCTGAACCGGCGCATCAGGCGACTGGCGAAGGGGGCGATAAGCAGGATGGCCAGGGTCAGCTGCCAGTCGGCGGTGAACATGACGACCAGTTGGCCCAGCACCAGCATGGCGCCCTGCGCATAGTTGATGACGCCGGTGGTCGAGGCCTCACGCATCAGGCCGGCGTCATAGAGGACCTGGGAAACGAAGGCGCCCGAGTGGGTGGCGCGCAGGCGGGCCAGATCGGCGCGGACCATGCGGGCGAACAGCTCGACCTGGATGTCGCCAACGATTCCGTGGCCGATAGAGTTGACCATGGCCGACTGCACGACCTGGGCGATGACCCGGGCAAGCGCGCAGGCCACCACGATGGCCGGCACCATCCAGATGGCGTTCGGCTTGTGCTCGACCAGCAGATCCTGGATGCCGCTGGCGATGACCTTGGTGAAAATGGCGGCGGTGACGGCGACGACCAGGGCGCAGACCAGGGCGGTCGCGACCCCCTTCCAGCGGGGTCGCAGATAGGTTCTGGCGATGCGCGCGATCAGCTGGCGGCTCGTGGGCTTGGACGCGGCGTCGGCCAAGGGGCCTCCAGAAGGGTTTGCATCGGGATGCGAGGCCACTACTTAGGACGCTCTGCGATGGAGCGCCACTTGTCCGGCTACGATCTGAGTACACGGTGGGGCCGGTTTCGGGCCAACTGGGACTTCTTCTGGAAGGACCATGCCTTCCTGCGCCTGTCGTTCGCCAACGCCCACTGGATCGGTCCGGACATGGTGCGGGCCGCGCAACCCTGGCCATTCCAGCTGAAATACTGGAAGCGCGACGGGATCAGGACGATCATCAACCTGCGCGGCGGCTTCGACGCCAGCTTCTATGTGCTGGAGCGCGAGGCCTGCGAGCGGCTGGGTCTGGACGCGGTGGACTTCACCATCACCTCGCGCGCCGTGCCGACGCGTGCGCAGGTGCTGGGGGCCAAGGAACTGTTCGAGACGATCAAGTATCCGGCCTTCATGCACTGCAAGTCGGGGGCGGACCGGGCGGGGATCATGTCGGTCTTCTACCGGCACTTCCACCTGGGCGATTCGATCCGCGATGCGCTGAACGAGCTGGGCCTGCGGACCCTGCATGTGAAGCAGGGCAAGACCGGCGTGCTGGACTATGTGTTCGAGCGCTATCTGGCGGAGGCCGAGCCGCAGGGGTTGAGCTTCCTCGACTGGGTGATGAGCGACGCCTACGACCCCAAGGCGATCAAGGCGGATTTCCAGGAAGCCTGGTGGGGGACATTGATCACGGACCGGTTGCTGAAGCGGGAGTAAACTACCCTCTCCCACAGGGAGAGGGAGGGGCCCGGCCTGCGAAGCAGGTTGGGAGGGTGAGGGGTTAGGGACCCCTGCCGGTCTCTCGCTGTCTTGTTGGCCTGTGCGTGTTCTGAAACACCGTAACCCCTCACCCGGTCCTGCCTGGCAGGACCGACCTCTCCCTATGGGAGAGGTAAGGATTTCGATCACCCGCCGGGGAACCGCTCGAACACCGGGATACCCTCTGGAATTCGGTGGAAGGCCTGTTTGTCGGCGGCCTGGAAGGCCATGCCGGGGGTGAAGACGGAGGGGTCGTCCAGGGTCCCGACCTTGACGATCACGGCAGGCATCATGGGAGACCTGGTGATCAGGTGGGTGCCGCAGTCGGCGCAGAACTCGCGGGTGGCGGCGCCGTCGAGGCCCTCGCGCATGAAGGTCTTCGGCGCGCCCTTGGTGAAGGTCACGCTATCGACCGGAAAGGCCATGAAGACATTGGGCGAGCCGCCGGTGATGTACTGGCATTCGCGGCAATGGCACTGGGCCATCATCATCGGCTCGCCATCGATGACGTAGCGCAGCTTGCCGCAGTAACAGCCACCTTCCAGATGCATGTCGTCCTCCCTCGTTTGTTGGGAGGGAGGCTAGCACGGCCAACCTGTTTGATAACCCGTCCGCCAACCTCACGACCGTCATCCCGGCCGTAGCGTAGCGGAGATCCGGGACCCGGGAGGGCAGGAACGCGATGTATCAACCGCCCTCGCGCGCCGCCCCTGGGTCCCGGATAGCCCCTGCGGGGCTTCCGGGATGACGGTAGCGAAGGGTGCGGGCGAGCCGCCTAGTGCTGGTGGTAGTCGTCGCTGCTCGGGTCCAGCAGCTTGTGGGCATGGATGATGAAGTAGCGGGCGTGGGCGTTGTCGACGGTGGCCTGGGCCTTGGACTTCCAGGCCTTGTGGGCGTCGGCATGGTTGGCATAGGCGCCGACGAATTCGACCTTGGAGAGGTCTTCAAACTGGATGTCGGTGACGTCTTTCAGTTCGCCGCCGATGACCAGGTGGAGCAGTTGTTTGTCCGGCATGGGTATCCCTCGACAGGGTGACTTGGGGGAAATCAGTTTGGCAGGTCGATATGCGCAACGCGGTCCAGGATCAACGGGTGCATGGCCGGCGCGGCGCAGATCAGGCTGCGCATCAGTGGCACGGGCTTGTTGTAGCTGAAGCCGCCGCCCTTGTGGTCCGTGAGCATCGCGCCGGCTTCACGCTGAATCAAATCGGCGGCGGCCAGGTCCCATTCGCTCTTGGCCGACAGGGCCAGCGCCGCATCGAAGCGGCCGTCGGCGACCAGGCAGAGGCGATAGGCGATAGAATTGCGGGCCTCGATCCGCATGTCGGGCCAGGGCGTCTTCCAGGCCGGATGGGCGAACATCTTGGCGTCGCCGAGCATGCCGCTGTTCAGGAGTTCGCTGGTCGTGCTGGCCTGGATCGGCACACCGTTCAGATGGGCGCCCTGGCCGACCCGCGCGGTGAAGGTCTCCTCGACCTCCGGGGCATGGACGACGGCGGTGACCGGCTGGCCGTCCTCGACGATGGCGATGCTGACCGACCACCAGGGCTTGTACTTCATGAAGGCGACGGTGCCGTCGATCGGATCGACGACGAACAGGCGCTTGCGATCCAGGCGGGCCGGGTCGTCGGCGGTCTCCTCCGACAGCCAGCCGTAGTCCGGCCGGGCCTGCAGGAGCAGGGTCTTCAGCAGGGTGTCGACCTCGATGTCGGCGTTGGTCACCGGGGTGGAATTTTCCTTGCCCCAGATGCGCAGGCCCTCCGACTGCAGCCGGATCGCCGTTTCGCCGGCCTGCCGGGCCGCGTCGACAATGAGGTCCAGATCGTTCACGAGCCGGCGATCGCCAGGCCATCGACCAGCAGGGACGGGCTGTCGTGGCTGCCGCGGATGACCAGGTCGTCGCCGGGCACGAGGCGGGCGTAGATGTCGATCAGGTTGCCGGCGGCGGTGATCTCGTTGACCGGATAGGCCAGCTCGCCGCCCTCGAACCAGAAGCCCGAGCAGCCGATCGACCAGTCCCCGGTGTTGCCGTTCAGCGAGGGGCCGAACATCGAGGTGACCAGAAGGCCGGCCTTTGCGTCGCTCATCAGGCCGGCGAGGTCTCGCGTGCCGCCGGTGACGATGACGTTGGAGGTGCCGACGCCGGGCGGGCCGGCGAGGCCGCGCGAGGCGTGGCCGGTGGTCTCGAGACCGAGCTGGCGGGCGGACGCTGTGTTGAGCAGCCAGGTGGTCAGTTCGCCGTCATCGATCAGGGCCATCGGCTCGGTGGTGACGCCCTCGTCATCGAAGGGGCCGGAGCCGAGGCCGCGCACCCGGTAGGGGTCGTCGAGGATGGAGACGTTCCTGGCGAAAACCTGCTGGTTCAGCTTGTCCTTCAGGAAGGAGACGCCGCGGGTGATGCTGGGCCCGCCGATGGCGCCGATGAAGGGGCCGAGGAGGCTCATGGCGATGCGGTTTTCGAAGATCACCGGGGCGGTCTGCGAGGCGATCTTGCGGGCCCCAAGACGGCGGACCGCGTGGCGGCCGGCCTCGGAGCCGATCCAGCCGGCGTCCGGCAGGTCTTCATTGTGGCGAACGGAGCGGCCTTCGCCGCCGCGTTCCATGCCGGAGCCCTCGCCGGCGATGGCGCTGGCGCTGACCGAGAAGCCGCTGGCGCGGTGGGCGCCGGTGAAGCCGTGGCTGGTGGCGAGCATCCAGCGACTGGTCGACCATCCGGCGCTGCCGCCGTCGGAGTTGGTGACGCCGTCGACGGCGCGGGCGGCGTCTTCGGCCTCGCGGGCGCGGGCCTCGAGGGCCTCGGCGCTGGGTTCGTGATCATCATAGATGTCGAGGTCGGGGTAGGGACCGCTGGCCAGGCGCGCGCGGTCGGCGAGGCCGGCGTAGGGGTCCTCGGGGGCCAGGCGGGCCATGGCGACGACCCGCTCGACCAGCTTGGCCCGGCCGGTTTCGGAAATGTCGCTGCCGGAGACGCTGGCCTGTCGTTTGCCGACGAAGACGCGCAGGCCCAGATCTCTGGCCTCCTCGCGCTCGACCTCTTCCAGATCGCCCAGGCGCACGGAGACGGAGAGGGATTGGCGTTCGGCGTAGGCAGCTTCCGCCGCATCAGCGCCCGCCGCGATGGCGGAGCCGACAAGCTCGTTCAACAGGTTTTCGTCCATCAGGGGCTTATGGGCGCCGGAAGGGCAGGTCGCAAGGGTGCGTGCTTCGACACGCGACCTCCGGTCGCTGCTCAGCATGACTAGCTTTGTTGATTTGCACTCAAGTCAGTCATCCTGAGCAGCCCGCGTAGCGGGCGTGTCGAAGGACGCACCGACGGTGGCCTTAGCCGACCGCGAAGAACAGGCAGCTGGCGATGATGAAGATGTAGGCCAGCCAGGTCAGCACCACCCCGACGGTGCGCAGCATCGAGACGCCGCCGCTGTTGCTGAGGCCGATGGCATGCAGCACACGGCCGACAAACAGCACCAGACCGCCGACATGAACGAGCAGGGCGGGCGCCCCGGCCAGTTCCAGAACCACCAGGCCGATCAGGGCCGGCGGGATGTATTCGACGGCGTTGCCCTGGGCGCGGATGGCCTGCAGCAGTTCGGGGATGCCCTCGTCGCCCAGCGCGACCTTGTGCTTCTGGCGCTGACGCACGACCAGCAGCGACAGGATCAGCAGAAGCAGCAGGTGGAGCCCGACCCAGAGGGCGGCTGCATGACCTATGGACGCCAGTTGCGGCATGCGGGTTCCCCGTTCTCGAAGCGCGGGATTAGTGGGTCATTCGGCAGGGGGATCAATAGGACTATCGCGGAAGTTCCCGGCCGATCGGATAGAGCCGATAGCGCGAGTCATAGAAGGGGGTGCGTTCGTAGAACCAGCCGAGGCGGGCGTCCGGATCGGCGGCGAACTTCGGATCGGCCGCCAGCTTTGCTTCAAACTCCGCCTTCAGCGCCGGGTCGGCGGCCAGCATGCGGTCGGCCAGGGGGGCGACGGCGTAACCCTCGATGTATTCGACGCGGTTGAGCACCTCGGGGATCATGCCCCAGGCGAAGAAGCTTTCCGACGATTGCGGCTCCAGTAGCAGGACGACGATGTCGCCGAGCGGCTGGTCGGTGGAGATGCGGACCGAGCCGGCCGGGTAGACCCAGTCGCGGCTGGTCGCCGTGACCTTGGTCACCTTGATCGGCACATGGCCCTCATTGGTCGCGGCGGCGACCTTGGGGTCATCGAGGTAGAGCATCTCGACCTTGACGGTCTTCGGCGCGGCCAGGATCTCCATGCTGACGCCGTGGATCATCAGCCGCTCGATGAGATCGGTCCGATAGCCCGGCACCCAGTAGGCGGCGGGGCGGTTGAGCTGCAGGGTCGGCTTGCTGCCGTAGAAGGGCATTTGCCAGAGGACCGGATCGGGCTTGCCGAGCCAGCGCAGTTCGGGGCCGCCAGAAGCGGCGCTCTGGTAGGTCTCGTAGAGGATGCCCTTGAAGGGGCGGGTGGTGGCCGGCTTGTCCTCGGCGACGAAGTTGGCGGCGATCACCGGCGGGCGGGCGGCGCGGTCCTTGCCGATGGCGGCGCGCAGGTCGGAGCCCCTGGCGGCCAGAAGGCGCAGGGCCTCCTCGATGAAGACATAGGTGCCCAGCACCCGCTGCTCGTGGGGTTTGAGGCTGTGGTTCTCGATGAGGATGGTCGGCACGTGGGCCGCCGCGCCCCAGCCGTTGGAGAAGCGCTCGCCGAGGCCGCCGTCGCTGAGGCCCAGTTTGGGATTGCGGTCATCGATGGCGAAGACCAGTTCGCCGGGAATGTGGCCTTCCTTTTCGAGGGCCTTGTACATGGCCGGCTTGAAGACGCTGTCCAGCCACCCGCTGCTGGCCGGTGAGCGGGAGAAGCTGCCATCCTCGCCGTTGAAGCCGAAGGTGACGTCGTACTGGTAGTCGATGCCGTCGGTGACGTGGACGTCGAGGTAGAGATCGGGGCGGTAGGCATTGGCCAGAGCGCGGACCGCGCGCATCTCCGGCTGGTCCAGCTTCATGTAGTCGCGGTTGAGGTTCTGGTTGGTCGCCGTGTTGCGCCAGCCCTGGATGCGGGGACCGCGCTGGTTGGGGCGGGAATAGCTGCCGGCGCGCTCGTGGCCGTCGACCGACAGGATGGGGATGAGGATCAGGTTGACCTTATCGACCAGGCTGTCCTTGCCGTAGAAGGCGATGTCGCGCAGCAGCATCATGCCGGCGTCCTTGCCGTCGATCTCGCCCGGGTGGATGCCTGCCTGGACGAGCAGCACCGGCTTCTTCGGGTCGAACTTCGGGCCGTCCTTGCTGACCATCACCGCATAGATCGGCCGGCCTTCCGGCGAGACGCCGAACTGTTCGATGCGGATCAGGTCGCTGGCGGCGTCGAGCCTGTCGAACCAGGCGCGGGTGTCGGCGTAGTTGGGCGAGAAGTCGTGCCCGGCGTCCTGTTCGAACGCGCTGGCCCAGGGGTCGGTCGCGGGGCGCAGCAGGGCCTTCGACTTGCCGTTCCACTCCGGCGCGGGAGGGAGAAAGGGCTGGTCCCAGGGCTTGGCGTTGGGAAGCGACGGCGGGGACTGGGACATGGCGGGACTCGACAACAGGAACAGGGCCGCGAGGGCGAGGGAGAGCTTGCGCATGGGACGGGTGTAGGCCGTTTCGGAGAGGCTGTCAGGTCAGCTGACAAGGCTCCAGGCCGGCCCGTCCAGCAGTCGGGCGCCGTTCGCCGCCACACCCCAGAGCTGGTAGGCGACCAGCAGGATCATGAGGCCCAGCACCATGCGCCGCTGAGGAACCAGCGCCGCGATCAGGGTGGCGCCCAGGAAGAAGCAGGTCCGGACCAGGCCGAAGGGGGACAGGACCTGGTCCAGTTCGCCGGCCCGGCTGGCCAGGCCGATGATGACCAGGGTCATCAGCAGGTTGGCGCCCATCACCCCCAGCAGGACCCATCGCCGGTGCGCCCAGAAGTGGCTGTCGAGACTGGTGCGGGCGGCGATCTGGCGGGGAAACACCATGCTGGCGGCGACGTAGAAGACCGCCGCCACCGCCAGGCCCAGCACCAGCAGGGCGTAGTTGAACGGCGCATTGCGGAACACCAGCCAGGCCTGGACCCAGAAGGTGGCGATATCGATGGCGACGAACAGGCCGAGCAGGGGTGTCAACAGGCCGAAGGTGACGGCCTTGCGCTCGTTGATCACCCGGGAAAGGCCGCCGACCAGTTCGGCCACCGAGAAGCCGAGCAGCAGGCCGTAGAACGAAAAGAAGAACTCGAACGCGCTCATATCGCCCCCCGGCGTTGGATCAGACGTGTGTCGGCGGCTCGGTGCTCTTGAGGCGCAGATGATTGCCGATGCGGCTGTTGCGCCCGGTCAGGACCTTGTCGATCACGCCGAGCGGCCGCCAGGCCCAGTACAGCGCTTCGCCCGGCAGATTGTCCGGGTAGATGACATACTGCTGCTTGTCGCGGATCCAGGTGCGGGTCTGGCTCTCGCGGAACCAGATATAACCGCCGACATAGGTGACGACGGCCACGAGGATCAGGATCAGGGTCCGGCGGGGCAGGCGCATTACCAGATCGGCTTTCCTTCACCCGGCAGGCCAAGCCGGCTCCACATCTCACTGACCTTGTCGACCACGGCGGGGTCCATGGCGATCTTCACACCCCATTCGCGGTGCGTCTCCGGCGGCAGCTTGTCGGTGGCGTCCAGGCCGATCTTGCTGCCCAGGCCACTCTCGGGACTGGCGAAGTCGAGGTAGTCGATCGGGGTGTTCTCGATGACGGTGATGTCGCGGGCCGGGTCCATCCGCGTACTGAGCGCCCACATGACGTCCTTCCAGTCGCGGGCGTTGATGTCGTCATCCACGATGATGACCCACTTGGTGTACATGAACTGCCGCAGGTAGCTCCAGACGCCGAGCATGATGCGCTTGGCGTGGCCGGGGTAGGCTTTCTTCATGCTGACCACGGCGATGCGGTAGCTGCAGCCTTCCGGGGGCAGCCAGAAGTCGACGATCTCCGGGAACTGCTGGCGGATCAGCGGGATGAAGACCTCGTTGAGCGCCTCGCCGAGGATGGCCGGCTCGTCCGGCGGCCGGCCGGTGAAGGTGGTGTGGTAGATGGCGTCCTTGCGGTGGGTGATGCAGGAGACCTGGAAGACCGGGAACTTCTCGACGCTGTTGTAGTAGCCGGTGTGGTCGCCGTAGGGGCCCTCGTCCTCGAACTCGTCTAGCAGGACATGGCCCTCGATGACGATCTCGGCTTGGGCCGGGACCATCAGGGGCACGGTCTTGGCGGGCACGAGATCGAGCTTGGAGCCGCGCAGGATGCCGGCGAACTGGTATTCGGAGAGGGTATCCGGCACCGGCGTCACGGCCGCCAGGATGGTGCCCGGATCGGCGCCGATGACAGCGCAGGCGGGCAAGGGCTCGCGCTTGCCCGCCTTCTTGTGACGGCCGTAGTGCTGGGCGCCGCCGCGGTGGGCCAGCCAGCGCATGATGGCCCGGTCCTTGCCGAGCAGCTGCATGCGGTAGATGCCGAGGTTGTAGTCGTCTTCCTTGCTGTCCGACGGCCCCCTGGTGACCACCAGCGGCCAGGTGATCAACGGCGCCGGCTCGCCGGGCCAGCAGCCCTGGATGGGCAGCCTGTTCAGGTCGATCTGGTCGCCCTTCATGACCACCTGCTGCACCGGCGCGGTCTTCACCGTGCGCGGACGCATGGAGAGCACCGTGCCGGCCAGGGGCAGCAGGTTGAAGGCGTCCTTCAGGCCGCGCGGCGGATCGGGCTGGCGCAGGAAGGCCAGCAGTTCGCCGACCTCGCGCAGTTCCGCGCCGGTGGTGCGCGGCTTGCCGCCCAGGGTCACGCCCATGGCCACCCGCTTCACCGTGCCGAACAGGTTGGCGAGGCAGGGCATGTCGGACTTTGTGCCATCGGCCTTGATGACGTTCTCGAACAACACAGCCGGTCCGCCTGTGGCCAGCAGCCGGGTGCAGATCTCGGTCATCTCCAGCTCGGTGGAGACCGGCTCGGTGACGCGCACCAGCTCGCCCGATTTCTCGAGGTCGGCGATGAAGTCGCGGAGCGAGCGGTAGGCCATGCACAGGTTCCTTGTCTGGCGTCCGATCTAGCGCTCTTCGCGCGGAGGGGAAACGGAGCAGTGCGGATCCTGTGGCCTGCGGCTTTCGGGGCACGCCGGTGCGCGGCCCGCGCAAGTTTGGCAATTTCGTGATTGCGATGCATTCTCACTAAGGCTATTTGCGACACCTTCTCAATTGATGGGGGTGTTCCTCGATGCGCTTCGCTCTTCTGGCTTCGGCCGCCCTGGGTCTGGTTTTCGCGGCGGGCGCCGCTTCGGCCCAGGAGGCTCCGGCTGACGAAGTCGACGCCGTGGTCATCACCGGCTCGCAGGTTGCCCTGCCGGAGGCCTACGAGGGTGGTCAGGTGGCGCGCGGCGGGCGCGTGGGCATGTTCGGCGCGCTGGACACCATGGACACGCCCTTCTCGGTCACCGCCTATACCGAGGAGCTGGCCCGCAACCAGCTGGCCGAAGGGGTCGGCGACATCCTGCAGAACGATCCGGTCGTGCGGGTCGCCAAGGGCTTCGGCAACTTCCAGGAGCTGTACGTCATCCGGGGCTTCCCGGTGTACTCGGACGACATGACCTACAACGGCGTCTACGGCATCCTGCCGCGCCAGTTCGTGGCCGCTGAATTCCTGGAGCGGGTCGAGGTCTTCCACGGCGCCACCGCCTTCCTGAACGGCGCCGCTCCCGGCGGCAGCGGCGTCGGCGGGGCCTTCAACCTGGTGCCCAAGCGCGCGCCGGATGAAGCGCTGAACCGCCTGACCGCCGGCATCGAGACGGGTGGCGCGCTCTACGGCGCCTTCGACGGGGCTCGCCGCTTCGGCCCGGACGGCGATTTCGGCGTCCGCTTCAACCTTGCGGCCCGCGACGGCGAAACCTCGGTGGAAGACCAGGAGCGCAGCCTGATCGTCGGCGCCCTGGGCGTCGACTATCGCGGCGACCGGTTCCGCTTCTCGGCCGATATCGGCCTGCAGGACAACCGCATCGACGCGCCGCGCCCGAGCGTCACGCCCAACAGCACGATCCCGCGCGCCCCCTCGGCGGACGGCAACTTCGCCCAGCCCTGGACCTATACCGACGAGCGCCAGCTGTTCGGCGTCGCCCGGGCGGAGTTCGATGCGACCGACGACCTGTCGCTGTGGTTCGCTGTCGGCGGCCGCAATGGCCGTGAGCGCAACGTCCTGGCCAACCCCAACGCCAACCCGGACGGCAGCCTGACCGCCTACCGCTTCGACAACGCCCGCGAGGACAACATCCTGTCGGCCGACGCCGGCCTGCGCTGGGAAATCGAGACCGGTCCGGTCGGCCACCGGCTGGTGGCCTCGGTCAGCTCGGTGAACCTGGAATCGGCCAACGCCTACGCCTTCTCCAGCTTCTTCACGCCCTTCGCGACCGACCTCTACAACCCGGTCGACGTTCCGGCCCCGGCGGCCACCTTCTTCACCGGCGGGGTGCTGAAGAACCCCAAGGTCACCGAGCGGGTCGAGAACCGCAGCTTTGCCGTGGCCGACATGCTGTCCTTCCTTGATGACACCGTGCTGCTCACCGTCGGCGCCCGCTGGCAGGAGATCGACACCACGACCTACGACTACAACACGGGGCTGAGCTTCGGTGGCTACAAGGGCGATACCATCACCCCGGCCGTGGCCGTGGTCTACAAGCCGTCCGACAAGGTCTCGTTCTACGCCAACTATGCCGAGGCCCTGATCCCCGGCCAGATCGCTCCGGCGACCAGCGGCGGCGTGCCGGTGACCAACGCCGGCGAGGTGCTGGATCCCTTCAAGGGCAAGCAGGTCGAGGCCGGCGTGAAATATGACAGCGGCCGCTTCGGCGGCACGGCCAGCGTCTTCTCCATCACCCTGCCCAGCGCCTATGTGCAGAACAACCGCTTCGGCACCAACGGCGAGCAGCGCAACCAGGGCGTCGAGCTGACCGTCTTCGGCGAGCCGGTCGACGGCGTCCGCATCCTCGGCGGCGCCACCTGGATCGACGCCGAGCTGACCCGGACGGCGGGCGGCGCCCTCAATGGCAAACGCCCGATCGGCGTGCCGGAATGGCAGTTCAACGCCAACCTCGAATACGATCTGCCGCTCCTGGAAGGCCTGACGGTCGATGGCCGCGTGGTCTACACCGGCGAGCAGCCGGCCAACGCCGCCAACACCGTGAACCTCGACAGCTGGACCCGCCTCGATCTCGGGGCCCGCTACCGGGTGACCATCGCCGACAAGCCGGTCACCTTCCGCGCCCGTATCGAGAACGTCACCGACGAGAACTACTGGGCCTCGAGCGGCGGCTATCCGGGCGCCAACTACCTGGTGCTCGGCGGGCCGCGTACGGTCAGCCTGACGGCCTCGGTGGACTTCTAGGCCTTGCTCAGGCCGGCGACGATCAGGGTCTGGTCACTGGTCCACAAGTGGACCAGCCTGATCTGCACCCTGTTTTTGCTGATGCTCTGCGTCACCGGCCTGCCGTTGATCTTCGAACACGAGATCAACGACCTCACCGGCCATGACCGCTGGCGGCCCGCCAACCCCGGCGGGCCGTTGATGACCTATGACCAGGTGCTGGAGACGGCGCTGGCCCGCCAGCCCGGCCATGCGCCGATCTTCATGAGTTTCGACACGGACCGGCCGGTGGTGAACGTCACCTCGGGTCCGACCGCCGACGCCGTCGAGGCGAAGATGCACTTCGCCCCCATCGACCGGACGAGCGGCGAGGGCGTGCCGCCGACTCCGGCCGGCGGGGTGATGGACTTCATCCTGCAGCTCCACACCGACATGTTCCTCGGGCTGGCCGGTATGCTGTTCCTGGGGGCGATGGGGCTGCTGTTCACCGCCTCGATCATCTCGGGGGTCGTCGTCTATGCGCCCTTCATGCGACGCCTGCCGTTCGGCGCGGTGCGGGCGAGCCGCTCGCCGAAGATAAAGTGGCTGGACTACCACAATGTCCTCAGCGTGGTGACCTTCGCCTGGGTCCTGGTCGTCGGGGTGACCGGGGTGATCAACACGCTGGCTGTGCCGATCACCGACAGCTGGAAGGCGACCGCCCTGAAAGAGCTGGCGGCGCCCTATCAGGGCAAGGCCATGACGACCCGCCGCGCCAGCGTCGACGGCGCGGTCCGCACGGCCCAGGCGGCGATGCCGGGCATGAAGGTGCAGTTCGTGGCCTTCCCCGGCAGCGGCTATTCGACCGATCACCACTACGCCGTCTTCCTGCACGGGACGACGCCGCTGACCCAGCACCTGGCCAGGCCTGCCCTCATTGATGCGGAGACCGGGGTCCTGACGGCGGTGCAGGACATGCCCCTGCTGTCCAAGACCCTGTCGCTGTCGCAGCCGCTGCATTTCGGTGACTACGGCGGTCTGCCGCTGAAGATTCTCTGGGCCATCTTCGACCTCATCACGATCGTTGTGCTGGGCAGCGGGGTCTACCTCTGGCTGGCCTCCGGGCGGCGCCGGACTGTGGCGATCGAACCTGCGGAGGCGCGGTCGTGAGCGGCTTTGTGAAGATTTTCGGCTGGCCCATCCTGCTGGCGCTGATCCTACTGGTCGGGCTGCTGGGCGCGCTCGTCGGCGACGGCCCCTGGGACTGGCTGTCCTGGGCCTGCCTCGTGGCGCCGCTCGGGGTTCTGGCCTGGGTGCTGGTGCGCCGCCGGCGTTGATCAAAGTTCAGCGACCGCCGATCTTAGTCGGCGCGCAACTTTTGCCGGGTAAGCGATTGCGGTCGAGGATATCCGCATGGCCGCCAGCCACATCACCGAACTGCGAATTCTGCGTTGGCGAGACGAGGGCCGTCGCGGCCGGTTGATCCAGCTCGCCATCGTCGCCTTGCTGGTCTGGCTGTTCAACCAGTCGGGTTGGACCTTGCCCTGGTTGCTGCTGACCGGCGCGGCGATCTGGTTCGACGCCAATATCGCGGCGCGCCGCCGCCTGGACTTCACGAACCACCATCTCAAGCGGATCGAGGTCGTTGGACGGCTGGCCGCCGGTTCGCTGTTCGGCGCCTGCTCCCTTCTGCTCCTGTTGGGCGGCTCTGGCTTCGGACTGTCCGCCGCCCTCTTCCTGGCCAGCGCAAACACGATCAGCAACGCGGTGCTGAACCGCGGCTCGGCGAGGGCGACGGCCCTTATGCTGGGGCCGTCCGTGCTGATTCTCGCGCTCCTTCCATGGATCGCCCTGGCCACAGGCAGCCTCGGCAGTTTGAAGGACGCCTTGCTGATGCTCAGCGGCGGGCTGCTGTTCGCCGTGTTCGTCTCACAGGTGGTCAGTTCACTCGACAGCGAGGCCCGCGACTACGAGGCGGCCGTCGACAAGGCCCAGGCGGCGGCGGCGTCGCGGGATGTCTTCCTGGCCAACATGAGCCACGAGATCCGCACGCCCCTGAACGGCGTCGTGGGGGTCGCCCATGCCTTGGAACAGACGCCGCTGACGCCCGGCCAGAGAGAGATGGTCGGGCTGATCGGCGGCTCCGGACGGGTGCTGGAGCGGCTGCTCTCCGATGTGCTCGACAGCGCCAAGATCGAGGCCGGAGCCTTCACCCTGGAGGCCCTGACCTTCCCCCTGCGGGCCGAGATCGATGCGGCCGCCCTGCTGATGCGCGATCAGGCCGCCGAGAAGGGCGTCGGCTTCGAGCTGACCTTCTCGCCCGCCGCCGACGGCGTGTTCGTCGGGGATGCGGTGCGCATCCGGCAGATCATCGCCAACCTGGCCTCCAACGCCGTCAAGTTCACCGACGCCGGGTCGGTGCGCATTCATGCCGACGTCAGGGACCGGGATGACGGCGCCCTCCTGATCCTGACGGTGGCCGACGACGGCATCGGGTTCGACGACGAGGTCGCCAGCCGCCTGTTCCAGCCCTTCACCCAGGCCGACGCCAGCATCACCCGCCGGTTCGGCGGCTCGGGCCTGGGTCTCAGCATCTCCCGGGCCCTGGCGGAAGCCATGGGCGGCGCCCTGTCAGCAACCTCGACCCCGGGGGTGGGCAGTCGCTTCACCCTCACCGTTCCGCTGGCGCGCGGGGTCGCGGCGGCGGCGACCGAAACGCCCGGCCGGGCCGACCATCCCGAGGCCGGTCTGCGGGTTCTGGTGGCCGAGGATCATCCGACCAACCAGAAGGTCGCGCGCCTCTTCCTCGAACCGCACGGCATCGAGGTGGTGATCGCCGAGAATGGCCAGATCGCCGTCGACCTGTGGCGGGCGGGCGGCTTCGACGCCGTGCTGATGGACATGCAGATGCCGGTCATGGACGGGGTCGCCGCCGTCGGGCGGATCCGGGCCATCGAACAGGCCCAGGGACTGGCGCGGACGCCCATCGCCATGCTGACCGCCAACGCCATGGCCGAACATCGCGCCGCTGCTATCGCGGCCGGGGCCGATGGCCATATTGCCAAGCCGGTGACGCCGGTCAGTCTGCTGGACGGCCTGATGACGGTGCTGGCGGCCGATGAGCGCGAGACACGGCTGTCGGCCTGAGGATCAGGCGCGGGAGGCTTCCCAGGCCTTCACCGCCGCCTTCTTGGCCACCTTCCTGAACTGCCGCGCCAGGAACCCGCGCGCCTGCTCCGGCTCGAGGCCCGACAGCCGCGCCAGGACGATGGGATAGTCCTTGTAGTGGGCGGTGAAGTGGAAGGTGGCCGGGTCGGCTTCCATCAGGAACTCGCGCTCCTCGTGCGGCACACAGGAGAGGACGGCGCTGTCGTCCTCCTTGCGCAGCCGGGTGAAGAACTTGCCGTCGATCTTGTAGGCGGGCTGGCCATAGCTGGACCCGGCTTCGGAGCCGGGAAAACTCAGAGCGACGGCGTCGAACTCCTCAGCTGTCATTTGGCGGCCAGCGCCTCCTTCAGGCCCGGCGCGAACTCGGCCCCGTGGGGGACCTGGATCGAAGACCCTTCCAGCGCCTTTCCATAGGGCTCGGCCCTGCCCCCCAGGCATTTGGCCAGGAAGTTCTCGGTGGTGGCGTTGAAGGCCAGATTGTTGACCGGCCGGGCGAAGCCGTGGCCCTCGTCGGGGAACAGGACGTAGGTGACCGGGATGTTCCTGGCCTTCATGACCTCGACGATCTGGTCGCTCTCGGACTTCTTGACGCGCGGGTCGTTTGCGCCCTGGCCGATCAGCAGGGGCCGCTTGATGGCGTCCACCCTGTTGATGGGCGAGCGGTCCTGCATCAGTTTCAGGCCCTCGGGGGTGTTCGGATCGCCCAGCGCCTTGCGCCACAGGCTGAGGCCCGAGCTCCAGTAGGGCGGAAAGGTGTCGTAGAGGGTCTTGAGGTTCGAGGGGCCGACGATGTCGACGCCGCAGGCGAAGGTGTCCGGCGTGAAGGTCATGCCGACCAGGGTGGCGTAACCGCCGTAGGAACCGCCGGCGATTGCGACCTTGTCCTTCTGCGCGACGCCGCCCTTCACCGCCCAGTCGACGGCGTCGAGCAGGTCGTCGTGCATCTTGCCGGCCCATTCGCCGTCGGAGCTGCGGGTGAAGGCCTTCCCGAAGCCGGTGGAGCCCCGGTAGTTGACGCTGAGCACCGCATAGCCGCGGTTCGACAACCATTGGTGCCAGCCGTTGTAGCCGTACTGGTCGCGAGCCCAGGGGCCACCGTGGACATAGAGCACCAGCGGCACGGCCTTGTCCGGCTTGCCGTCGCCATCCGGGTCGCTGCCCTTGGGCAGGGTGAGGTAGGAGACCAGGGTCTTGCCGTCGCGCGACTGGATCTCGACCGGATGCATGGCGGCCAGAGGCGCGCCTTCCAGTTCAGGGCGGCTGACGTAGAGCTTGGTCAGCTTTCTGGCCTTGCGGTCGTAGAGCCAGGTCGAGGCCGGGGCGGTGACGGGATCGACGGCGACGATCCAGCGGTCGTCGGCGGTGGTGCGCGACTGGACGAAGACCTCGCCCTTCAGCTCGGTCTTGAGGAAGTCAAGGTCGGCCTTGATGGCCGGCTCGGTCGCCACCCAGTCGTTCTTCAGGTAGTTGACGACATGGGCTTCCAGCTTGCCGGTCGCTGGATTGAACATGGCCGGAGCGGCGTCGGCCTTGTCGCTCTCGCCGACCACGGTGGTTTTGCCGGTGGCCCAGTCCTGGGCGAGGATGGCGGCCTTGTCGCGGCCGCGGGTGTCGGTCCAGTAGAGGGTCTTGCCGTCCTCGGTAA
>JAUMCZ010000016.1:0-12170 GCA_032122215.1 Caulobacter sp.
CCTCCGCGCGGCGCTCCCCGGCGCCCCGCGCCTCATACCCCCAACTGTAGCCCCCGCGCTCTTCGTAGGTCGTGCGCCGCGCGCCGTAGCGGTCCTCGCGGTACTCTTCGATCAACGGCTCGCCGACATAGGCGCCGCGCTCTTCATAGCGGACCGGCGGCGGCTCGGCGCGCTGGTAGGGGTCTTCAATGACGTAGCCCGGCGGCAGGCAATAGCCCTGGCAGTTGACCTGGCCGCGCACCGGGGCGCCGAGGGCCGCGTCGCTTTCGCTGGTCTCGCGGCGATAGCTGTAGGCCTCACCGCCGGCGCCGGCGCGCTGGTAGGCATAGGCGTCGCCGGAGACGGAAGGGGACGGAGGCGCGTAAGGCTCGGCGGCCAGAGCGCTGACCGGGCTCAGGGCCAGGGCGCCCAGAAGGATGGCGGGGGCCAGCATTGGGGCTGTGAAACGCATCGGCCGAACTCCTGGCGGGTACAGGATCGACAGGCTACGCCCCAACCTGGGGGGCCGCGACGCTCTGCGCCCGCGGCGGGAGAGGCAGGGTTAAGGCGCCGCGCGGCTGGGGTAATTTAACCCTGTCGGCCGGGAGCCTTCAGAAGTCGACCGCCACGCCCTTGCGCTCCCAGTCGCCATAGCGGGTCGGCTCGGGGCCGGCAGGGCCGCCATCCTCCGGCGGACGGTCCGCTTCGACAGCCGCCGCCCTGCGCGCGGCCGCTTCCTCCAGCGCCCGGCGGGCGGCGGGAGCCAGCAGCTTTCCAGGCGCGGCGCCCGGGACGTCGCCGGATTGCTGATCGGGTTCCAGTTGCACCCCGTCCTGCGGATCGTTTTCCATGGTGGTCTCCGCGTGCTCCCGAATGTCTGCCGGGTATGTACATGGGCCTGTTCCCTGATCAAGCAACCACGCCCGGCTGCCTTGCATCCTTGATCCCCGCGTCTGAAAGACGGCCCTTCTTTCCTTGATCCCCGCGCCTGAAAGGCGCAGGGGGACGGCGTGACCCAAGCACCTTCGAACGATCTGGCCGCCCGCCGCGCGGCCCTCACCCTGCTGGACGCCGCGCTCGAACGCCGGGGCGGCATCGACGAGGCGGCCGCGACCGGCCCCCTGAAGGCGCTGGACGCCCGCGACCGCGCCTTCGCCCGGGCCCTGACGCTGAGCACCCTGCGCCGGCTTGGAGCCATCGACCGGCTGCTGGCGCCCAAGCTGAACCGCGAGCCGCCGCCGCGGATCCGCAACCTGCTGCGCCTGGGCGTCGCCCAGCTGTTCTGGTTCGACACTCCGGACCATGCCGCCGTTTCGACCAGCGTCGACATCGCCGCCGCCGACAAGAGCGGCCGGGCCTTCAAGGGCCTGGTCAACGCCGTGCTGCGCGGCCTGCTGCGCGACGGGCCGCCGGTCGATGATCCCGAGGCCCTGTGCCCGCCCTGGTTGTTCGCCCGCTGGACCAACGCCTGGGGCCCCGAGGCCGCCCGCGCCATCGCCGCTCAGATCGCCGGCGAGCCGGCCACCGACCTGACCGTCCGCTCGGGCGACGACATCGAACTTCTGACCGCCCAGCTCGACGCCGTGGCCCTGCCCGGCGGCACGGTGCGGGTCGCCCAGCGCGGCGACGTCGCCCAGTGGCCAGGCTTCGCCGAAGGCCGCTGGTGGGTGCAGGACGCCGCCGCCGCCATTCCCGCCCGCCTGCTGCACGCCAACGCCGAACAGACGGCGCTGGACCTCTGCGCCGCGCCCGGCGGCAAGACCCTGCAACTGGCCGTCACCGGCGCGAAGACGGTCGCCGTCGATCGCTCCGAGGAGCGGCTGAAGCGGGTGACCGAGAACCTCGCCCGGATGAGCCTGACCGCCGAGGTCATCGCCGCCGACGCCGGACGCTGGAACGATACGCGCACCTTCGACGCCGTCCTGCTCGACGCCCCCTGCTCGGCCACCGGCACCTTCCGCCGTCACCCGGACGTGCTGTGGGCCGCCGCGCCCGGCGACATCGCCAAGCTGGCCGCCGTGCAGTCGCGCCTGCTCGACAGCGCCGCGATGCGCACCGCGCCGGGCGGCCGGCTGGTCTACTGCGTCTGCTCGCTGGAGCCGGAAGAGGGTGAGGGCCAGGTCCGGGCCTTCCTGAACCGCCATCCGGACTTCGCCACCGAGCCCTGCGCCGAGGGCGAAGGCGGCGCCCCGGCCGCCTCACTGACCCGTGAAGGCTGGCTGCGCCTGCTGCCCCACCAGCGCGAGGGCGGTCAGGACGGCTTCTTCGTCGCCCGGCTGAAGCGAAACTAGACGCCCCTCCTACTGTCATCCTTGGCCCGACTCCGCTAAGCCATGGGGCCATGATCATCGCCCCCTCCATCCTGGCCTCCGACTTCGCCAAGCTCGGCGAGGAATGCCGCGCCATCGAGGCCGCCGGCGCCGACTGGGTGCACGTCGACGTCATGGACGGCCACTTCGTGCCCAACATCACCATCGGTCCCGACGTGGTGAAGGCCCTGCGCCCGCACGTGAACATCCCCTTCGATGTCCATCTGATGATCAGCCCGGTGGACAGCTATCTGGAGGCCTTCCGCGAGGCCGGCGCCGACCTGATCAGCGTCCATCCGGAAGCGGGGCCACACCTCAACCGCACGCTTCGGCAGATCCGCAAGCTGGGGGCCAAGGCCGGGGTGGTGTTCAATCCCTCGACCAGTCCGGACGTCATCGAGTTCATGATGGACGACATCGACCTGCTGCTGGTCATGACCGTCAATCCGGGCTTCGGCGGCCAGAGCTTCATCACCTCGCAGCTGAAGAAGATCGAGCGGCTGCGGAAGATGATCGACGCCTCGGGGCGCGACATCATCCTGGAAGTCGACGGCGGGGTCACCGCGATGACCGCGCCGCAGTGCATCGCCGCCGGGGCCACGGCCCTGGTCGCCGGCTCGGCCGTGTTCAAGGGCGGGCCGGACGCCTACGCCGCCAACATCGCCGCCCTGAGGGGCTGACGGCGGGACCGTGAAACCGCCCCGCCGCGACATTGCCGGACCGGTTCTGACCACCCTGCAGGGCTGGGCCGGCGCCGCCCGCCGCCAGGGCGAGCAGGAGTGGTTCGGCAATCCGCTGCACCGGATGATGCTCAGCCGTCCGCCGGTCGATGGCTTTGCCGCCAATCCGCGCGACCGGCGACCGGTCAACAACGCCGAGGGCCGACGGCTGCTGCAGGGCATCTTCGACCTGGCCGGCACGCGGATGAGCGTGGGGGCCAACGGCGACCCGTTCGACAAGCCCAGCCCTGACCGCGCCTTCGCCGTGGCCCTGCACCGCATGGGCTGGTTGCACGACCTGGTGGCGCAGGACGATACCGGGGCGCGCGCCGCCCTGCGGCTGGTCTTCGACTGGAAGCGGATCTTCGGGCGCTGGAACGGCTTCTCCTGGGGCTATGAGGTGCTGGAGCGGCGGGTGTTCAACCTGGCCTGCGCCGCCCGCCGCATGGCCGCGATCGCCTCTGACGCCGAGCGCGGCGAACTGGCCACCGACCTGGCGCGGCAGGCCCGCCACCTGGCCGACATCTCCATCCATCCCGAGCGCGCCCTGCAGCGGGCCGTCGTTGTCGGGGTGGCCGGTTGCGCCCTGGCCGGAGAGGCCGGCGAGCAGCTGATCGACAGGGCGATGGCCATCCTGCAGGCCGGCCTGCCCGGCGCCGTGGCCCCGGACGGGGTGCATGCCAGCCGCTCGCCGCAGGCCGGGCTGGAGCTGTTGTTCGACCTCCTGACCCTGGACGAGGCCCTGCACCAGCGCGGCCAGGCCGGGCCCGACGAGATGAGCCGGGCCATCGATCGCCTGAGCGCCGCCTCCCGCTTCTTCACCCTGCCGGACGGCCGGCTGGCCAGCTTCCAGGGCGGAGAGGCCGTGCCCGCCGCCCGCATCGCCGCCGCCCTGGCCCATGACGAGAGCGCCGGCCCGCCGCCGATGAAGGCGCCGCACGGCGGCTACTACCGCCTCGACGGGGCCGGCCTGACCCTGATGCTCGACGGCGCCGCCCCGGCCGGGGGACCGTGGAGCGCCACCGCCTGCGCCCAGACGCTGGGCATCGAGATCCTGGCCGGCGCCGACCGGCTGGTCACCGGCTGCGCCTGGAGCCCGGACGCCGCCGCGCCGCAGGCCCTGCGCCTGACCGACGGGGCCAGCACCGCCTCGCTCAGCGACGCCTCGGCCGGCGAGCCCCTGCGCGGCCTGACCGCCTGGGGCATCGGCCCGCGGCTGGAGGGTGCGGCCAGGCAGGTCGAGGTGCGCCGCCATGACGCCGATGCGGGCGTCTGGCTGGAGTGCAGCCACGACGGCTGGGCCGCCGATTTCGGCCTGATCCATGACCGGCGGCTGTATCTCGACCTGGCGGCCGGCGAGCTGCGCGGCGAGGACGCCTTCCGCCCGGTGGTCGAAGGCCCGCCCGCCGACGGCCCGCGCCGGTACCTGCCCTTCACCGTCCGCTTCCACCTGCATCCCGACGCCCGGGCCAGCCTGGCCCGCGACGGCAAGAGCGTGCTGCTGAAAGGCCCGACCGACCAGGGCTGGTGGTTGCGCAACGACGCGGTTTCGGTTGCCGTCGAGCCCAGCGCCCACTTTGAGAACGGCAGGCCGAGGCGGTCGACGCAGGTGGTGCTGACGGGGCAGGTGCGGGTGGATACGGGCGGTCGGATCCGCTGGAAGATGAGCCGGGCTGAGGGGTAAATCCCTCTCCCAAAGGGAGAGGGAGGGACCCGCGCCGCAGGCGTGGGAGGGTGAGGGGTTACGGTCCGTCCGGCCGCGCACCGACCGAAAAACTGACACTTGATCGGCGGCGCCTGTCCTGAGGCGCCGTAACCCCTCACCTTCCCACGCGCCTTCCGCGCGGGCCCCTTCCTCTCCCTCTGGGAGAGGAGTCTTGGATGTAGCGACTCCCCCACTCTTCCTGTATG
Source organism: Caulobacter sp. (assembly GCA_032122215.1). Taxonomy (GTDB): domain Bacteria; phylum Pseudomonadota; class Alphaproteobacteria; order Caulobacterales; family Caulobacteraceae; genus Caulobacter. The sequence goes on from JAUMCZ010000016.1 coordinate 4,919, forward strand.
AGCCGCCTCGTCTCAGCGACTGGCGCATCAGGTGGATCACCACCGGGGAGCTGACGACGCCATCTGCCGCGCGCCTGGGCGAGACCTCACAGCCATAGAGCCGGAGTCCGCCATGCCCGCCGCCCCTGATTTCCCGCCCTCGCCCGATACCGTCGCTGCCAAGCGCGCCCTGATCTCCGTGTCCGACAAGACCGGGCTGATCGAGACGGCGCGGGCGCTGCACGATCTGGGCGTCGAGCTGGTTTCGACCGGCGGCACCAAGAGCGCCATCGCGGCGGCCGGGTTGCCGGTCAAGGACGTGGCCGACCTGACCGGGTTTCCGGAGATGATGGACGGGCGGGTGAAGACCCTGCACCCCATCGTCCACGGCGGTCTGCTGGGCGTACGGGCCGCGCCGTCTCACGCTGAGGCGATGAGCGAACACGGCATCGGCGGCATCGATATCCTCTATGTGAACCTATACCCCTTCGAAGCGACGGTCGCCGCCGGCGGCGACTTTGAAACCTGCGTCGAGAACATCGACATCGGCGGGCCGGCGATGATCCGTTCGGCGGCCAAGAACCATGGCTACGTCGCCGTCTGCACCGCCCCGGAAGACATGGCCCGGGTGGTCGAGGCGTTGAAGGCCGGCGGGACGACCCTGGCGCTTCGCAAGGACCTTGCGGCCCGGGCCTTCGCCCGCACCGCATCTTACGACGCAGCGATCAGCGGCTGGTTCGCGAAGCAACTCGGCGAGACCGCCCCGGCCCGGCGGGCGATCGGCGGCGAACTGCGCCAGACCCTGCGCTATGGCGAGAACCCCCATCAATCGGCGGCCTTCTATGTCACCGGCGAGCAGCGCCCCGGCGTGGCGAACGCCCGGCAGCTGCAGGGCAAGGAACTGAGCTACAACAACATCGCCGACACCGACGCCGCCTTCGAGCTGGCCGCCGAGTTCGACGAGCCGGCCTGCATCATCGTCAAGCACGCCAACCCCTGCGGCGTCGGCCTGGGCGCCGATCTGAAGGAAGCCTACGCCCGCGCCCTGGCCTGTGATCCGGTCTCGGCCTTCGGCGGCATCGTCGCCGTCAACCGCCGGCTGGACCGCGCCACCGCCGAGCAGGTCTGCGAGACCTTCACCGAGGTGGTCATCGCCCCGGAAGCCGACGACGACGCCGTCGCCGTGTTCGAGGCCAAGAAGAACCTGCGCCTGCTGGTCACCGGCGGCATGCCGGACGCCTTCTCGACCGGCGAGGTGTTCCGTTCGGTGTCCGGCGGCTTCCTGGTGCAGTCGCGCGATACCGCCCGGCTGACGGCGGCCGACCTGAAGGTGGTGACCAAACGCGCGCCCACCGACGAGGAAGTGCGCGACATGCTGTTCGCCTTCACCGTCGCCAAGCATGTGAAATCCAACGCCATCGTCTTCGCCCGGGGCGGCCAGACGCTGGGCGTCGGGGCCGGCCAGATGAACCGCAAGGACAGCGCCCGCATCGCCGCCATCCGCGCCGCCGATTTCGGCCTCGACCTGAAGGGCAGCGCCTGCGCCTCGGAAGCCTTCTTCCCGTTCGCCGACGGCCTGATCCAGGCGGCGGAAGCCGGGGCGACCGCGGTGATCCAGCCGGGCGGCTCGATGCGGGACGCCGAGGTGATCGCGGCGGCCGACGCGGCGGGGATCGCCATGGTCTTCACCGGGGTGCGGGTGTTCAGGCACTGAGCCGCCTATCGAAGCGGGCTACCATTATAGCCGGGTGATCGGCCGCAACCGCGATGCGGGACGGCAAGTCCCTGATTCTGCGTGCCTTTGGCGTAGGCCGGGGCGCTGGAACTGTAGCCTTGCGCGTAGGTCGACCTGTAGCCCGGGGCGCTGTGTCTGTAGGTCGGTTTGAGCCCTGGGCGGCCTACAGGGTTGCGGCAAGCCTCGCGCCCCGGCGCCGGGCGCCATACCCTGAGTTCAAAATGTGAGTGAATAATCACTTGCGTTCGATCCGCCGCCCGCTGTAGGCTGAGCCCCGTCGACGTGGGGAGACCGATGGACACTCTGGAAGCCCGCTGGGCCAGGCTCGAACCGCACGCGACGGTGCACGGCCCGGCCGATACCGACAGACGGCCGGTCGCCCTGCTGTTCCATGGCTGCGGCGGGGTGCAGGCGCATCTGGACGACTATGCGGCCGCCGCCACCGCCGCCGGCTGGCGCTCGGTCATCGTCGACAGCTTCGCCCCGCGCGGCTGGAGCCGGACCTATGGCCTGACCTTCGTCTGCAGCGGCACGCGGTTCTGGGGCTTCGAACGGGCCGGCGACGTGCTGGCGACAATCTACGGCATGGGCCAGCGGGAGGATGTCGATGCGAGCCGCATCGTCCTGACCGGCTGGAGCCACGGCGGCTGGGCGATCATGGACCTGATGACCATGGCCCTGGAGAGCGAGGCGGAGGCCCGCATCGGCGGGGCCGGGCCGGGCCTGCTGGACGGGGTGCGGGGCGTCTACCTCAACTATCCCTACGTCAATTTCGGCTCGCGCGGGGCCAGGCGCGACTGGCGCTATCGGCCAAAGGTGATGGGCGTCATCGCCGAGCGCGACCACTTGGGCGCCCCGAAGCTGCATGAAGCCGCCTATGCGCGGGCGCGAGCCTCGGGCTGCGCCGTGGAGACGGTGACGGTGAAGGGGACGCACGCCTTCGACCAGCCGCAGGAGATGCTGCTGAATGGCACGCCGATGCGGCGGGACCAGGCGCTGATGGCGGAGAACCTGGCGCGGTTCGGGGGGTTCCTGGGCGGGGTTTAGGCCGCCGCTTCAGGTTCCGCCAGGCGGACGTCCTGAAGGGAGCGAAGTGCGAGCATTGTCGGTTCATCGGCGATCGGGACCAGAGCGTTCTGGCGGCCGATTTCATCCCCTTTTGGCCGGTTACTTATAAGTATTTTAGGCTTCTTGCGGCTTTTTGCGAGGCCGAAATGGAGGAGAATCGCTGCGTGCAGGGTCCACTTGAGCATGAACGGCTTGCAGCGCTGGACGAGATGGAGATCCTCGACTCTCCATCAGAGCCCCTGTTCGACAGCCTGACCGAACTTGCCGCGCAGACCTTCAATACCCCCATCGCGCTGATCTCCCTGGTCGACCAGAAGCGACAGTGGTTCAAGGCCTGCGTCGGCCTTGATGTCGATCATACCGCCCGGGAAATTTCATTCTGCCAGCACGCCATCCTCTCGGATCAGGTGTTCGTCGTGCTCGACGCCACCCAGGACGAGCGATTCCGCGACAACCCCCTTGTCACCGGGCCGCCCGACATTCGCTTCTATGCCGGCGCCCCATTGATCACGCCCGAGGGGCATCGGTTGGGGACGCTTTGCATCATCGACACGGTTGCCCGCGAGGCGTTTACGGACGCTGACGCATCGCGCCTGCAGGGCATTGCCAGCAGCGTCATGCAGGCGCTGCGAATGCGGCTTTGTAGCCGCGAGCGCGAACGCATCGCTGTCGTGGCCGACGAGCAGAACAGATTGCTCAAACTGGCCGAGGAGATGGCCGGCGTCGGGACCTGGTCCTGGGACGTGGCGGCCGATCGGACAACCTGGTCAGACCAGGTCTATCGCATTCACGGCTACGAGCCCGGCGTTGAACCGCCGGCGCTGCAGGGCGTGCTTGACCGTTATCACCCGGAAGATGCCGCGGTCCTGGCCGGCCACGTCCAGCGCGCCGTCACCGAGGGCCGCGACTACGCGTTGGAGGCCCGTATCTACCGACCGGATGGCTCGGAGCGGCATGTCATCGCTCGCGGCGCTTGTCGCAAAGGCCCGGACGGTGCGGTCACGGCGATCCTGGGCACTTTCCTCGACGTCACCGGACTCAAGCTCGCGGACGAAAACCTTCGCGCCAACGAGGCGCGGCTCAAATTTGTGATGGAGCAGTCGGCCGACCTGATCATCCGCGTTGAGCCTGACAAGGGCATCACCTGGGTTTCCCCGAGTTGCCGCCTCTACGGATATGAGCCGGAAGACCTCGTCGGGAGCTTTGCTATTGAACTCGTCCATCCTGATGATCGGGCCAATGTTGCAGCGGTGCGCGCGGCACGGTTCGCAGGCCTTCCGGACCCTCCGGGAAGCACCCGTGACCACCGCATCCGCCACAAGGACGGAAGCTGGATCTGGGTTCAGGGCAACCCGACCCTGATCAGGGGCGCGGACGGCCAGGTCATCGAGATCGTCAACGTCCTGAGGGACGTGACCACCGAGCGCGAAATTGCCCGCACCCTTGAGGCGACCCGTGACGCGGCCCAGGAGGCCGCTCAGGTGAAGACCGACTTCCTGGCCAATATGAGCCACGAAATTCGCACGCCGCTGACGGCCATCCTCGGGTTCACAGACCTTCTGGCGGCCCTCACCGACCTGCCTGACCCGGCGCAGATGATGGTCAGCCGGGTGAAGGGCGCGAGCACGGCCCTGCTCTCCATCGTCAATGACATCCTCGACTTCTCCAAGCTCGAGGCCAGTCAGATGACAATCGACCCCAGGCCTGTCGACATCGTTGCGGTCGCCGAGGACGCCCTGGCGATGTTTGGTCCTCAAGCCGAGGCCAAGTCGCTCTGGCTGGAGTTTGAAGCGAGCCCCGATATCCCGGGGCATGTGCGCGTGGATCCAGATCGATTGCGCCAGATATTGCTCAATCTCATCGGCAACGCGGTGAAGTTCACCGAAGCAGGGACTGTTCGGCTAACGCTAGGGTACGACGCGAACCAGCAAATCCTCCGCGTTCGGGTCGAGGATACCGGGGCCGGCATGGACGAAGCGCAACGCGCGCGTCTGTTTCAGCGCTTTTCGCAAGTTGACGCCTCCTCCACGCGCCGACACGGCGGCACAGGGTTGGGTCTGGCCATCTGCAGAGGGCTTACTGAAGCCATGGGGGGCGAGATCGACGTCGACAGCACACCCGGGCAAGGGTCGGCCTTCCATTTCCATATCGATGCACCGCCCGCGGCCTCCCCGATTCCAACGCAAGAGGAATCGACCTCACCAGCCTCGCTTTCAGGTGTCCGTGTGCTTTTGGCCGACGACAACGCCGCGAACCGTGATCTGGCTCGCGCCCTCCTTCAGCTGTTCGACGCTGAGGTGACCGAGGCTGCGGATGGGGCGGAAGTCGTCGCATTGGCGGCTGAAGCGCCGTTCGATGTCATCCTGCTCGATCTTCACATGCCGGTTCTGGGTGGCCAGGGCGCCCTTCATCGAATTCGAAACGAGCCAGGTCCCAATCAGGACGCGCCAGTATTCGCCTTTACAGCTGACAGCGCCGAGACCGTGGACTGCGGCGCCGGCGGATTTGATGGCGTGATCGGAAAGCCCATCGTCGCCGCCGATATGGTCGCTACCCTCATCCGGGCGACACAGTGGCAGACCCCGGAGGCGAACCATGCCGTTGGCTTCTGAACGATGGCGTCCCCGCGTCCTCATCGTTGAAGACGACCCCATGGTGCTTGAGCTGGTTACAACACGGCTCGACCTCGCGGGTTTCCAGACCTTCTTTGCCCGCAATGGGCGCGAGGGGCTGGGTCGCATCCGGGACCTTCGACCGGACGGCCTGGTGCTGGACATCAATATGCCGGTGATGGACGGGTTTGAGGTGCTCTCACACCTGAAGGCCGTCGGGGGCTTCTATCCCCCGACTCTGGTCCTGACCGCGCGGAACAAGCCCGAAGACGTCAAAGCCGCTATCGCCCTGGGCGCGCGCGACTTTCTGGCCAAGCCTTTCAGGGATGATCAGCTCATCGCGCGCGTCGGCCGCCTTCTCCGCAAGCCGACGCCATCCTCCGGCTCGGCCATCCAGCCGACCGGTCAACATGAGCCAGGTCGGTCCAAGTCAGACCCGGGTGATGGACGCACGACGTCCGGGTCGGCTCACCCCGGCCAAACAGCAGCATTTTTCTGAGTGTCTCGCACGGTTCTCGCGCGGGCAGGTGGATGGGCGCTGACGGCGGACAACCTGGCGCGCTTCGGCGGCGGTCCGGGCCAGCCTTGATCCTTCTCCCGCTTGTCGGGAGAAGGGTTCTTCTCAATCCGCCCCTGCCCTACTTCGCCGCCTCGTCCGCCAGTTCGCGCAGAGCGGCGTTGGCGATGGTGAGTTTGGCGAAGGTCCAGCCGCCGCCGGCGTGTTCGATCTCCTCCACCGTGCGGCGGACCGCGCGGCCGGGGCCCTGGTGCATGGCGGCCCAGGACTTGACCGTCTGGGCGGCCTGTTCCGGGGTGTCGCCGGCCTGGGGGTTGGTGGCGAAGGCCATGACGGCGCGGGTGACGGCGGTCTGTTCGGCCAGCATGTCCTCGATCAGGCGGCGCACGGCCATCCGCTCGTAGTGGTCCCCGCCCCGCTTTTCGCCGGCCGCGGCGCGCAGCTTGTCGAAGAAGAAGGCGGCGCCGACCTGGTGGTAGACGCGGGCGGCGGCGACGGCGGGCCAGTTCCGGGACGCGGCGAGGTCGATCAGGTCGGCGGCTGTCGTCAGCGGCTGCAACGCCGCGACGGCCATGGCCAGGGCTTCCGGGGCGCCGTCGGTGGCAAAGGCCTTGGCGCGGCGGCCGACCGCCTTCTGTTCGAAGGGCGAGAGGATGGCCGGGGTCAGGGCCGCCAGTTCGGTCATGGCGGGCTGGTAGCGGTCGACCAGGGCCTGGACAGGCTCGCCGGTCTTGGCGCGGCGGGCCATCCAGTAGGTCTGGCTGCGCAGGACGTGGCCGAGGGCCCGGAACAGGGACATCTGGCCCTGCGCCGACGCCTTGCCGTCCAGGGCCTCGACGTCTTCCCAGAGGGTGTCGAAGCCGATGATGCGGCGGCCGGCCTCGAAGCCGACCATCAGGGCGGCGTCGTCAGCGCCGGCGGCGGCCTTCAGCCGGCTGGCGAAGGTGGGCCCGCAGCGGTTGACGATCTCGTTGCTCATCACCGTGGCGATGATCTCGCGGCGCAGGCGATGGCGGTCCATCTCCTCGGCGTATTGCTGCACCCCGGCCGGGAAGTAGGCCTGGAGGATGGCGCGGAAGGCCGGATCGTCGGGGCCCTTGGTGGCGATCATGTCGCTGAACAGGTCGAGCTTGCCGTAGGCCAGCAGGACGGCGAGTTCGGGCCGGGTCAGGCCCTGGGCGGCCTTGGCGAGGTCCTGCAGGGCGATGGCGTCAGGCAGGCCCTCGACGCGGCGGTCGAGTTTGCCCTCGGTCTCCAGCTCGGCGATGAAGCGGGCGTGGTTGTCGATCTCGCCCGGGGCGTCCTGCTGCAGCAGGGAGAGGGCCAGGGTCTGGTCGTAGT
>JAUMCZ010000017.1:0-2172 GCA_032122215.1 Caulobacter sp.
CGGGGTCGATTTCGCCGACGACGAGGAAACCCTCGACGAGGAAGAAGCCGACGACGTGCCGTTCCTCGAGGACGAAGACGACGACGACTTCCCGGAAGACGAGATCGACGGTCTGCCCGGCGAGGGCGACGAGGAGGTCTGACGATTTTGCGGTGCGGCCGGGGCGTTTCACGACACCTCGGCCAATCCGACAAAAAAACTGACGGGGAAGGCTTGATCGGCGAAAGCTGACAGACTAAGACCCCGCCTCTCGCCGCCGGGCCACCGACGACGAGGCAAAAATACCGAGGCAAGTCTTCGGGGCTATAGCTCAGCTGGTAGAGCGCTTGAATGGCATTCAAGAGGTCAGCGGTTCGACTCCGCTTAGCTCCACCATAAGGGCCGCATCCGACGAGGATGCGGCCCTTTCCATTTCCGGATGCAGAAGGCGCCGTCGTCCCGGCCTTGCGATCCGCTCCGACAATCGCCAACTGATACCTCAGCCGCATGAGCCGCCGCCGATTCCGGGTCGGCCCTTGCGGGAGTCGCTTGAACAGGACTCGAGGACGAAGACGATGACGACCCGAACCGTGTTGTTCGACAGCCCCTTCCTGCTGGGTTTCGACCATACCCGCGGCCTGATCGAACGGGCCCAGCGGGCAGCCACCGAAGGCTATCCTCCCTACAATGTCGAGGCCCGCGAAGGCGGCGGTCTTCGGATCACCCTGGCCGTGGCCGGCTTCTCGCCGGAGCAGCTGGAGGTGACCATCGAGGGCGAGATGCTGACCGTGGCCGGCAAACGCGGCGACGGGGCGGACAGCCAGGACCGCGCCTTCCTGCATCGGGGCATCGCGGCCCGAGGCTTTCTTCGCACCTTCATCCTGGCGGACGGCATGATCGTCGGTGGAGCAACCCTCGAACACGGTCTGCTGCACGTCGATCTGGAGCGGCCCAAGGCCGAGCGTGTGATCCAGAGAATTCCTATCCGGGCCGGCGGCTGAACTTTTTCCGTCCGTCCCGCGTTCGTTTTGTGAAGGAGGTGGTCTCAATGACACCCGTTAGACTGACCAACGAAGCCTTTGCCGCCCTCGGTGGACCGAGCCTGGTCTATGTGCGCCCCGTGACCGGCGCCGAGATCATCGCCTCGTCGCCGGCCGCCGCCCTGGCCCATGTCGAGCTTGAGCCCGAGCAGACCCTGTATGCCGTGCACCGCGCCGACGGTGAGCGTCTGGCCGTGATGAGCGACAAGGACAGCGCCATTTCCGCCGCCCTGGCCCACGAACTGGCCCCGGTTTCGGTCCACTAGGACCTTCAGCCGAAGGGGCCGCGCGGACGCCGCGCGGCCCCAAAGGTTGCCTTTTCCATACTTAACCCGTACTAGGCCGCCCTCATCTCGCCAGATTGCACGGGCATATGCGCCCCTCGATCTGCTCCCAGGCGAGCCCTTTTAGTCGCGTCCGATCATCCAACCTCGTTGATCGACCCCATGGCGCGGCCCAGAACGAGGTTGACCAGTGAAGTCCAGCGTATCGGTCCAGAAGGGCCCCTACAGCGCCGCCATCCCGGTTGTCGCCGGCATCGTCGGCGGCGCTTTCGCGATGACCGCCGCCTTCGCCATGGGCTCGGTGACCCGCCCGGACCGTCCGGCCGGGACCGTCGTCGCCACGACCCTGGTCGCCAGGTCGACCGGCAAGGCCAATCCCCACATGGTCGCCGCCTCGCGCGATCCGATGCTGCAGGTGCTGGCCTTCAACGCCCCCGTTTCCGGCTTTGAGATCAACTCGCCGTTCGGCATGCGCCGCATGCCGTGGGAAGAGGGCGGCCGACTGCACGAAGGCGTCGATATCGCCGCGCCGGCCGGCACCAAGGTCGGCGCCACCCTGCCCGGCGTGGTCACCCGCTCGGGCCTCAGCCTGTCCTACGGTCGCTTCATCGAAGTGGAGCATGCGGGCGGCCTGGTGTCCTTCTATGCCCACCTGTCGGGAACGGCGAAGGGGCTCAAGCCCGGATCGCCGGTGGCGGCGGGCCAGACCATCGCCTACGTCGGCGGCAGCGGCCGCTCGACCGGTTCCCACCTGCATTTCGAGATTCGCCAGAACGGACGGCCGATGAACCCGGCCCTGTTCATCGGGCGCAGCTTCGCTTCGGCCGATGTTCTGCCGGTCAAGGACGCGCTCAAGGTCGGACGCACCC
>JAUMCZ010000018.1:0-34204 GCA_032122215.1 Caulobacter sp.
AGGACGACGCCCTGGGCGTCAAGATCGAGGCCTTCTACGCCCGAAACCCGCCCTACTACGCGGTCTACCGCACCTTCGAGCGGGTGGCCTTGCAGTATGCCGACGACCCCGAGACGTCGGCGGCGCAGCGCAAGGCCTTCACCCGGATCAATCCGGTGCGCGGCGAGATCAACGGCCTGATCGACGGTTGGCGGAACCCGAGGGGCCTGTTCAAGACCGAACTTCGGCAGAAGGCGCAGCGCTACAACCGCCGGGTCGGAGACGCGCTGGCGGTGGCCTTCGAGGACGACATCGACGGCGCCGTGGCGCTGCTGACGGAGGTCAAGCAGGACGTTATCAGCGAGCGCACGGCCTGGGCCCGGCTGGAATATGTGGCCGTGTCGCTGTTGCTCGGGGCGGTGATCATCGGCGCTGTGCAGATCGCCCTCGCTTTTCCGAACTGGGCGATCTTCCGGTACGGCGACGCCGACATGCTTCACGCGGCGGTCACCGGGGCCCTGGGCGCCTTCTTCTCCATCGCCCTGGCCATCAAGGACCGCACCGTGCTGCCGGACTTCCAGCGGCTGGCCAACTGGACGGACGCGGCCCTGCGGATGGTCATCGGCATCATCGCGGCGACCGTGCTGATGGCGCTGATCAAGGCCGGGGTGGTCAACATTGACCTGGGCGCCCAGGCCGCCGACCCGGCCAGGCTGGCGGCGGACGCGGCGGCGGCGACGACCCCGGCCGCCAAGGCGGCAGCGACGGTGGCGATCAACACGGCGGCGGTCATGGCCGGGCTGAAAGTCTTCATCATCGGCTTTGTCGGCGGCTTCTCCGAGCGACTGGTTCCCGACCTTCTGGCCAAGGTGGCCGCCAGGACCGATGTGGTGGCCCCGACGGCGGCCCCGACGGCGGCCCCGGCCAGGTCCGGGACGGCCAAACCCGATGCCAGGGCGGCCGCTCCGGCGGCGCCCCAGGCGGCCGGCGATGCGGAGGAGGAGCCGGCGCCCGACGAGACGGAGCAGGACAACCGCGCCGGCGACGCCGGGTCGCCGGACGACGAGGTCACCCCCGACGAGCGGGCGCCACCCGCCACCGGCGGGATCGCGGCCGGCGGCGGCGCGGGCTGAAGGAGCGCAGAGGGCCTTTGACCTTGCCGGCTTGCCAGGGTGAGCTGAACGCTTTCTGGCGCATCCGCGAGGGCGGGGAGTTTGAAACGCTTCCAACCTTTGTCACTGAACTGTCACGAAACTGTCGCGTAGCCCCCGCATAGGCGGGGCATTGGGGCTTGCGGGCTCCTCACCGCCACTCGTCCGGGCACAGAATGTCTTTCACCCTCGCGCTCGCCGTCCTCCTGGCCTTCTCGGCCGGAGTCTATGTGCTGGGCCGCCGCCGCGCCGTCAGCCGGGCCTCGGCAGAGACGCTGCACAGCCTGCCGGGCTATTACGGAACCTGGGTGGCCTTGTGGACCGGTGTTCCGGCCGCCCTGATCCTGGTGCTGTTCCTGACCGCCGGGCCGCGCCTGGGAGAGGCCCTGCTCAGCGCCGATCCGCCGGCGGCCGTCGCCAGCCTGCCCGGCGAAACCGCCCAGGCCTTCTGGAGCGACGCCCAGGCCATCGCCGATGGCCGGGTGACCAGCAAAATCGAGTGGACGCCGGAACAACGCGCCGTCCTGGACGCCAAGGCGCAACAGGCGCGCGACTTCAACGGCTTCTCGGCCTTCGCCGCCGTCGCCCTGGCCGCCGTGCTGGCGCTGGGCGGCTTTCTGCTGGCCTGGCCGCGCATCAAGCCGTCCTTAAGGGCCCGCAACAAGGTCGAGGGGTGGGTCAATATCGCCCTGATCGCCTGTTCGGCCGCCGCCGTGCTGACCACCGTCGGCATCGTCGCCAGTCTGCTCTACGAGGCGCTGCGCTTCTTCGCCTCGGTCTCGCCGCTCGACTTCCTGTTCGGCCTGCAGTGGCAGCCGCAGATCGCCATGCGCGAGGACCAGGTGGCCGCCAAGGGCGCCTTCGGGGCCGTGCCACTGTTTGCCGGCACCTTCCTGGTGATGATCATCGCCATGTGCGTGGCCGCCCCGGTCGGGCTGTTCTGCGCCATCTATCTGTCGGAGTACGCGAGCCGCACGACGCGGGGGGTGATCAAGCCTCTCCTCGAAATCCTCGCGGGCGTGCCGACCGTGGTCTACGGCTTCTTCGCCGCCCTGACCGTCGGGCCGCTGTTCCGGGGCTTCTTCAACTACATCGGCAGCTGGCTGGCCGAAGGGCCGCTGGATCCGCTCGGACAGTACCTGATGGGGGTGCAGAACGAGATGGCCCTGACCGCCGGGGTGGTGATGGGCATCATGCTGATCCCCTACATCTCCAGCCTGTCGGACGATGTCATCAACGCCGTGCCGCAATCCCTGCGCGACGGCAGCTATGCGATGGGCGCCACCAAGTCCGAGACGGTCAAGCGGGTGATCCTGCCGGCCGCCCTGCCCGGCATCATGGGGGCCATGCTGCTGGCCATCTCCAGAGCGGTCGGCGAGACGATGATCGTGACCATGGCGGCCGGCTCCCAGGCCCGCATTACCGCGAACCCCCTGGACTCCGTCACCACCGTGACCCGCCAGATGGTCGAGATTCTCACCGGCGACCAGGAGTTCGACAGTCCCCGCACCCTGGCCGCCTTCGGCCTGGGGCTGACCCTGTTCGCCGTCACCCTGGCGCTCAACGTGATCGCCCTGCGCATCGTCCAGAAATACCGGCAGGCCTATGACTGATCAGGCACTCAAAGATAAGGCCGGCGAAGCGCGCCTGAAGAAGCGCCACGCGGCGGAGGCCCGCTTCCGCTGGTATGGCCGCATCGCCATCGCCATCGCCCTGGGCTTCCTGGTCGTCCTGCTCGGCCGGGTGGTCCAGCAGGGCTACACCGCCTTCTGGACCCATTCGATCACCACCACCGTCTATGTCGATCCGGCGCGGATCGACCGGGCCGATATCGAGGGCAACAACTTCGACTATCTGGCGGCCGGCGACCTGCTGAAGCGGCTCGGCGTCAAGGACGACGCGCTGGGCCTGGCGTCCGGCGAGGCGATGGACCTGGTCTCGCGCGACCTCGGCTATCGCATCCTCGACCGGATCAAGGCCGATCCGTCGGTTATCGGCCAGACCCTGACCTTCACCGTGCCCGTCAAGGCCAACGCCGACCTCTACTTCAAGGGCGAGATCGAGCGGTCGACGCCGGCCGAGGACCGCAAGCTGAGCGACCGCCAGATGGACTGGCTGGACCGGCTGAAGGCCGAGGGCGTGGTCAAGGGCCACTTCAACAGCGCCTTCTTCACCCGGTCGGACTCCACCGAGCCGGAACAGGCCGGGGTGCTGGGCGCCGTGGTCGGTTCGGCCCTGATGCTGCTGGTCGCCGCCCTGATCGCCGTGCCGGTCGGGGTGCTGGCGGCGGTCTGGCTCGAGGAGTTCGCGCCCAAGGGCCGGATTTCGGGCTTTATCGAGGTCAATATCAACAACCTCGCGGCGGTGCCGTCGATCGTCTACGGCCTGCTCGGCCTGGTGCTGTTCATCAACTGGCTGGGCTTTCCACGGTCGGCGCCGCTGACCGGCGGCCTTGTGCTGGCGCTGATGAGCCTGCCGACCATCATCATCGCCACCCGCGCCTCGCTGAAGGCCGTGCCGCCCTCCATTCGCGAAGCCGCCCTGGGCATGGGCGCCAGCCGCACCCAGACGGTGTTCCACCATGTGTTGCCGCAGGCCATGCCGGGCGTGATGACCGGCGTCATCCTGTCGCTGGCCCATGCGCTGGGCGAGACGGCGCCGCTGCTGATGATCGGCATGGTCGCCTTTACGCCCGGCCTGCCCGAGAGCCTGTCCAGCGCCGCCAGCGTGTTGCCGGTGCAGGTCTTCCTTTGGGAGAACGCCGCCGAGGCGGCCTTCCACGAACGCACGGCGGGGGCCATCATGGTCCTGCTGGTGTTCATGATCGTGATGAATTCGGCGGCCGTGATCCTGCGTCGCCGCTTCGAGAAGAGGTGGTAGATGACCGCCCCCCAAGAGACTGGCGAGGACTCCTCGATGCCCCACGACGCGCAACTGCGCCCGCCCACCGTCGGCGTCCACACGGCCGCCCCTGCGGCCGGGGTGAAGGTGCACTGCGAGAAGGTCAACGCCTTCTATGGTGACAAGCAGGCGCTGTATGACATCAGCATCGACATTCCCGACCGGGCCGTGACCGCCTTCATCGGCCCGTCGGGCTGTGGCAAGTCGACCTTCCTGCGCTGCATCAACCGGATGAACGACACCATCCAGGGCGCCCGGGTGACCGGCCGGATCGAGATCGACGGCCAGGACGTCAATGCCAGGGACGTCGATCCCGTCGTGCTGCGCAGCCGGGTCGGGATGGTCTTCCAGAAGCCCAACCCGTTTCCGAAATCCATCTTCGAGAACGTCGCCTACGGCCCCCGCATCCACGGCCTTGCCCGCAGCAAGTCCGAGCTGGAAGGCATCGTCGAGGCGTCACTGAAGAAGGCCGGCCTGTGGGCCGAGGTCGCCGACCGGCTGCACCAGTCGGGCGCCAGCCTGTCGGGTGGCCAGCAGCAGCGGCTGGTCATCGCCAGAGCCATCGCCGTGCAGCCCCGCGTCATCCTGATGGACGAGCCCTGCTCGGCCCTGGACCCGATCGCCACGGCGCGGATCGAGGAGCTGATCGACGAGCTGCGCCGTCAGTACTGCATCGTCATCGTCACCCACTCGATGGCCCAGGCGGCGCGGGTGTCGCAGCGCACGGCCTTCTTCCACATGGGCGTCCTGGTCGAGGAGGGCCTGACCGGGGACATCTTCACCAACCCGCGCGAGACGCGGACCCAGGACTACATCACCGGACGGTTCGGATAATTTCACGTTTGGCGCGCGACCGCGCGCGGGGTTCCCAACAATGCAAAGCCATATCGTCACCTCCTACGAGGAAGAGCTGAACCACCTGACCGCCGAGGTCGCCCGCATGGGGGGCCTGGCCGAGGCCCAGGTGTTCGACAGCATCAGCGCCTTTTCGCGCCGTGACACCGCCCTGGCCGAATCGGTGGTCGAGCGGGACCAGCGGCTGGACGTGCTCGAGGTCGAGATCGAACGGGCGGCCATCCGCCTGATCGCCCTGCGCCAGCCGATGGCGGTGGACCTGCGCCGCACGGTGGCGGCGATGAAGATCGCCTCCAACCTGGAACGCTGCGGGGACCTGGCCAAGAACATCGCCCGCCGCTCGCTGATCCTGGCCGACATCGACAGCGCCGGTCCGGTGACCCGCTCCATCGAGCGCATGGGCAAGCTGGTTTCCGGCCGGCTGAAGGATGTCCTCGACGCCTACACCTCCAGCGAACTGTCCGGGGCCACGGCCGTCTGGTCGCGCGACGACGAGGTCGACGAGCACTACGAGAGCCTGTTCCGCGAACTGCTGACCTACATGATGGGCGATCCGCGCACGATCACGCCGGGGGCTCACCTGCTGTTCGTCGCCAAGAACCTGGAGCGGATCGGCGACCACGCCACCAACATCGCCGAGATCGTCCATTACGAAATCACCGGCGCCGAGCTGACCGACCAGCGCCCCAAGGGTGAGAGCCACCAATGAGCACGCCGACCATCGTCGTCGCCGAGGATGAAGACGCCCTGGCGACCCTGCTGCAGTACAATCTGGAGAAGGAAGGCTATCGCGTCCTGGTCGCCGGCGACGGCGAGGAGGCGATGATCGTCATCGACGAGGCCAAGCCCGACCTGCTGCTGCTCGACTGGATGCTGCCCAAGATCAGCGGCATCGAGGTCTGTCGCCGCCTGCGTCAGAAGCAGGAGACCCGCAATCTGCCGATCCTGATGCTGACCGCCCGGGGCGAGGAAACGGACCGCATTCGCGGGCTGGACACCGGCGCCGACGACTATGTGGTCAAGCCCTTCTCGATGACCGAGCTGCTGGCGCGGATCCGCGCCGTCCTGCGCCGCATCCGGCCGGGCCTGGCCGACGACCGCCTGAGCCACGGCGACATCATCGTCGACCGGGTGGCGCACCGGGTGAAGCGCGACGGCCGCGAGGTGCACCTCGGCCCCACGGAATTCCGCCTGCTCGATCACCTGATCCAGCATCCGGGCCGGGTGTTCAGCCGCGAGCAACTGCTCGACGCGGTCTGGGGATCTGACGTCTATGTCGAGGCGCGGACGGTGGACGTGCACATCGGCCGGCTGCGCAAGGCGCTGAACACCGGCCGGGACGTCGATCCGATCCGCACGGTTCGCTCGGCCGGCTATTCGCTGGACATGGGGGCGTAGCGGCTTCGCGGGTTTGAGCCGTCGCTCTCCCCCGTTTGAGAAGGCCTGACACATCCGTTTGCGAGCGCGACAGCGAGCCGGTCCGAGGGGGGCGCCGCGCTGTCAGGGCCAGACCCGCAAACGGCGGGCCCGCCTCCTGGTCCGTCGCTCACGCTCCGAACCGTCCTCCGCCCACGCCGTGGGCGGAGAGCGAACCTTGCGAGCTCCCTGCCGACTTACGCGTTGCCGCCGATGAAGCGGTTGCGGCCTTTCACGGCCTCGGCCGGGAAGTCGCTGAAGACGCCGTCGACGCCGGCCTTGAACAGGGCGGCCAGCAGGGCCTGGACGTCGCCCGGAGCCTGATCATCGCCGGGGCCGCGCAGGGTGGTCGGCAGGAAGACGTTCTCGCGCCGCACCGTCCAGGGATGCACCTGCAGGCCCGCCGAATGGGCGTCGGCGACGAAGGATGTCGCCGGCAGCAGGGTCTTGCCGTCGGTCGGGATCACCAGGGTGGTCTGCGGCCCGACGCCGTCGGCGTAGGCCGCGATCGCCTTCAGACCGGCGGCGTCGATCATCGACGCATAGGTCACGCCCGGCAGGTCGGCCGGGCCGCCGTCCTGGCTGACCAGCTGGACCAGGGGCGTGCCGACCAGGCCGCGCAGGGTCTTCAACGGGCCGACCTCGAAACACTGCACGAAACAGGGGGCGTCTCTGCCCTCCAGGCCGGCGGTCTTCAGCGCCGCCGCCATGCGGCCCTCGAAGGGCAGACCCAGCGAGGCGAACCAGGCCGGGTGCTTCATCTCCGGATAGACGCCAATCCGGCGGCCGACGCGGGCCCCTTCGGTCCGGGCCAGGTCGACCACTTCCTGGAAGGTCAGGATCCGGGCCTGACCGTCGAAGGCGGCGCTGGCGGGGCGTAGTTCTGGCAGGCGCTCGCGACAGCGAAGGGTCTTCAGCTCCGCCAGGGTGAAATCCTCGGTGAACCAGCCGGTGACGGTCTCGCCGTCGATCACCCGTGTCGCCTGTCGGGCGGCGAATTCAGGCCGGGCGGCGACGTCGGTCGTGCCGCCGATCTCGTTCTCGTGCCGGGCCACCAGGGCGCCGTCGCGGGTGATCACCAGGTCCGGCTCGATGAAGTCGGCGCCCTGTTCGATGGCCAGAGTATAGGCCAGCGAAGTGTGCTCGGGCCGCTCGCCGCTGGCGCCGCGGTGGGCGATGACCACCGGGATTTTCGCCTTCACCCTGGCCATGGCCTGTCCTCCGAGCAGGGCGGCCCCGGCCGCCAGCCCAAACGTCCGTCGATCGATCATGGCTCCCCCTGGTCGGCGAGCGGCAACCAGACCGTGAAGCTGGCGCCCTGGCCCTCGGCGCTCTCGACGGCCATGCCGCCGCGATGCCGGTTGACGATGTGTTTGACGATGGCGAGGCCCAGTCCCGTGCCGGGCCGAAGGCCGCCGCTCTTCTGGCCCTCGACGCGATAGAACCGCTCGGTCAGCCGGGGCAGGCGGTCGCGCGGGATGC
This sequence comes from Caulobacter sp., assembly GCA_032122215.1. Lineage (GTDB taxonomy): Bacteria > Pseudomonadota > Alphaproteobacteria > Caulobacterales > Caulobacteraceae > Caulobacter. The sequence goes on from JAUMCZ010000018.1 coordinate 7,785, forward strand.
CCGGTCCGTGGTCGGTGACCCGCAGCAGGGCGAATCGGCGCCCCCGCGGCCGGTCGGGCGCCAGCAGGGTGAAGCGGGCGGCGGCAGGATCGCGCGGCGGGCTGCCCTGGTCGTCCGCGACGGGAGCGGAGACGACGATCTCCATGGCCCCACCGTTGCCGGAATATTTCACGGCGTTTTCAATCAGGTTCTGGATGACCTGCAGGATCTGGTCGCGGTCACCCTCGATGTCGGCGACGCCCCGGGGCGGCATTTCGTTGCGGACTGCAATGGACTTTTCGTTGATCAGCGGCACCAGGGCGTCGAGCACGTCGGTGACGGCCAGCGACAGGTCGAGGCGGCCTTCCGGGGCGATGTGCTCGTTCAGCTCGATGCGCGACAGGCTCATCAGGTCGTCGATCAGCCGGCGCATGCGCTCGGCCTGGGCCTGCATGATGCCGAGGAAGGTCTCGCGCGCCTGCTCGTCATCCTTGGCATGGCCGCGCAGGGTTTCGATGAAGCCCGACAGCGAGGCCAGCGGGGTGCGCAGCTCGTGGCTGGCGTTGGCCAGGAAGTCGACGCGCATGCGTTCGGCGCGGCGCACGTCGGTCTCGTCGCGCAGGGTGAGGAGGGCCAGCCGGCCGAAGTTTCCCTGGCCCAGGGGCCGCGTCTGGGCCGCCCAGACCCGCTCCTGCGCCCCGCCGGTCTCCATCAGGGCCGCGCCCGCCGCGCCGAGCAGCGCCTCGTCGACGGCCTGGAGCACCTCGGGGTGGCGCAGGGCGGTGACCAGGCGCATGCCCTCAAGCCGGCCGGGCAGAAGGTCCCTGGCGGCGGCGTTGGCGAAGACGATGCGGCGGGCCGCCGGCTCGTCCGGATCGCCCTCGATGACCAGCACCGGATCGGGGAGGCTCTCGACCAGGGCCCGGAAGGGTCCCTGCGAGACATCGGACGCGCCATCCCGGCCAGGTTGGGGCCCGGACGCGGGGGACGGGGCCTCCGCCGGCGGCGTTGGCGGCTCGACGGTGCGGAGCGGCCACAGGGCCTTCAGGATCGACATCCACAACCTCGATTCGGCGATTCGATTGCGCCAATGTTGCACGTTCGTGTGGCGCCCTCTTGAACCTTGAGATAGACGGGATTGGCTTCCGGGAATGGACAGTGCGTTGAACCTTGACGCATTTTCGCCGCATCGGGGAGTGACGGATAAGTCTGATCTGGTTGCGGGGAAATACCCATGGTTCGTAAGCGTCTGATCGCCACGGTGGCGGTCGCTCCGCTGCTGTTGTTCGCCGGCTCGGCCTTCGCCGAGACGACCATCACCAATACCCGCACTACGGGCGTGTCCACGGCCACCGTCAACAACGGATCGGCGGATGACATCCGGGTGAACGGCGGCGGCAAGTTCGAGCTGACCACGCCCGGCGCGGCCATCACCCAGAACAGCAACAACAACGTCAACAACGAAGGCTCGATCACGACCAAGGACGTCGACGGGGCCGTCGGCATCCTGGTCGACACCGGGGCCGGCGGCATCACCGGCAACCTGACCAACGGCGGCGCGATCAACCACAGCGACGACTACACGCCCAAGGACGACGACAAGGACGGCGACGAGGACGGCGCCTTCGTCGAAGGGACCGGCAAGTACGGCATCCGGATTACCGGCGCCGGCATGATGACCGGCAATGTCCTGAACACCGGCGGCATCATCATCGAGGGCAACGACTCCGCCGGCATCAGCCTGGACGGCGCCGCCTCGGTCTCCGGCTCGCTCCGCAACTTCGGCTCCATCACCGTCACCGGCGACAACGCGGTCGGCATCCGGGTCGCCGGCAACGTGCTGGGCGGCGCCACGGCTGTGCAGCGCGCCAACGGCGTCTTCGTGTCCGGCAACGTGGCCGTGAAGGGCGTGAACGCGGTCGGCGTCGACGTCTCCGGCGATATCGGCTCCGTCGGCAGCCCCGCCTCGCTGGTGATCAGCGGCGCGGTGACCGCCAGCGGCTATCGCTACACCAGCCGCCCGTTCGCGCAGGAGGCGCGTGACAATCTCGACGCCGACGACCTGCTGCAGGGCGGCCCGGCCGTTCGGGTCAGCGGCAACGTCACCGGCGGCATCCAGGTCGCCCTGCCCTTCAATACCGGCAGCTTCGACCTCGACGGCGACGGCAAGCCCAACGCCACCGATGACGACGACGACGGCGACGGCCAGCTCGACACCACCGACACCGATGATGACAACGACGGCATCCTCGACACCGACGACACCGACTACGACAACGACGGCATCCCCGATGGCAACGAGGGCGTGGGCACGATCACCGTCTATGGCGCCGCGCCTGCCCTGCTGATCGGCTCCACCACCGAGACCGTCACCATCGGCAACGTCGGGACCATCGCCGGCGACAACCGCTATGGCCTGGTGGTCAGCGGCGCGGTCAACTCCGACGGCGTCTTCGACAACGTCGCCTCGACGGCCATCCAGATCGGCGTGCCCGCCCTCGACCTCAACAACGACGGCGACGTCACCGATGCCGGTGAGAACGCCAGCTACAACGTCGAAATGAACGGCGGCGTTCGCATCGCCGGCAACGTCACGGCCCGCGCCTACAACGGCAACGCCCGCGGCCTGTGGCTGGCCGGGGACGTGGATGCCGACGAGCTGATGATCGACGGCGCCATTGTCGCCATCGCCTCGACGACCTCGGCGCCGCTGGGCGCCGAAACCGCGGTCGAAGCGGTCGGCATCGACATCAGCGCCGCCTCAAGCGTGCCGTTGCTCAATGTCGGCGGCTTCGTCTCGGCGACCGGGTCGGGCGAGAACGCCAGCGCCATCGCCATCCGCGACGCCTCGGGCACGCTGCAGACCATCAACATCACCGGCACCATTGTCGCCTCCATCGTCCGCAACGACGACGCCGCCGATACAGACGATACTGATCTCGACCCCAACAACGAGACCATCAAAGGCCGGTCGATCGCCATCGACCTGCGCGGCAACACCGCCGGTGTCGCGGTCACCCTGGCCGACAAGGGCCCGGACGGCGACGACGGCGATGACGACATCGACGACGCCGACCGCGATGAAGACGGCATCGACGACGCCGACGAACCCGTGATCATCGGCGACATCCTGTTCGGCTCGGGCGCCGACAGCCTGACGCTGTCCAACGGCAATCTTCTGGGCAACATGTCCTTCGGTCTCGGCGCCGACACCCTGACCATCAGCGGCGGGGCGGAGGCCAAGGGCGAGGTGCTGAACCTGAAGGCCGTCAACGAGACGGCTGGCGCGGACCGCTACACCGCGGCCAACCTTGACGATCAGCTGACCATCGCCATCAACGACGGCCGCCTGACCGCCGTGAACACCAGCGTCGTGCGCGGCGACGCCCTGACCGTGGCCGCCAAGGGCGAACTGTTCGTCACCATCGACCCGACCGGCACGGCCGGCCGCACCAACACGGTGTTCGAGATGGACACCGCCAGCTTCGCCAACGGCTCGACGATCGGCTTCGAGCTGACCAGCCTGATCGACAGCAACATCGGCGCCGGCAGCCAGTACACCATCGTCAAGGCCGGAGCCCTGACGTTCGGCACGGTCAACACCGACGCCCTGGCCGAGAACCGGCCCTACTTCTACAACGTCACCGCGACGGCCAACACGGCCCTGGGCGAGGTCTACCTGACCATCGCGCGCCGCAACGCCGCCGACATGGGCCTGACCGACAACCAGGGCTCGGCCCTGGACGCCGTCTATCAGGCGCTGTTCGCCGACGACGATCTGGCCGACGCCTTCCTGGCGGCGACCAACAAGAAGGACTTCCTGCGGCTCTACGACCAGCTGCTGCCCGACCAGGGCGAGGGCCTGTTCTCGGCCCTCGACAACGCCACCCAGGGCCTGTTCCGCCTGACCGCCACCCGCCCCGACATGGGCCAGAAGTACGGTCCCGACAGCGTCTGGGTGCAGGAGATCAACGTCGGCGTGCTGCGCGAGACGGGCATCACCGTCGGCTCGGAAACCAAGGCCTTCGGCTTCATCGCCGGCTACGAAAGCATGGGCGACGACGGCGGCGCCCTGGGCGCGACGCTGGCCTACATGAACGCCGAAGAGAAGGACGACGTCGCCCAGATCGGCGAGCAGACCAACGTCTCGCTGCTGGAAGCCGGCGTCTACTGGCGCAAGAACGTCGGCGGCTGGCTGTTCGCCGCCCGCGGGGCGGCCGGCTACGGCTGGTTCGAAGGCGAGCGCCGGTTCATCAACCCGGCCACCACCACCAGCGCCGGCACGATCCGCGAATCGAGCGCCAGCTGGGGCGGCTTCACCGGCACGGCCAACGCCATGGTCGCCTACGAGGCCCGCTTCGGCCGCTTCTACGTCCGCCCGCAGGTCAGCCTCGACTACCTCTACCTGGCCGAAGGCGAACGTGACGAAGACGGCGATGTCGGCCTGGGCCTGACGGTCGAGGACCGCAACAGCAGCCGCCTGTCGGCCGCCGCCGAACTGGCCTTCGGGGCCACCTTCGGCCGCGACAACTGGTGGCGTCCGGAAATCCGCGTCGGCTACCGCCAGCACCTGGCGGGCGAGATCGGCAACACCGTGGCCTCCTTCAACGGCGGCAACCCCTTCACCCTGGTGGCCACCGAGCCGGGCGAGGGCGCGGCCATCATCGGCTTCTCACTGAAGGCCGGTACGCCGATGTCCTACGTCGCCGTCGAAGGCGACCTGGAAAGCGCCGAGGGCGAGGACCGCTACAACCTGCGCCTGGCCGGCCGGATGATGTTCTAACCAGCGGGGAACAGCGGGGGCGACCCCGCGTTCCGGCTGGCATGGACAAGGTCTGGATAAACGCCGTAGGCGTCGGTGCGGCGGTCTGTTCCATGACCAGCTTCACGCCGCAGATCTTCAAGATCTGGAAGGAGAAGGACGCCTCGTCCGTCTCCCTGCGCATGTTCGCCCTCACAGTGACGGGGTTCGTGCTCTGGACCGCCTACGGGGCGCTGTCCGGCAGCTGGCCGGTGGTGCTGTCGAACGCGGTCTGCCTGGTGCTGTCGACGGTGATCCTGGGGCTGAAGCTGAAGTTCCGGTGACGGCTGCTTAACCACGACTCCTAACTGTGTCGAAAGCGCCGCCGATTATCGTGACGGTCCATGGAACACGCCCTGCCCCAAATGAGCCATCGCCTTCCCCTGCTGGGCGGAGAGGTCGACGCGCTGACGCCCGCCAGCATGCTGGCGGCGACCGAGGCCTTCGTGGCCGGCGGTGGCACGGCGGTGATCGCCAACCACAACCTGCACAGCCTGGCGCTGCTGGCGACGCAGCCGCGCCTTCGCGACTTTTTCGACGACGCCGACCTGGTGCAGATCGACTCCGTGCCGATGATCGCCTGGGCGAAGCTCGTCGGCCTCGACGTCGGACGCGAACATCGCTCGACCTACCTGGACTGGCGCGAGGATTTCTGGGCGCGAGCGTCCGAATGCGGCTGGCGGGTGTTCCACGTCGGCGGGGCGCCGGGGGTCGGTGAGAAGGCCCGCCAGGCCATTCTCGAACGGCATCCGGGTGTGCAGCTGGCCGAGCACCACGGCTATTTCAACGTCCAGGGACTGGAGAACCACGCGGTCCTGCGGCGCATCGCCGAGTTCGGGCCGGACGTGATCCTGGTCGGCATGGGCATGCCGCGTCAGGAACAGTGGATCGCCGAAAACCGTCGGCGTATCGGCCGGGGCGTCTTCTTTCCCGTCGGCGCCGCCTTCGACTACGAAGCCGGGGTTCAGGTCGCGGCGCCGCGCTGGATGGGTCGACTGGGCCTGGAGTGGCTGTTCCGGCTGGTCTCGCAACCGGGCCGGCTGGCCTATCGCTACCTGGTCGAGCCCTGGGTCCTGACCCCGGCCATGCTGGCCGACCTGAAGGCCGCCGCTACTCGCCGCTAGCCCGGCGAGGCTCTATTGTCGGGGCATGCCCTCGACAGAAGACGCCATCCGCGCCCGCCGCCGCCTGACCAACAGGTTCATCGCCGCGCATGAGGCGGAGCGCCTCGCGCCCTTCTTTGCGGCCGACGCCAATCTGATCGGCGGCGAGGGCGGGTTGATTGCCGGCGCCCGCCGTATCGTCGAGGCCTTCGCGGCCCAGTTCGCCGATCCGGCCTTCATCGCCTATGAGCGCACGCCGCTCGAGATCACGCCCGACATGGAAGACGCCCGCGCCGCCGAACGCGGAACCTGGGTCGGGCGCTGGAAGGATCAGACCCTGGGCGGCGACTACCTGGCCGTCTGGCGTAAGGTGACGGGACAGTGGGTCATCGAGCAGGAGCTCTATGTCACCCTGACGAGAGCCGACTAAGGCAGGCGCGAGGGCTTCGGGCCCCAGGGCGTTATGGCGATGAAGGCCGCCGTCAGCACACCCATGGTCACCATGCCGGCCGCCACAAGAGCGAACAGGGCCCAGCTGGGCGCCTCGAACCGGATCAGACACCAGCCGCCGACAGCGATCAGCAGCAGCCGCGCCGTGCCCGCCAGCAGCGGCCCCCAGACCTTGCCGGCGCCCTGGCTGGAGAAGTAGAGCGCCAGGCTCAGGCCGAAGAAGATAAAGGCCGGACCGGCGAAGCGCAGATAGAGGGCGGCGGCGGCCTGGACCCCCGGATCGCGGGTGAAGATGCCGACCCACAGCTGCGGAAAGACGGCGAGGAGAACGCCCAGGCTGCCGAGACCGACCGCGCCGAGCGCCCCGGCCGTCCAGGCGACCTTCCGGGCCCGGGCCACATCGCCCGCGCCGATCGCCAGGCCGACCATCGGCAGCGAGGCGACGCCGACGGAGAAGGCGATCGGCACCAGCAGGAACTCCAGCCGCGAGCCGATGCCGTACCCGGCCAGGGTCTCGGTGCCGAAGCGGGCGGCGATGGCGGTGATCACCAGGATGGCCCCGACCGTCTGGATCGGCGACAGCATGCCAGGGCCGCCGACGCGAAGGATGTCGGCGAAAAGCTCCCGCCGCAGCGGTCCCCGGATCGTCAGCGGCACCCTGGCGCCCCTGGAGCGCAGCATCAGGAACATCACCCCGGCCCCCAGGGCCCCGGCGATCGCCTGACCCAGGCCCACCCCGACGATGCCGAGCTGCGGGGCCGGGCCCCAGCCGAAACAGAGGCTGCCGCCGAGCACGACCTGCAGGGCGGCCATGGCCATCAGGGCCACCGACGGCCGCACCATGTCGCCGGAGCCCCGCAGCACCGAGGCGAACATGTTGCTGAGCCAGATCAGCCACACCGACAGAAAGACGATACCGCCATAGGCGACCGACAGCTGCAGGACCTCTCCCCGTCCGCCGAGCAGGTGGAACAGCGGCCCGGCCAGCAGGCTGAGGACGACGGTAAAGCCGAGCCCCAGCGCCAGACCGATGACCAGCGCATGCCGGGCGAGGTCCTCGGCCCTTTGTCTGTTGCCACCGCCCAGCGCCCGGCTGATCGCCGAGGATACGCCCCCGCCCATGGCCCCGGCGCTCATCATCCCCATCAGCATGATGAAGGGCAGCACCAGCGCCGCCGCAGCCAGCGGTCCGGCCCCGAGATGGCCGAGGTATGCGGTCTCGGCGATCGACACCGCCGTCGTGGCGACCATGCCGAGCAGGTTCGGCGCCGCCAGCTTGACCAGGGTCGAGGCGACCGGCGCGGTCAGCAAGGGATTGGCCGCAACCGCCGCAGGGTTACCGCCGCCGGGGTTGAAGACCGGGGTCACAGCGGGGGCGATATCGAGAACCGGCTTGTCCATCGTTGCAGACTAACCCGTTTCTTTTGGAAACGCATAGGGGTCAGAGCGCCAGCCCAGTCCGACACGGCGCACCGCCGCAAGGGCGTCCAGACGGCGGGCGATCAGTTCGGCGCGCTCAGGTGTGACGCCGCTGGCCTCGATGGCGATGGACAGGCCGGCCGGACCGGGGTCGAGGCGAAGACCGGTGATCCGGGCTTCCTGCACGGCGAACGGCCCCAGCACCCGGATCAGGGTGTCGGCCGCCTCATCCACCTCGACCACGAAGGTGTGCAGCCGCCCGCTGCCGCAGGCCGGTTTGAGCGGTTTGGCGTCATCGGGCATCGGCTTCACCCACCAGGTAGTTCCGGCGCAACAGCACACGGCCGGCCTCGTCGAAAGCCGCGAGGCGCAGGCCGCTCTTCTCGACGTCGGCCTGCTCGCCGGCCCACATCAGTTCGCAGACCGGCGGCCGGTCCGGAAAGGCGGCCCCCAGGCCCGCCTCAAGCGCGAACAGGTCCTCCAGGCTGCCGGCGGCATGCAGGGTCGCTTCGACCCGGGCGGTGACGGCGATGAGTTCCGTCCAGGCGAGCGCCTGGGCGAACCGCCGGCCGGCCAGTCGGGCCGGGCTGTCGAGGTCTGGTGGGGCTTGGGTCATCTCATCGGTCCTTGGGGTGGTCCGACGACGCGCAATAAAAAACCCCGCTGCCTGTGAAGGGAGCGGGGTTGCGATCTTGCGATCCGTCGGCGTGGTGGCTGTTTAAGGCGCGCGCCGTCCCGTCCCTGGCATGGGGGTTTTAATCGACATCATAATGGTCATGTCGCGCAGGGCGACGCATCCGCGCATCGTGCGGGCGGCGTGGCTGTCGGCGGTCAGACCAGGGGTCATGTCGGCTCGGGGGTGGAAACGCGAAAAGCCCTGTAGCCCACGGGGCCGTCCGCGACAACCTTGCCCGTGTGGCGGTTCGGCGACCCGTGTCCCCTCTTGGCAAGTCGCCTGCGCCATGCAACCTACGCCCCGACAACTAGCGGGGGCTAATCATGAGAGTTTCGGTGTTTGCGATCGCCGTGGCGATGGGCGTCAGCGCGCCCGCGTTCGCCCAGGACGCCGCCGCGCCGGCCGTATCGGTCGCGCCCGCCGCGGGGCCCGTCGTTCCCAAGAACACCATCGTCGCCATCACCCTGACCCAGGAGGTCAGCTCGGCGACCGCCCAGCGCGGCGACAGGTTCACCATCAAGCTGGAGCAGCCGATCAAGCTCGGTGAGCAGGTGGTGATTCCGGCCGGTGTGACCGGTGTCGGCGAAGTGGTCCACGCCCAGCCCAAGGGCAATGGCGGCCGTCCGGGGGAAATCCTCGTGGCTGCTCGCTACCTTGAGTTCGAGGGGCGGCAAATTCCGTTGAAGGGCTTCCAGCTCAGCGCCGGCGGCACTGACCTGTCCAGTGCCTCGCTCTGGGCTCTGGGCCTGGTCAAGGGCAGCGAGACGACCCTGCCGGTCGGCGCCGGTGGTCCGGCCAAGCTGGCCCAGGACCTGCCGGTCGGCGGCGCCGCCCAAGCCCCCGTTTCCACAGTCACCGCCCCGGCGCCTGCCGCGGCGCCCGTCGAACCCACCAAGGAGTAGATCCATGACCAAGCGCATCGCCGCCGCCCTGCTGACCGGCGCCCTGTTCCTCGCCGCTCCCGCCTTCGCGCAGGAAGCCGCCCCGGCCGCTGAACCGGCTCCCGCCGCCGCCGCCGCGCCCGAAGCGGCTCCGGCGGCTCCGGCCGCTGCCGCCCCTGCCGCCCCTGCCGCCGACATCGTTCCCGGCAAGATCACCGCCCCCGCGCCCGGCAAGGGCAAGGTGGTCTTCTTCCGTGAAAGCAAGTTCCAGGGCTCGGCCATCAGCTACAAGATCCGCACCGGCCCCGAGGGCGCCACCGTGCTCGGCCAGCTGGGCAGCGGCGTCTACTTCGCCGTCGACGCCGATCCGGGCGTCTTCTCGTTCAGCGCCGCGACCGAGGCCAAGGACACCATGACCCTCGAGATCGAGGAAGGCGAAGTCTACTGGATCGAAGGCAAGCTGCAGGTCGGCATGTGGGTCGGCCAGCCGAACCTCACCCCGTCCAACCAGGCGACCTTTGAAAAGTTCGCCTCGAAGCTGAAGCCGGCCAAGCCGGTCACCAAGTAGGCGTTCTCAGCCTAGCGACGACAGGGGGCGGGCGCGCGAGCGTCCGCCCCTTTTGCGTGGCCGCTACCTGCCCCACACCGCCCGCAGTTTCGCGTCACGGCCACAGGCGGCGCGATAGGCGTAGTAGTCGGCGGCGTTCCGCCTGGCGTAGTCGCGGTGATAGGCCTCGGCCGGCCAGAAGACGCCGAGGTCGAGGATCGGCGTCGCCATCCTGCCCCGCTTCAGCCGCTTGGCCGCCGCCGCCCGGGACGTCTCGGCAAGCCCCCGCTGCGCGGCATTGGCGACAAACACCGCCGGCCGGTAGGAGGGGCCACGGTCGCAGAACTGGCCGCCGGTGTCGGTCGGATCGACCAGCTTCCAGTAGCGGTAGAGCAGGAAGTCGTATTGGAGGCGAGCCGGGTCGTAGGTTACCCGGACCGCTTCGTAGTGGCCCGACGTCTCGCTGGTCACATCACGATAGGTCGGGTTCTTCAGATGGCCGCCGGTGTAGCCGGACTCGACCTTGATCACCCCCGGAATGCCGCGCATGTCGTTTTCCATGCACCAGAAGCAGCCGCCGGCGAAGACCGCCACCTCCGTCTTCGGCAGGGGCTTTGCCATGACGGCGGCCGGGATCAGCAGGGCCAGCAGGGCGAAGGCCGCCAGCCGGAGGGGTCGAAACATGGGCGTATCCTTTGGAGTTACCCGCAAGATACGCACAATCCCGGACTTTGGTTTGCCGGTCAGGCCGCCGCCCGGGCCGGCAGGAAGCGGCTGTTGCGCAGCAGGGCCGCCGAGACGCCGGTGACCAGCACGCCGATGGGCAGGACCTCGCTGAAGGTGATCGGGATGCGGATGAGCGGATTCCTGTAGAGCTCTGCCCATCTGGCCATCTCGGCGGTGACGGTGGCGATCTTCTCCGGCGAGGCGCCGTCGGCCTTGAGCTTGCCGATGGTCCCTTCGGCGTAGACGGTCCAGAAGTCGGCGTTGCCGATCATCTGGGTCAGTTCCCAGGACACCACGTAGAAGAGGCTGGCCACCAGGCTGATGCCGAGGCCGAGGCCGACCGCCGGCCAGAAGCGGATGACGCCGCCGCCATCGACATCCCGCTGGCGCTTGATGGCGATGAACACCGTACTGAAGGCGATCAGCATGGTGGCGAATCCGAGGATCTCACCGCCCTGGTAAAGGGCCTGGCCGCCGCCGAGGGCCGTCAGGGCCAGCATGGGCGCGCCGACGATCACACCGCCGACGACACCGAAGAACAGAATCTTGCGAAGCATTGAGAGCCTCCCCCCAGATTGGACGTTAGGCCCGCAGGAGGGCGGAGGAAATGGCGCAGGCCAATCGCCCGAACGGGTGATTTTCGCCTCATCACCCCAAAAGCTTCGCCTGAAACGGCCTAGAGCGGGACCCGATTTGATGGAATCAAATCGGCCGCTCTAGCGTCTTTGTGGTCGCGCGTTTGATCCGATAACCGGTTCCCACTTATCGGAACGCGCTCTAGGGCAACAGCCCGAGTTCGCGGGCCCGGGCGATGGCGTCCGTGCGGCGCCGGGCGTCCAGCTTCTCGAACAGCCGGGCGATGTGGGTCTTCACCGTGTTGGGCGAGACGTGCAGGCGGTCGGCGATCTCCTTGTTGGAATGGCCGGCGGCCAGTTCCTTCAGCACCGCCAGTTCACGGGGGCTGATGCCGAGGGCCTCCTGGGCCTGAGGATTGCCGTCAAAGGAGGCCGGCCTTGGCCCGCCCAGCACCCGGGCCCCGACCCAGACCCCGAGCGCCAGGAAGCCGATCGCGGTCAGCAGGATGTAGAAGTCGGTCGAATGGGCGCGGGCCAGGCGGCCATAGTCCATCCACTGCAGCGCAAGGGTCCCCGCCCCCAGCACCGCCCCGTAGATCAGCAGCCGCTTCCAGTCCCGCCACATGGGCGGACTGTAGGAGAAGTCGGGTGCGGAATCACGCCTGTCGACAGGGAGGCGATCTCTGACCGCGGCCTCGCCTTCTACGACGCCGCTCAATCGATCAGTTGATAGGCCGGCAGCGTCAGGAACTCTTCGAGCGTGTCGCTCAGCACCATCTGCACGAACAGCTGGGCCGCCTCTTCCAGCCGGGGCGAGGGGAAGTCGCGGCGGAGGGACGCCATCTCCTCGGTCAGCAGGCTGACGAACAGCTGGGAGGTCAGGTCGCGGCCGTCGTCGAGGGCCGCTTCCTGGCGCACCCACTGCCACAGCTGGGTGCGGCAGATCTCCGCCGTCGCGGCGTCTTCCATCAGGTTGTAGAGCGGCACGGCGCCCCGGCCCTCGATCCAGGCCTGGGTGTAGCGGATGCCGACGCGGATGTTCTCGCGCACGCCCTCTTCCGTGCGCCCGCCCTGGTGCAGTTCGAGCATCTGGGCTTGGGTGATCTGCAGGTCCGCCAGCTTGCGGTCCAGCTGGTTGGGGGTCGGCATCAGGCGGTCGAAGACGTCCATGGCCACCGGCACCAGATCGGGGTGGGCCACCCAGGTGCCGTCATGGCCGGCGCCGGCTTCGCGTTCCTTGTCGGCCCGTACCCGGGCGAAGGCGGCGTCGTTGGCGGCCGGATCGCCCTTGACCGGAATTTGCGCCGCCATGCCGCCCATCGCGAAGGCGCCGCGCCGGTGACAGGTCTGGATCAGCTTCAGGGAATAGGCGCCGAGGAAGGCCTGGCCCATGACCATGGCCGAACGGTTGGGGGTCAGGAAGGCGGGGTTGGCGCCCAGTCGCTTGATGACCGAGAAGATGTAGTCCCAACGGCCGCAGTTGAGGCCGGCCATGTGGTCGCGCAGTTCGTAGAGGATCTCGTCCATCTCGAAGGCGGCGGGGATGGTCTCGATCAGGACAGTGGCCTTGATCGTCCCGTTGGGCAGGCCAAGCATCGCCTGGGCGCGGACGAAGACGTCGTTCCACAGCCGGGCTTCCAGATGGCTCTCCAGCTTGGGCAGGTAGAAGTAGGGACCGGAGCCCTGGCCCAGCGCCGCCCTGGCGTTGTGGAAGAGGTAGAGGCCGAAGTCGAACAGCGAGCCGCTGATCGTCTCGCCGTCGATCTGCAGGTGGCGCTCGGGCAGGTGCCAGCCGCGCGGGCGGATGACCAGGACGGCGGGGTTGGGGCCGAGGGCGTAGGACTTGCCGGACTTCGCGTCCGTATGGGTCAACTGGCCGGCCCAGCGGTCCTTCAGGTTGACCTGCCCTTCGATGAGGTTGGCCCAGGTCGGGGCGGTCGCGTCCTCGAAGTCGGCCATGAACACGCGCGCCCCGCTGTTGAGGGCGTTGATGATCATCTTGCGATCGACGGGGCCGGTGATCTCCACGCGGCGGTCCTGCAGGTCGGCCGGGATCGGGGCGACCGTCCAGTCGGCGGCGCGGATGGCGGCGGTTTCCGGCAGGAAGTCCGGCAGGGCGCCGGCGTCGAAGGCGGCCTGGCGGACCTTGCGCAGGCTGAGCAGTTCGCGGCGGCGGCCGTCGAAGGTGCGGTGCAGGTCGGCGACGAAGGCCAGGGCCTCGGGGGTGAGAATCTCGACGGCGCGGCCCTCGACGGGACCGGTGATCTGGATGTTGGCGGCGGTGTCGAGGGGCATGGGGGAGGTCCGTGCGGAAAAGCCCTCCCCCTCAAGGGGGGAGGGTTGGGTGGGGGTGTTCGCTCGATTTGAGTGGAAGGGCGCGCGTGGCGTCTGCGCCCTCTTTGACCTTCGCCGATGGGCCGGTGCGAACACCCCCATCCCCGACCCTTCCCCCCTCGAGGGGGAAGGGAGAGGTTTCAGTCTAGGCCGAAGCCACTTCCTTTTCCCGGATCGTCGGGACGATCTGGTCGCCCCAGTTGCCGGAGCCGTCGTGGCAGCGCGAGGCGCGGACCAGTTCGACCGAATAGCCGGCGTCCAGGGCCCGGCGCACGGCCTCGTTGAGGCGGTGCGAGGCTTCGGCGATGCGCTCGATGGCGCGTTCGCGGTTGGTGGAGTCCGGCATGGCGGCCGGGGTGAAGGCGGGCTGCTTGGTCATCGTCGTCTCCCTGTCTTGAAGGCCCTTAGGCCGCTGCGAACTGGTTCATGGTGTTGGCGTGGCCGCCGGCCTTCAGGGCGCGCTCGCCGGCGACCATCTCCTTGAAGGTGTCGCCGAGGTCGGAGCCGACTTCGTGCTGGTGCTTCACGGCCGAGACGCCGCGACGGATTTCCTCGCGCTGCACCGTGTTCACGTAGGCCTTCATGCGGTCGTCGCCGAAGTAGCCTCTGGACAGCTCATCCATCGACTTGGCGGTCAGGTGGAAGGTCGGCAGGGTGATCAGGTTGTGGAACACACCGGCGCGGGCCGAGATGTCGGCCTGGAAGCTGGCCAGACGGCGGTCGGTCTCGAGACCCAGTTCGTCGGTGTCGAGGTCGGCCGACATCAGCTTGATGCCTTCGGGGTAGGTGTCCTCGGCGCACTTGCCGCTGGCGATCCATTCCTTGCGGACCTGGCCGCGCAGGTTGAGGGTCCAGTTGAACGAGGGGCTGTTGTTGTAGGTCAGCTTGGCGTTCGGCACGACCTTGCGGACCTCGTTCACCATCGCGGCGATCTCGTCGACGTTGGGGGTGTCGGTCTCGATCCACAGCAGGTCGGCGCCGCCTTGCGTCAGCGAAGCGATGCAGTCCTCGATCACGCGCTGGCGGCCGGTGTTTTCCTGGAAGGCGAACAGGCCGTTGGGCATGCGGACCGGTTTGACGAACTCACCGCCCTGGTAGAGGGCCAGCTCGCCGTCCTGGATCGGGTTGTCCTGGGTGATGACCTCGGTCTTCAGCCACTTGATGTAGTCGGAGGCGAGATCGCCGGGTTCACGGCTGACCGGGACCTTCTGGGTCAGGCCGGCGCCCAGGCTGTCGGTGCGGGCGACGATGACGCCCTCGTCGACGCCCAGTTCCTCGAAGGCCAGGCGACAGGCGCGCAGCTTTTCGATGAAGTCTTCACGCGGCACGGTGACCTTGCCGTCCTGGTGGCCGCACTGCTTGGCGTCGGAGACCTGGTTCTCGATCTGCAGGCAGCAGGCGCCGGCCTTGATCATTTCCTTGGCCAGCAGGTAGGTGGCGTTCTCATTGCCGAAGCCGGCGTCGATGTCGGCAATGATCGGCACGACGTGGGTCTCGAAGGTGTCGATCGCCGTGATGGCGGCGGTCTCGGCGGCGGTGTCGCCGGCCTTGCGGGCGTCGCGCAGGATCTTGAACAGGTCGTTGATGGCCACTTCGTCAGCCTGGCGCAGGGAGACGTAGATCTCCTCGATCAGTTCGACGACGGCGGTCTTCTCGTGCATCGACTGGTCCGGCAGGTGGCCCCAGCGGTTGCGCAGGCCGGCGACCATCCAGCCCGACAGGTAGACGTAGGCGCCCTTGGTCGTGCCGCGCAGGCGCTTGACCGACTTGATCATCTGCTGGGCGTGGAAGCCCGACCAGCAGCCCAGCGACTGGGTGAACTTCGAGCTGTCGAGGTCGTAGGCGGCCATGTCGGCCCGCATCACCCCGGCCATGTCACGGGCGATATCCAGGTGGGTGTTGAAGGTGTTCTGCATCTTCAGCTGGATGATGTCGTCGATGGCCACGCCGCCCGAGGTCTGTCCGCTGGGGTAACGGCGGAGGAGGGTGTCGCGGTGCTCGGCGTAGGTCTTGCGGGTCATGGTCTCGTCCGGAACTGGAAGGTGGCTCGTTGGGAGCGACCTAACGACAGCCCCGGCGAAGAGGCGAACCTATTGAAGACGATTTGTCGTAAATTGACATTGTCGTGTCTGTAAATTTGTGACAACGTGACTGAGCGATGTCGGACAAGAAACTCTTCCTCGGCGGCCGCCTCAAGCGGCTCAGGCGCGATCTCGGCGCGACCCAGGCGGCCATGGCCGAGCAGCTGAAGGTCTCGCCCAGCTATCTGAACCTGCTGGAGCGCAACCAGCGGCCGGTGACGGCCCAGGTGCTGCTGCGGCTGGCTGATGCCTACGACCTCGACCTGCGCAGCCTGTCGGCCGACGAGGACGGCGGCGGAGCCGGCCTCGACGAGGTGCTGACCGACCGCCTGTTCGCCGACCTCGCCATCAACCGGCACGAAACGGCGGAAGTGGCGGAACTGTCGCCAAGCCTGGCCGAAGCCTTCGTTCGGCTCTACCGCGCCTATCTTGATCGCGGGAACCTCATCGACCTGGCCGCCTTCGAAGGGCGCGACGACCTGTCGCCGGCCAGCCACACGACCCCGACCGACTGGGTGCGCGACCTGGTCAGCG
The DNA here is from genome assembly GCA_032122215.1 of Caulobacter sp. Lineage (GTDB taxonomy): Bacteria > Pseudomonadota > Alphaproteobacteria > Caulobacterales > Caulobacteraceae > Caulobacter. The sequence goes on from JAUMCZ010000018.1 coordinate 23,891, forward strand.
CCCAGCGCAACCACTTCCCCGACCTCGAAACCCTGGCCGAGGGCCTGCTGGCCGAGATCAAGGCCGACCAGCGCGACCTCGCCCCCTCGCTGCGCGAAGGGCTGCTGCACCAGTGCGGCGTCAAGGTGCGGGTCATGCCGGCGGAGGTGATGAGCGGGACGCTGCGCCGGTATGACCAGCACCGCAAGCAGCTGCTGATCGCCGAGACCCTCGCCCCGGCCAGCCGCACCTTCGCCATGGCCTATCAGCTGGGTCTGCTGATCCACGGCGAGGCCATCAGCCAGATCGCCGACCGCTTCAGTCCGCCCGATCGCGCCACGCGCCAGCAGCTGAAGGTCTTTCTTGGCAACTACGTCGCCGGGGCGATGATGATGCCCTACGGCAAGTTCCTCGCCGCCCTGGAAGAGACCGGCTACGACATCGAACGGGTCCGCGCCGGCTTCGGCGTCTCGTTCGAGCAGGCGGCCCAGCGGATGACCACCCTGGCCCGCAGCGGCGCCCGCGGCATCCCCTTCTTCATGCTCCGGGTCGACGCGGCGGGCAATATCTCCAAACGCTACGCCAGCGGCCCGTTCCCCTTCTCGCGGTTCGGCGGCACCTGTCCTCGCTGGAATGTCCACGACAGCTTCAAGACTCCGGGCCGCATCGTCACCCAGGTCATCGAGACCCCCGACGGCGGACGCTACTTCACCCTGTCACGCACCGTGCGGCGCGTCGCCGGCCTGCTCGGGGGACTGGAGGACGACCTCGCCATCGGGCTGGGTTGCGAGCTCAAGCATGCTGTCAAACTGACCTACGCCAGGGGCCTCGACATGGTCGCTCCGGCGGTGGTGGAGGTGGGCCCCGCCTGCCGGATCTGCGAACGCCGCCAATGCCCGCAGCGGGCGGCGGCGCCGATCAACCGCACACCCCTGGTCGAGGAATCGGTGAAGAGCGTCTCGTCGTTTCCGTTCCTGGGCTAGCGAAGCGCCGGACCCGCGTCGTCAGTTGGCGACTTCGGGCTCGCCGCCGAAGCGATCGCAGACCTGCTTGAGACCCTTCAGGATGGCGTTGACGCCGGCGGCCCCGCCCAGAAGTTCGGGTCGGCGCAGCAGGGTGATGGCCTGGATGTGGACAAGGATGGAGGCCTGCTCCTGCCGCCCGGCCTCGATCATCCGGTCAAGCAGATCGCACAGGCTGTAGGCGGCCCGGTCGATATCCGGCAGGGCGGCGACACTGCCCAGTCCGATAAGGCGGTTGGTGGCGGCATACAGCCGCCTCAGGGCGTCGGCGCTGAACACCGCCGGGAGCGCGGAATGCGCCGACGCGATCTCGATCATCACCTCGTCGATGGCGATCAGGCAGGCCGGCGCGATGGAGTCCAGGCCGGCCTGCGCTTCCTTGAGCGCTTCAGCGATCGGCTTGCCGCCAGCGGCCCGAAGCTTCGCGGCCAGTTTGTTCGGCGGGAAGTGGAATTGAACGGCGCTCATAGCGAAATTTTCTGCGGCTGCATGAGGGCGTCAATCTGTTCCTGAGACATGTTGGGGGCGACGGCTTCGCCGATCTCCTCGTCCAGATCATCGGACCGGCGACCGCTCATGCCCTTGGGCGGCCCGGTGAACTTGAAGCGACGATCCGGACCGCAATAGCCGGCGGACGAAACAAACGGCCGCTTGACGCGGGCCGTCCAGAGGATGCGCTCGAGCACAACCATCGGCGTCAGCGGCTTGGCGACGACAATATGGGCGCCGCAATCGCGCGCCCGCGCCACGCGGGACATCTGGGTGTGCGGCGTCACCAGCAGCACCGGCGCATAGCGGTTCGGCGCGGGGGCCTCGCGGCGCAGCCACTCGACCAGCTCGCAGCCGTCCGCTTCGCCCAGCACGCCAGACACGATCACCAGATCCATTTCCGTGGAGCCGATCAAAGACTGCGCCGCTTCGATGCTGTCGGCCCGATGGAACGTCTTGACGCCGAACCCCACCAGAATCTGGACAAGGATATCCATGCCCATGCTGTTGCTGTCGACCAGCAGCACCACGGTGCTCTTGAGGTTGACGTTGCCGCGTGAGGAAGAACTGGTGGCCATTGCGATCAGGAGGCCTTGTCGCTCAGGAACTGCAGGGCGAAGGCGCTGTTCTGCACGCCGATGTCTGTCATGCCCTTCGGCATGCGTTCGCGCCGCTCCCCCCTGGCCAGCAGGTCGTTGATCAACGGCGCCATGGCGTGGGCGCCATGCCGCCTCGGCTGTGAGCCGGGAAACAGGACATGGTTCATGCCGCCGACACCGGTGAAAGGGTCGCGCAGGCAGGCAGCCACACAGGAGCCGAGGATGGTCGACACCACCACCCGCACATCTTTCGTGACCAGTTGCTCACCCTGCACGATAGTCTTCCGGACCTCCACAATACTCATTATGAGCACACCGAACACTTCCAAGATTTTGGTCTTGAGGGTCAGCGTGCTGAACGCTTTATCAGCTAGTTATTGACGCCGAATTGCCGAGCCCGGACGATCAGGCCGATTTCGGCCCGGCCGGTCAGCATGATGAAGGCCACGCTTTTCAGCGACTCCCGGGACCGAACCGCTCTCGGCAGGCCAGGTCCGTCGAGCCCGGGCATGTTGTCGTCGGCGATGACCAGAGGAGCCGGACGCGCCGCCAGGGCGCGAAGTCCGTCCTCGCCATCACCGGCTTCACGAACATTGGCTATGCCGATCTGCTGGAGGGCGGCGCGGATCAAGGCCCGCATCGACAGCTGATCATCGACGACCCGAGTGCTGATGGAAGAGGGCGCCGTCGAGATCTATCGAGCCAATGTGATGACCAGGATGCAGGCCGAAGGCCTGTCGGCTCCGGGCCGGATGACCTTGCGGCCAAGGCGGCCTGACACGGCCTGGTGGTCTGGGAGAAAATGGCGCGCCCGGAACGATTCGAACGTCCGACCCTCAGATTCGTAGTCTGATGCTCTATCCAGCTGAGCTACGGGCGCGCACTTCGCTGGGCCCGTCTAGGGGTCCGGCGAGGGCGCGGAACCTAGTCGCGGGGGATTGGAAAGGCAAGCGGGTCGAAGCGGTTTTTTTACAGGCCGTTCTTCCAGGCCGGAATGTCGCTGCCGGGCCAGCTGGTCGCCTCATAGACGCCCCGGGCGATGGCCCGCGCCAGGACGTCGGCGGCCAGGGCGCCGATGCGGGCGACGGCCATGGGGGCGGGCTCGTCCAGCGGGCGCCGGGCGGTCGAAAGGGCGAAGACGATGTCGCCGTCGAAGGGAGCGTGGGCCGGGCGGATGGCGCGGGCCAGACCGTCTTGGGCCATGATGGCGACCCGTTTCGCATCCCCGGGGGTCAGGACTGCGTTCGTGGCGACCACGGCAATGGTCGTGTTCTGGCGGAGCCCCGGGCTGGCCTTGGCCATGTTCCAGTGATCGGCATCGGACTTCAGGCCCCCTGACCCCAGCCCACCGAACTCGCCGTCCAGTTCGAAGGGGGTCGCCCAGAAGGTGCGGTCATCGCCGGCGGTGACGGAGCCAAAGGAATTGACCCCGGCGATGGCGGCGACGACCAGGCCGTCGTCGGTGACGATGCTGGCGCTTCCCGTGCCGCCCTTCCAGCCGCCGGCCTTGGCGCCGTAGGCGCAGCCGGCGGTGCCCAGCGCAATGTCGAGGCCGACGGCCTGGGCGGCCTCGATGCCGAGGCGCCGGTAGGGCGGCTCCAGTCCCCAGGCCTTGTCCCCCCCGTTGGCCATGTCGAACAGGATGGCGGCCGGCACGATGGGCGCGCGGGGCACATCGGGGTTCTGGGAGACGGGATAGCCCCGGCCGTTGGCGCCCAGCCAGGCGGCGACGCCGTCGGCGGCGGCAAGACCGTACATCGAGCCGCCGGAGAGAACGACGGCGTCGACCATGGCGCCGATCAGGTTCTCGGGGTTGAGGGCGTCTGTTTCCCGGGTGCCCGGGCCGCCGCCGCGCACATCGACGGCGCAGACGACGCGCTCGTCGGGCAGGACGACGGTGACGCCGGTGCGAACCCGTTCGTCATGCGCCTGTCCGACTTTCAGGCCAGGCACATCGGTCAGGCTGTTGCGCGGTCCGGGGCGAGCGGTCATCGGAACTCCGGGGGCTGGAGCGGTTTAATCGCCTGCCGGACCGTTGTTGTCCATGGCGGCGCCGTTATGGTGAGCCTCCCGCTGCTGGAGAAGACATGCGTCCCCTGATCGCCGCCGTCACGGCCCTGTCCCTGTTGCTGTCGGGCTGTTCGACCTTTGCGGCGAAACCCCAACCCACCCTGGCCAGTGGCCAGGTGATGGTCGCCGCCGCCAACCCGCTGGCCGTCGAGGCAGGCCTGAATGTGCTGCGGCGCGGCGGCAGCGCCGTCGATGCGGCCGTGGCCGTTCAGGCGGTGCTGGGCCTGGTCGAGCCGCAGTCGAGCGGCCTGGGGGGCGGCGCCTTCCTGGTCCACTACGACGCCGGGACCAGGGCGGTGACCACCTATGACGGACGGGAGACGGCCCCGGCCGGAGCCGATCCGAAGATGTTCCTGGGTCCGGACGGCAAGCCGATAAGCTTCATCCAGGCCGTACTCAGCGGCCGGTCCACCGGCGCGCCGGGGGCCATCGCCATGCTGCACCAGGCCCAGAAGGACCATGGCGCCCTGCCCTGGAGCAGCCTGTTCGGTGATGCCGAACGGCTGGCGACGGACGGCTTCACCGTCAGCCCGCGGCTGGCCGGCATGATCACCTCGGTCTATCCGCAATCGAAGACGCCGGACGCCACCGCCTACTTCACCCGGGCGGACGGCAAGCGTTATGTCGCCGGCGACACCCTGAAGAACCCGGCCTACGCCGACACGGTCCGCCGCATCGCCGCCGAGGGGCCGGACGGCCTGCTCAAGGGCCCGGTGGCTCAGGCGATCGCCGCCAAGGTGGCCGAGGGGCCGATCCCCGGCGCCCTGACCACCGCTGATCTGGCCGGCTACAGGCCCCTGAAGAAGAAGCCGGTCTGCACCGACTACCGGGGCTATCAGGTCTGCACCGCCCAGCCGGCCTCCAGCGGCGTGGTGCTGCTGCAGGCGCTGGAGCTTCTCGAGCGCACCGACATCGCCAGCCGGGGGCCGACCGATCCGGTCGCCTGGCTGCAGATCGCCCAGGCCGAGCGGCTGATGTACGCCGACCGTGACCGCTACATCGGCGATCCCGACTTCGTCTCCGTGCCGGTCAAGGGCCTTTTGAATGAGGGGTATGTCGATGAGCGCGCCAAGCTGATCACCGACCGCTTCGGACCGCCGCCCGGGGCGGGCGTTCCGCCGGGCGCCGCCAGGCGCGGGCCGGACAAAACCCGGGAGCCCAGCGGCACCTCCCACCTGGTCATCGTCGACGCCAAGGGCGATGCGGTCTCGATGACCACCACGGTCGAGAGCATCCTTGGCTCGGGCCGGATGGTCGGCGGCTTTTTCCTGAACAACCAGATGACCGACTTCAACTTCGCGCCGGAAGGCACGGATGGCGTCCCGGCCGCCAACGCCGTGGCCCCCGGCAAGCGGCCGCGCTCGTCGATGGCCCCGGTCATCGTCCTGGACCGTCAGGGCCGCTTCGTCGCCGCCCTGGGCAGCCCGGGTGGTCCGTCGATCCTGTCCTACAACCTCAAGGTCCTGGTCGGCGTTCTCGACTGGGACCTGACCATGCAACAGGCGATCGACCTGCCCAACCTCATCGCCCGGGGCCCGAACGTCAGTGGCGAAGCCGACCGGTTCGCTCCAGGCGTGGTCGAAGGGATGGCCGCGAAGGGCCTGACCCTGAAGTCGAACGGCGGCGAGAACAGCGGCCTGCACGGGGTGATCGTCCGCGAGGGTGGCCGTCTCGAAGGCGGCGCCGATCCCCGCCGCGAGGGGGTCGCCAAGGGGTTTTGAGGAAACCGGGGCCCATTGAATTCACAGAATTCAATATGCCCCCTCTTGCTAGTGAACGTGCCCGCCGCCCATGGGGCCGCCGGGCATCACTGTGGCGCCCGCCGGGACAAGGGTCAGCGGCCGGCCATCTTTCCAGGCGGCGGTGATGTTCCTGGTCGCCGCCAGATCCTTGCTGGGATCGGCGCCCAGGGCCAGGAAGTCGGCCTCGCAGCCGACGGCCAGGCAGGAGAGGGGGCGGCCCGGGAAGATCGACACCTTCGGCGTCTCGATCCACAGGCGCAGCAGGGTGGGCGTGTCGAACACCTTCATGGCCGCAAGGTTGTCGATCTCGCTGCGCGAGGTCTGCATGTAGTTGTCCGAGCCGATGGCCAGCTTGACCCCGGCCGCCCTGAGCAGCCTGAGGTTGGCGGTCTGGAGGGCCTTGATCGGGCCCTTGCGGGCGCGGGGCATGTTGAGGTTCTCGGTAACCACCGTGGTCGTCACCACCACCACGCCGGACCGGGCCGCATCGCGCGCGTCCTGGGGCGTCAGACGATAGGCGTCGCCGTTGTCGCCGGCCTCCCACATGTAGCCCGGCAGGTGGTTGATCTCGTCGACGCCGCTGGCCACGGCCAGGCGGAAGTCGGCGGCGGTCTCGATGTGGACACTGACCTTCAGGCCGCGCCGGTGGGCCGCCTTGATGATGGCCGGGTAGAGCCTGGGATCCAGGCCGCGCATGCCGTACTGACCCTTGTCGGTCTTGCGCTGCTCGTGATGCTCCGAATGCAGCAGGTAGGTCTTCACGAACTCCGCGCCCTGGGCCTGGAGCTTCGCCAGGGCGGGCTCGATGTCGGCCGCGGTGCGCACGGTGTGGAAGGCGTCGCCCTCGAAGGCCTCGCCCGGTTGCTCCTTGCCGGTAAAGCGCGACAGGAAGCCGTAGAGCCGGATCGGATGGCCGCCCTCCCCCGTCAGGCCGCCCATCGAGAACTTCGCATCCACCGTGTCCTGCCGGTTCAGCAAGGCGCGGGTCTGGGCGGTGAAGGCGCTGCGGCTGTTGGGGTTCTTCACATAGAAGACGCCGTTGGCCAGGTACTGATCGCTGACCATCCGGGCCATCTGGGGCGCGTCGATGTTGTGGTTGTGCGCCTCGCCGAAGGGCGGGACGACGTAGGCGCCGTTGAGATCAACCGTCCGGGCGCGCGGGGTCGGCTTCACGAAGACGCCGCCGCGCACATAGTGGTCGCCGGGGACGAAGCCCTCCGGAGTCCACCACAGGGCGCCGGTGAAGCGCAGGGTTTCGTCGCCTTTGGCCGTCGCGGGACCGACCAACGCCAGTCCCGCCGCCACCGCCATCGCCGTCCAGATCGCCCGTTTCATTGCCCCGCGCTCCGCTCTGCTCTGCTTACTGAGGATAGTCGAGGGCGATGCTGACGGCGGCGCCGGAGGCCGGCACGGTGACCTTCATGGCCTCGAAGGTGCTGGCGCCCTTGGGGCCGGAGGCGCCCAGGCCTTCGGCGGGCTTGCCGTCCTTCATGGTCAGATTCCAGTTGCTGTCGGAGTCATGCATGACCATGACGGCGTAGTCGCCGGGCTCCACGTCCTCGATGTTGAGCATCATGGTGCCGGGCGTGGCCGGGCCCATGGCGCCCTTGGCGCCCATGGGCTTCATGAACTGGTCCTTGGTCTGCAGGGACACCAGCATGGTGCCGCCATCGGCCTTGACGCCGGTCAGGGTGACGGCGACGTCAGCCGCGAAGGCCGAACCGGCCATCAGGGAGGCGCCGAGGGCGCCGGCGATCATCAGGGTCTTGAAGGTCATTGGTCTGCTCCCGTGGCGGGACCGTCCCGCCTTCTGCAATGCACTTTGCGTTTTAGAGTACATTGCCGTCAAGCGAGATTTTGTGAATCTCCTGTCATGTTGGGATTGAGCAGATCCTCCCCCTCTCGGGGGAGGTGGCAGCGGCGCAGCCGCTGACGGAGGGGGTCACCGCTGCAGGTCACGGACACGCTGACCTGACCGTCGGTGGGGACCCCCACCCCCATTTCTGCGCAATGGTCCCCCACCCCCGATGGGGGAGGACCCGGACGCTACCCCAGCGCCGCCTTCAGCTTGGCCGCCGTGTCCTCGATGGCGTCCACCACCGGCGGCGAGACGCTGGCCATGATGAAGAAGTCATGGACGAAGGAGGGGTACTCGATGTGCTCGGACTTCACGCCGGCGGCGGCCATGCGCCCGGCATAGGCCTTGCCCTCGTCCTTCAGGGGATCGAAGCCGGCTGTGATGGTCAGGGCCGCCGGCAGGCCTGACAGATCCTCCACATGGGCCGGTTCGGCGCGGCGGGCGTTCGGATGGCCGATGGCGGCGAAGTGGCCGGCGAACCACGTCATCACCTCGGCGGTCAGGACGTAGCCGGTGGCCAGATCCTTGCGGGATTGGGTCTCCTGCTCCATCGCCGTGGCCGGGTAGAGCAGCAGCTGGAACGCCAGCCTGTACTTGGGGTCGCCCCGCAGTTCGAGGGCCATGCAGGCGGCGAGGTTGCCACCGGCGCTGCAGCCGCCGACGGCGATGCGGGCCGGATCGACGCCGATCTCGGCGGCGTGGTCGAAGGTCCACTTGGTGGCGGCCAGGGCGTCGTCATGGGCGGCCGGGAAGGGATGCTCCGGGGCCAGGCGATAGTCGACGGCCAGTACGCGAACGCCCGACGCCGCGCAGAGCCGGCGCATGAAGTCGTCGTGGGTCTCGAGGTCGCCGATGACGAAGCCGCCGCCGTGGAAATAGACCAGGGCGCCGGTGGTGGCCGGCGCATCCTTGGGGACATAGAGCCGGGCCTTCAGGGGGCCGGCGCCGCCATCGACCTGAATGTCGCTGACCGTGAGGTCCTTCGGCGCGCCGGCGTCGAGACCGGCCCGCTGGGCGACGTAGCCCATGCGGATCATCTCGGGCGGCAGGGTGGCCAGCGGCGGCATCTCGATGGCGGCGGCGGCGTCGAGCATGGCGCGGAAATGGGGGTCGAGGCTCATGGGTAACTCCGTTCAGTTCCTTCTCCCGCTTGTCGGGAGAAGGTGGCCCCCGAAGGGGGTCGGATGAGGGCAGCGCCGGAAGGGAAAGTCAGAGCGAAACCACGCCGGCGGCCGAACCATCCCCGTACAGCGCCTTCACCAACTCGGCGCGGCGGTCCAGCGTGGCGCGCTGGTTCACATAGCCCTTGTCGGTAATTTCGCCGGCGTCGATGGACGGCGGCTCGGTCATGATGGTGAAGCGACCGATGCGGCGCGAGAGGCCCCCGGCCGTGGCGTTGAAGGCGGCCAGCTTCTCGGCAAGGATGGCCGTCAGCTTCTCGATCGGCGTGCCCGGCCCCTCGTCAGCCATCAGCGTCTGCATCCCGGCCATCGACGGCCACACGAGAGCCCCGATGAAAGGCTTGTCCTGGCCGGCAATCACCGCATCCAGGATCCACGGGCTGCAGGCGGCGACGATCTCGGGCCGCAGGGTGCCGACCGACACCCAGGTGCCGCTGTCGAGCTTGAAGTCCTCGGTGACGCGGCCGTCGAACATCAGGCCCTGGGCCGGGTCGTTGTCGTCGATGAATTTGGCGGCGTCGCCCAGCTTATAGAAGCCTTCCTCGTCGAAGGCGGCGGCGGTCTTCTCAGGATCGCCCAGATAGCCGCGCGTCACCGTCGGGCCCTTGACCCGCACCTCCAGCTTGGAGCCGTTGGGCACCAGCTTCAGGGTGATGCCGGGCAGCGGCAGACCAACGAGGCCGACCGTCTCGGTGGCCCAGTGGGTGACGGTGATGCCTTGCGTCTCGGTGGCGCCGTACATGGTGGTCAGCGGCATGCGCTTGCCGGTTTCGGCGATGGCCAGGGCCTGCAGCCGCTCGTTGACGTCGTTGCTCAGCGTCGCGCCGCCGTAGCCCATGTAGCGCATGTTCCTGAAGAAGGATTTGCGCAGCACCGGGTCCTTCTCCATGGCGTCGGCCAGCATGCCGAAGGCGATGGGGGCCGAACCGAACACCACGGGCGAGACCTCATAGAGGTTCTTGATCGTCGTCTCGAACATGCCGGGCAGCGGTTTGCCCTCGTCGAGATAGACGGTGCCGCCGGCCCAGAGGACGCCGTTGAAGCTGATGTTGCCGGCGCTGATATGGCTCCAGGGCATCCATTCCAGGCTCTCGGAGACCTGGTCGGGATCGGGGTCCTCGCTGCGCAGGCCGTCCTGGCCGGCGATCACCCCGGCCATCATGCCGAAGGTCTGGGGCGCCGCCTTGGGCATGCCGGTCGAGCCGGAGGTGAACAGGTATTTGGCGACCGTGTCGTGGTTCAGGGTCTCGCGCGCCGCGTCGACGGCGGGACCGGCTTTCGTGTCGGTCAGGGCCGACAGCGGAATGGCCCCCTCGCCCGTCCCGTCGGCGGTGACGAAGGTCAGGCCGAGGCCCTTCAGGGTTTCAAAGGCGC
>JAUMCZ010000019.1:0-5504 GCA_032122215.1 Caulobacter sp.
CCCGCATCACGGCCCGCAGGTCGGTGGCGTCGTCCTGGCCCAGGCAGGTGTGCAGGGTGCCGGTGCAGGTCAGGCGGACGCGGTTGCAGGCCTCGCAGAAATTGTGGCTGAGCGGGGTGATGAGGCCCAGGCGCCCGCCGGTCTCGACGATGCGCACATAGCGGGCCGGGCCGCCGGTCGACAGCGGCAGGTCTTCGAGGGTCCAGTAGCTGGCCAGCTCTTCCCGGACGGCTTTCAGGGACAGGTACTGGTCGGTGCGGTCGGCCTCGATCTCGCCCATCGGCATGGTCTCGATCAGGGTCAGGTCCATGCCGTCGCCGTGGGCCCACCGGATCAGGGCCGGGATTTCGGCGGCGTTGTCGCGGGCCAGGGCGACGGTGTTGATCTTCAGAGCGATGCCGGCGGCGCGGGCGGCCTCGAGGCCGGCCATCACCTGGGCCAGATCGCCGCCGCGCGTCAGGGTGCGGAAGAGGTCGGGTTTCAGGGTGTCGAGCGAGACGTTGATACGGCCCACGCCGAGGTCGGCCAGTTCGGCGGCATGGTGGGCCAGGCGGGTGCCGTTGGTGGTCAGGGTCAGTTCCTGCAGCGCACCGCTTTTCAGATGGCGCGACAGGCCCCGCACCAGCTCCATAAAGCCCTTGCGGACCAGGGGCTCGCCGCCGGTCAGGCGCAGCTTCCTGACGCCGAGGCCGATGAAGACCGAGGCGACGCGGTCGAGTTCCTCCAGGCTGAGCACCTCGGCCTTCGGAAGAAAGACCATCCGCTCGGCCATGCAGTAGACGCAGCGCAGGTCACAGCGGTCGGTTACCGACACCCGCAGGTAGGAGACCCGGCGCGCGAAGGCGTCGAGCAGGGGCTGGTCGTCAACCAGGGCGCCGGGGGCGGTCGCTTGCGCGGGTGGGGCGTCGTAGGGTGTCATCCGGGATCAAGAATAGGCGCGATGGGGCGATGGTGACAGGGGGGGTGAAAGGCGATGCGTGGCAGGCGCTGGTTCTGGCGGCGGGACTGAGCCGCCGGTTCGGTGGGCCCAAGCTGCTGGCGCCCTGGAATGACGGGGTGCTGATCGACGGCGCCCTGAGGGCGGCCTTCGCGGCGCCGGTGGTCAGGGTGACGGTCGTGACGGGCGGTCATGCGGCCGGCGTCACCGCCGCTGCCAGGGCGTTTGCCGAGCGGATCGGTCAGCCCGGGCGACTGGCCGTGGTCCATGCCGCCGATCACGGCGAGGGTCTTTCGGCCTCGCTGCGGGCCGGGATCGCCAGCCTGCCGGAGGATGCGGCCGGGGCCTTCGTCTTCCTCGCTGACATGCCGGCCATCCCGCCTTTCGTCGCCAGGGCGCTGGCCGAAGCGATGACGCAGGACCATGACGCCGCCGCCCCGACCTTCGAAGGCCGACGCGGCCACCCGGTGCTGATCGATCGGGCGCTGTTCGAACCGATCCGCCACCTGACCGGCGACCACGGGGCGGGCCATCTGCTCAAGGGGCTGGGCGAGCGGCTGGCGCTGGTCCCGACCTATGAGGCCGGGATCCACAAGGACGTGGATCGGCCCGAGGACCTCTGAGGACGGCCCACAAGCCGCCGCAAATCACTGGCGTCATCGCACCATGTTCGACCGCCGCATGCTGCTGCTGACCGCTCCCGCCCTGCTTCTGCCCGCCGTGGCCAGGGCCGAGCCCGCCGCGTGGGGCGAGCGTCTGGTGGCGGCGGCCAGGGGGCAGATCGGGCGGACCGTCGTCTACGACCCGGCCTATGTCCGCCTGGCCTATCCCGGCGGCGACGTGCCGCTCGAGCGGGGCGTCTGCAGCGATGTGGTGATCCGCGCCTATCGCACCGCCTTCGGGCTGGACCTGCAGGAGCGGGTGCACCGCGACATGGCCGCCAACTTCGCCGCCTATCCGCATAGTTGGGGCCTGCGCCGCCCCGATCGCAACATCGATCACCGACGGGTGCCGAACCTTGAAGTCTTCCTGCGGCGCAAGGGTGCGCAGCTGCCACCAGGGGCGCCCTGGAAGGCCGGCGACCTGGTCACCCAGCGACTGATGCCCGGAAACCTGCCCCACATCCTGATCGCCACCGGCCAGCGCACCGCCCGGGGCGAGGCGATCATCATCGAGAATATCGGCGGCGGCGCGACGGCGGCCACACCCCATCCCTCGGCCCAACTGTTCGGTCATTACCGCCTCGACCCGGGCAAGGTCTGAAAAATCCCCCGGCGGGGTTGACCCAAACGCCCCTTGGGCGTTGAAGGCGCGCACCTCTGTTTATGTTTGCGCGAAGGATGCCGCCCGTGGCCGACAAGAAGATCAAGAAGGTCGTTCTCGCCTATTCGGGAGGGCTCGACACCTCGATCATCCTCAAATGGCTGCAGACCGAGTACCAGGCGGAGGTCGTCACCTTCACCGCCGATCTCGGCCAGGGCGAGGAGCTGTCGCCGGCCCGCGAGAAGGCCCTGCTGCTCGGCATCAAGCCGGAGAACATCTTCATCGAGGATGTGCGCGAGGAATTCGTCCGCGACTACGTCTTCCCGATGTTCCGGGCCAACACCGTCTATGAGGGCCAGTATCTGCTCGGCACCTCCATCGCCCGGCCGCTGATCGCCAAGAAGCAGATCGAAATCGCCCGCAAGGTCGGGGCCGACGCCGTCTCCCACGGCTCGACCGGCAAGGGCAACGATCAGGTGCGGTTCGAGCTCGGCTACTATTCGCTGGAGCCGGACATCACCGTCATCGCCCCCTGGCGCGAATGGGACTTCAAGAGCCGCGAGGCCCTGCTGGAGTTCGCCGAGCAGCACCAGATCCCGATCTCCAAGGACAAGCGCGGCGAGGCCCCGTTCAGCGTCGACGCCAACCTGCTGCACAGCTCCTCCGAGGGTAAGGTGCTGGAAGACCCGGCGGTCGAGGCCCCCGAGTTCGTCCACATGCGGACCATCTCGCCGGAAGACGCGCCGGACACGCCGACCGTCTTCACCATGGATTTCGAGCGCGGCGACCCCGTGGCCATCAACGGCGAGGCCCTGTCGCCGGCCGCCCTTTTGACCAGGCTGAACCAGCTCGGCCACGACAACGGCGTCGGCCGCCTGGACCTGGTCGAGAACCGCTTCGTCGGCATGAAGAGCCGCGGCGTCTACGAGACCCCCGGCGGCACCATCCTGCTGGCCGCCCACCGCGGCATCGAGAGCATCACGCTGGACCGGGGCGCCATGCACCTGAAGGACGAGCTGATGCCGCGCTATGCGTCGCTCATCTACAACGGCTTCTGGTTCGCTCCCGAGCGGCTGATGCTGCAGGCGGCCATCGACTTCAGCCAGGAAAAGGTGACGGGCCAGGTGCGGGTCAAGCTCTACAAGGGCAACGTCAGCATCATCGGCCGGACCAGCCGTTACAGCCTGTACGACCAGGAGCTGGTGACCTTTGAAGAGGGCAAGGTGGCCTACGACCAGCGCGACGCCGCCGGCTTCATCAAGCTGAACGCCCTGCGCCTGCGCGGTCTGGCCAAGCGGGCCAAGCGCGAAGGCTGATGGGTCGCTAGGCGGCGTCGTCGATGCGGTTGTAGGGATAGCGATCACGGATTTCGCTGTGGAAGAACTGTCCCTGCGACTCCGCCTCGACGAAGCTGCGGTGCACCTCGCCGGGGACGCCGACGTAGACGTATTCGTCGCCGCTGCGGAACTTCACGAACAGCTTGCCGTGGGTTTCACGGTAGCGGATGCGGTCGATGGCGGTGGACTGGTCCGGCATGGAGGCCTCCAGGGTTCGTCCGTGGACTGCTGGTAACGCCCCGAACGCCAAAGGTTTCCCCTGGCGCACAGCAGAGGCTCAGCCCGCGACGACCCGCCGGCCGGTTTGCAACACCGGCGAACCGTGACAGCCTGTTCCTCAGGGAGCCGGCCCGTCCAATCGGACAACAGCGCCGGCGGGGAGGCAAGATCATGAGAGACCAACACGCCCTGGTGGCGATCGTCACCTGCGTTTCACTGCTCGTCGTCATCTGGATGATGATGCGGGTCGGCGGGGCCCGTGGCCGTACCGGCATCGCCGCCCCGGCCATGACCGGCCATCCGGACCTGGAGCGCCACGTCCGGGTGCATCTGAACACCCTGGAGAGCCTGCCCATCTATCTGACCAGCCTGTGGCTGTTCACCTTGATCTATCCGACCTTCCCGTTCAGCGACTTCACCGCCGCGGGCCTCGGCCTGGTCTGGATCATCGGGCGGCTGCTGTACGCCACCGGCTATGTGAAGGACCCGGGGACCCGCTCGATGGGCTTCCTGATCCAGGGCCTGGCCATCGTCGTCCTGCTGCTGGGCGCTCTCGCCAAGGCGATCTGGGTGCTGGTCCAGGTCGGGCCGTGAGCCTGATTGATCCCAACCTGTTCAAGGCCGAACCGGAGGTGAGCGACGGGCGACCGTTCGCGCCCGCCGGCCCGGCCGGGCCGGGGCCGGAAGTCGCCAACTTCCGGGACTCGCGGGGCATGACCCTGGTGGTCTGCATCCTGCTGGTGCTGGCGATGCTGGCCAACGGCGCCTTTGCTCTGGCGACCAGCTGGAACCCGGACGACGTCGAGTTGCTCGGCGCGGTGGGGTTCGGGGTGATGTGCATCACCCTGCCGCAATTCATCATGCTGATGGTCTGGTTCTACCGGGCCAACAAGAATGCCCGCTCAATCGCCACCGGCCTCGAGACCACGCCCGGCTGGGCCGTCGGCTACTTCTTCATACCGGTGCTCAGCTGGTTCCGGCCCTACCAGACGATGAGCGAGATCTGGCGTTCGGCCCATTCGCCGCTGTCGTGGAAGACGCTCGATGACCCGGTCATCCTGCGGGTCTGGTGGGGCGCCTGGCTGGCCGGAGCGATCGGCGGCCTGGCCGCGAATCTCTTGTTCGGCGGCGGGGGCGTCGCGCTCTGGATCGCCACCGCCTTCTCTATCGTGGCCGACGGCATCACCCTGGTGCTGATCCGCCAGGTCGCGGCCCGGCAGTGGGAAAACAAGGACCAGAGCGTCTTCGACTGATGAAGACGGTCCTGTTCATCTGCAGCCAGAACCGCCTGCGCAGCCCTACGGCCGAGCTGGTGTTCGCGCGTTGGCCCGGCGTGGAAACCGCCTCGGCCGGGACCAATAACGACGCCGAGACGCCGCTGGACGCCGAACTGGTGGCCTGGGCCGATCTGATCTTCGTCATGGAGCGGCCGCACCGGGCAAAGCTGCAGCAGAAGTACCGCAAGGCGCTGCGGGGCCGGGTGATCTGTCTGGATATCCCCGACGACTACGGCTTCATGGACGAGGCGCTGGTGCGGTTGCTCGAGAGCAAGGTCATTCCGCATCTGCCGCGCAGCTGATGGAAATCAATCGCCATGCAGGATGCGCCCGTCCCCTCGCCTCCCACACCGTCATCCCGGCCGTAGCGTAGCGAAGAGCCGGCGACTGTGTTGGGTCAAGGGCGGCTTTCCCAAGGTCTGCTAGACTTGATGATGCTGTTGGCGGCGGTAACGATACGTCGGGCTACGG
>JAUMCZ010000020.1:0-21756 GCA_032122215.1 Caulobacter sp.
CTTCGGCGGCGCGGCGGGCCAGATCGCCTGTGACGTCGCCGACGCCCTCGGCATGACCACGGTCCTCAGCCCGCTCCATGCCTCCCTGCTCTCCGCCTGGGGCATCGGCCAGGCCCGCGTCCGCGCCTTGAGGCAGGCCGGGCTGGAGGCTCCCCTCTCCGCCGACGGCCTCGCCGCCGCCGCCGCCCTCGCCGACCGCCTCACCACCGAAGCCACGCAGGCTCTCGCCGCCCAGGGCTCCGCGCCCGGCGATCGGACGGTACGCCTGATGCTCCGCTACGACGGCGCCGACGCGGTGCTGCCGGTGGCGCCTGGCGAAACGGCCCCGGTGAAGACCGCCTTCGAACAGGCCCACCAACGCCTGTTCGGCTTCATCGAACCGGCCCGCACCATCCTCATCGCTTCCGTCGAAGTCGAAGCGGAGGAACTGGCTCAAAATACCCGTCATCCCGGCCGCAGCGAAGCGGAGAGCCGGGACCCAGGGGCCACCACACAGCACGCGGCCCCTGGGTCCCGGGTCGCCCTGCGGGCGCCCGGGATGACGGAAGAGGGTGTGCCGGGGACGGTCGATGCCGACGCCGTCACCACCCTCCCCGGCCCCGCCCTCATCGTCCGCGGCGACACCCAGATCGCCGTCGCCGCCGGCTGGACCGCCACGCGCGAGGCCGACGGCCTCATCCGCCTCACCCGCACCACCGCCCGCGCGGTCACCGAATCCGCCACCGACCGCCCCGACCCCGTCACCCTCGAACTCTTCAACCGCCGCTTCATGGGCGTCGCCGAGGCCATGGGCGCCGCCCTCGAACGCACCGCCCATTCGGTCAACATCAAGGAGCGGCTCGACTTCTCCTGCGCCCTGTTCGACACCGATGGCGGCCTGGTCGCCAACGCCCCGCACATGCCGGTCCACCTGGGCAGCATGGGCGCCTCGGTCCGCGCCGTTCAGGCCAGCCACGCCAGCTTCGCCCCTGGCGACGCCTTCGTCCTCAACAACCCCTACTTCGGCGGCACCCACCTGCCCGACATCACCGTGGTGATGCCTGTCTTCATGGACGCAGGTGACGAGCAGCCATCCTTCTACGTCGCCGCCCGGGGCCACCACGCCGACGTCGGCGGCGTCCAGCCGGGCTCCATGCCGCCCTTCTCCAAAACCATCGACGAGGAAGGCGTCATGCTCGACGCCCTGCCGATGATGCGAAAAGGCGTCTTCCTCGAAGCCGAGACCCGCGCCGCCCTTGCGACAGGGCGTTGGCCCGCCCGCGCCCCCGACCGCAACATCGCCGACCTGAAGGCTCAGCTCGCCGCCTGTCAGGCCGGCGCCGCCGCCGTCGCCCAGATGATCGAAAGCCACGGCCCCCGCACCGTCGCCCGCTACATGGCCTTCGTGCAGCAGAACGCCGAGGCATCCGTTCGCCGCGCCATCGAGAAACTCACCGACGGCGAGGCGCGCGTCCCCCTCGACGGGGCCGGCGAGATCGTCGTCAAGGTCACCGTCGACCCGGTCGCCCGCGAGGCCACCCTCGATTTCCGCGACAGCGCCGACCAGCTCACCACCAACTTCAATGCCCCTAGCGCCATCGTCAGCGCCGCCGCCCTCTACGTCTTCCGCACCCTGGTCGACGACGAGATCCCGCTCAACGCCGGCTGCCTGGCGCCGCTCAACATCCTCACCCGCGAAGGCTCGATGCTCGACCCGCATCCGCCGGCCGCCGTCGTCGCCGGCAATGTCGAGACCAGCCAGCATGTCGTTGACGCACTCTATGCGGCGCTCGGCGTCATGGCCAACGGCCAGGGCACGATGAACAACTTCACCTTCGGCGATGAGGAGCGGCAGTACTACGAGACCCTCTGCGGCGGCTCCGGCGCCACCGCCCGAGGCCCCGGCACATCGGCCATCCACACCCACATGACCAACAGCCGCCTCACGGATCCTGAAATCCTCGAGCGCCGCTTCCCCGTCCGGGTCGAGCACTTCGGCATCCGCCACGGCTCGGGCGGCGCGGGAAAGCACCCCGGCGGCGACGGCGCCATCCGCCGGATGCGATTCCTCGCCCCCATGGACGCGGCGTTGCTTTCAAGCCGCAGGCTGAACATTCCACGCGGAATCGCCGGTGGCGGCGCAGCTTTGCCGGGCGAGCAACGTTTGATTGCCACAAACGGCGAGGTAAGAGACCTCACCGGCTGTTTCTCAGTTTCGGTAGAGGCTGGTGACGTCATCGAGATCATGACCCCGGGGGGCGGTGGTTACGGTCTTGCGGCGTCCTGACGTCTGTTCGTGTTTGCCCCTGACCAGGACCTTTCAATGGCCCCGATCCTTCCTCTGCTGCTCTCCCTGCTGATCGTCCAGGAGGCCGCGCCGGCTGCTGAAGCGCCCGCGCCCGCTGCCGCCGCGGCTGAAATGGAGTACCCGGTCCCCCCCGGCGCGCCGGAAGACGACTACGGCCTGGTGGCCTGGTGCTACGGCGCCCTCGACGGTCACATGAAGCTCTATGACAAGGTGATCCCGGAGGTCACCCGCATCGAGACCGAGATCGCCAAGATCCCGGGCGCTCCGCCAGCCGACCTGCAGGGCTACAAGGACCAGCGCACGGCCGGCCGTGAAACCCTGAAACAGTTCCGCGGCGCCATGGAAGCGGCCGAAAAGGCGTCGGCCAAGGCCATCGCCCCCTACGGCGCCGAGCAGCTCAAGCGTGGCAACACCGTCTGGTTCACCATCCGCGACAGCAAGGACCAGAAGTATCTGGCCCGTGAATGGATGAGCTGGGGCCTGCCCGGCCGCTGCCTGCCCACCGCCCAGAAGCTGACGACCCGCTCCAAGCTGTTCGGCAGCGCCCTGACCTACAACGCCAAGCCGCCGGCCGCCGCGCCGGCCGAAGCGGCTCCTGCCGAAGCCGCGGTCGATCCCATCGGCGCCGCCGTCACCGACGCCCAGGCCGCTGAACCCGCCGCCGCGCCCGCCGATCCCTTCGCGGTCAGCCCGGCCGAACCGGCCGCCGAAGAGCCCAAGCCGGAAGAAACCCCGGAAGCGGACCTGCGCGGCCCGCAATAGTCCGCTTCCAGAGCACGTCAGGCGGAAGTGTACGCGGTTCCGCCGCCCGGACGCGCTCTAAATGTTTGATTCTAGACCCTTTTGATCAGGTTTTGATGCGTACATCAAAACCTGAAAGGGTCTAGGCGGCGGCCTCTCGCGCCGCCGCCGCCGGGTCATAGGCGAGGATCGGCGCCAGCCAGCGCTCCGCCGTCGCCAGGTCCCAGCCCTTGCGCTGCGCGTAGTCCGCCACCTGGTCGCGGTCGATCTTGCCGACCCCGAAGTAGTGGGCCTGCGGGTGGGCGAAGTAGAGACCTGACACCGAAGCCGGCGGGCTCATGGCATAGCTCTCGGTCAGGGCCATGCCCGTGTGATTTTCGGCGTCGAGCAGTTTGAACAGCGTCGCCTTTTCGGTGTGGTCCGGCTGTGCCGGGTAGCCCGGCGCCGGGCGGATGCCCTGGTACTTCTCGCCGATCAGGGCGTCGATATCGAAGGGCTCGTCGGGGGCGTAGCCCCAGAGCCCCGTCCGCACCTGCCTGTGAAGCGATTCAGCGAAGGCCTCGGCCAGACGGTCGGCAAGGGCCGCCGACAGGATGGCGTTGTAGTCGTCGCCGGCCGCCTTGTACTTCGCGGCGATCTCGGTTTCGCCATGACCCGCCGTCACCGCGAAGGCGCCGATCCAGTCCTGGGCCTTGTCGGCCGGGGCGACGAAGTCGGACAGGGCCAGGTTGGCCTTGCCGCCGGTCTTGTCCATCTGCTGGCGCAGGGTGTGGAACCGGGCCAGCTCCGTGGTGCGGCTCTCGTCCGAGAACACCGCGATATCGTCGCCCACGGCCTGGGCCGGCCAGAAGCCGACAACGCCCTTGGCGGTGAACCACTGCTCCTCGACGATGCGCTTCAGCATCGCCTGGGCGTCACGGTACAGGTCGGTCGCCGCCTCGCCGACGATGTCGTCCTCGAGGATGGCCGGGAACCGGCCGATCAGCTCCCAGCTTGCGAAGAAGGGCGTCCAGTCGATGTGGCGGGCGAGGTCGGCAAGGTCGCCCTCGATGGCCTGAACGCCGATGAAGCTCGGCTTCACCGTCGGCTGCTCGGTCCAGTTCACCGGATGGGCGTTGGCCCGCGCCCTGGCGATCGGCGTGCGGTTCTTGGCTTCCTGGCCCCGGGCGAACTGCTCGCGCACCCGGATGTATTCGTCCCGGGTCACGGCCTCGAGATTGGGTCGCTCGTCGGACAGCAGGCCGGAGACCACGCCCACCGCCCGGCTGGCGTCGAGCACATAGGTGGTCGAGGCGCGGCGGTAGGCCGGCTCGATCTTCACCGCCGTATGGGTCTTGCTGGTCGTCGCCCCGCCAATCAGCAGCGGGATGTCGAACCCGCGCCGCTCCATCTCGGCGGCAACGAAGACCATCTCGTCCAGCGACGGGGTGATCAGGCCGGACAGCCCGATGATATCAACGCCATGCGCCTTGGCTTCGTCCAGAATGCGGTCGGCCGGGACCATGACGCCCAGGTCGATGACCTCGTAGTTGTTACACTGCAGGACCACGCCGACGATGTTCTTGCCGATGTCGTGGACGTCGCCCTTGACCGTGGCCATCAGGATCTTGCCCGCCGCCTTGCGCGGCTGGCCTTCCTTCTCGGCCTCCATGAAGGGCATCAGCCAGGCCACCGCCTGCTTCATGACGCGGGCCGATTTCACCACCTGCGGCAGGAACATTTTCCCTGAGCCGAACAGGTCGCCGACCACGTTCATGCCGTCCATCAGCGGGCCTTCGATGACGTGCAGCGGCCGCACGGCCGCCAGCCGGGCCTCCTCGGTATCGACGTCGATGAACTCGGTGATGCCGTTGACCAGGGCGTGGGTCAGCCGCTCCTGCACCGTCCCCGAACGCCAGGCCTGGTCGGCGACCTTGGCCACGGTCCCGTCGCCCTTGTACTTGGGCGCCAGATCGACGAGGCGCTCGGTCTGCGACCCGCCGCCCCTCGGCTTCCTGTTAAGGATCACATCCTCGACGGCTTCCCGCAGCTCGGCCGGGATATCGTCATAGACCGGCAGGTCGCCGGCGTTGACGATGCCCATGTCCATGCCGGCGTTGATGGCGTGATACAGGAACACCGAGTGGATCGCCCGCCGCACCGGCTCGTTGCCCCGGAAGCTGAAGCTCACATTGGAGACGCCGCCCGAAATCCTCGCGTAAGGCAGCTGCTGCTTGATCGCCCGGGTCGCCTCGATGAAGTCGACCGCGTAGTTGTCGTGCTCCTCGATCCCCGTCGCCACGGCGAAGATGTTGGGGTCGAAAATGATGTCCTCGGGCGGGAAACCCACCTCGTCGACCAGGATGCGATAGGCCCGCGAACAGATCTCGATCTTCCGCGCCGCCGTATCGGCCTGCCCCTGTTCGTCGAAGGCCATCACCACCACGGCCGCGCCGTAGCGCAGGCACAGGCGCGCATGATGCCGGAAGGTGTCCTCACCCTCCTTCATGCTGATCGAGTTGACGATGGCCTTGCCCTGCACGCACTTCAGGCCGGCCTCGATCACCTCCCATTTGGAGCTGTCGATCATCACTGGAACGCGGGCGATGTCCGGCTCGGCGGCCAGCAGGTTCAGGTAGGTGACCATGGCCTGCTTCGAATCCAGCAGGCCCTCGTCCATGTTGATGTCGATGATCTGGGCGCCGGCCTCGACCTGCTGGCGCGCCACGGCGAGCGCCGCCGTGTAGTCGCCATCGACCACCAGCTTGCGGAATTTGGCCGAGCCGGTGACGTTGGTCCGCTCACCGACGTTGACGAAGACAGGTCTCACTACAGCATCCCATTATCGATGGCGGGCTCGCGGCCCCCGAGAGCGAGGCGGCGACTGATCACCGCCTGGGGCAGACCGGCGGCGACAGCCTTCATCACCGGACCGGGCCCCTGCCCATGAAGTTGTTTCAGGCCGGCCACCGCCGACCGCAGCTGGGCCTTGGAGGCCCCGGCGACCGCGAGCTTGAACGCCTCATAGTCGGTCGTGGCCAACACCGGATCACCCGGCGCCGGTCCGATGTCGACACGCGCCGCCGTCTGCACCAGGGCGTTGACCAGCACGGCCGCCGCCTTGTCATTGGTCGCACGGCCCAGCCGGCTGCGCAGATCGCGCAGCAGTTCGGTCTCGGTGGTGGTCAGGCCGTCAGCTTTGTCGAGCTTCATCAGGCCAGCTCGAACGGTTCCAGCCCGGCCAGGCGCATGGCCTTCGGGCGCTCCGGGATCGGCCGGGGCTTCTTGCCCTTCACCGCTTCCGCCACATGCCGGATGTGGTCCGGCGTCGTGCCGCAGCAGCCGCCCAGGATGTTGACCAGGCCGCTGTCGGCCCACTCTTCCAGGTGACAGGCCGTCTGGTGCGGCTCCTCGTCGTACTGGCCCATGGCGTTGGGCAGGCCGGCGTTGGGATAGGCGGCGACCAGGGTATCGGCCACCCGGCTCATCTCGGCGATGTGCGGCCGCATCAGGTCGGCGCCGAGCGCGCAGTTGAATCCGATGGCGAACGGGCTTGCGTGCTTGACGCTGTTCCAGAAGGCTTCCGCCGTCTGGCCCGACAGGGTGCGGCCCGAGCGGTCGGTGATAGTGCCGCTGATCCAGATGGGCAGCCGCTCATAGCCCTCGTCCTCGAGGTCCATGATCGCCTTGATGCAGGCCTTGCAGTTCAGGGTGTCGGTGATGGTCTCGATCAGGAACAGATCGACTCCGCCTTCGTGCAGCGCCTGCACCTGCTCGCGATAGGCCTCGTAGACCTGGTCGAAGGTCACCAGCCGGGCGCCCGGATCGTTCACGTCCGAGCTCATCGACAGCATCTTGTTCAGCGGCCCGATCGAACCGGCCACGAAGCGCGGCTTGTCCGGCTCCGCCGCCGTGAACTTGTCGGCCGCCGCTCTCGCCAGCCGCGCGCCCTCGAAGTTGATGTCACGCACCGCCGACTGGCAGCTGTAGTCTTCCTGGGCGATCCAGGTGGCGCTGAAGGTGTTGGTTTCGCTGATGTCGGCGCCGGCCGCGAAATAGGCCTCGTGCAGCTTCTGCACCAGGTCGGGACGGGTCAGGCAGAGGATGTCGTTGTTGCCCTTCAGATGGACGCTGTGGTCCTTGAAGCGCTCGGCCCGGAAGTCCTCTTCGGTCAGCCCCTCGCGCTGGAACATCACACCCCAGCTGCCGTCGAGGATGAGGATGCGTTCCTTTGCGGCCTGGTAAAGGGCGGCGATGCGGTCCTGTCTGGTCATGAGCCGGCCTGCTGCTTGGCGAGCTGCGCCTCGAAGTCTGCCTTCGACCTGGCGGTGACCGTGGGCAGCTCTCTGGGATCGACGAAGGGGTTGGGCTTGCCCGGTCCCATGGCGGCGCGCTTGGCGGCCAGGTTCATCTGGTCCGGGTGGGGGGCCAGGAAGACATCGGCCTGCATCCCGGCCAGCTTGGTGAAGGTCTTCTGGTAGTCGGCGACGATACCCGGATACTGCGGATTGGGGGCCAGACGGTTGGCGGCCACCGAGGTGCTGCACCAGAAGATCACCTTGTAGGTCTTGGAGCCGTCCTTCACCGAGGTCGTCCAGGAGGTGCAGCCCTTGGTGTGGCCGGGGGTGATGTTGGCCTTCAGGGTGTTGGATCCGACCGACAGGGTCTCGCCGTCAGCGACGATCTTGTCGACCTTCACGCCCGGGAAGTTCAGGTAGGACACATCCTCCGAGCCCGGATACTTGCCGTTCTCGAGGGCCCATTTGTCGCCGGCGCTGGCGATGACCACCGCCCCGGTGGCCTTCTTGAGCTGGGCCAGAGCCCCGGAATGGTCCAGATGGGCGTGGCTGTTGAGGATCAGGTCGACGTCCGACAGCTTGAAGCCCAGCGCCTTGATGTTGGCTTCCACCAGGGTGGCGTTCTGCGGCATCCCGCCGTCGATCAGGATGTGGCCCTTGGAGCTTGTGATCAGCCAGGCCGACAGCCCTTCGGTGCCAACATAGTAGATGTTGCCGATGACTTTGAAGCCGGTGGTCGGCTTGGTCCAGGCCGCCGGCATCTGCGCGGAGGCGCTGGTCACCAGCAGGGCGCCGGCGGCGGCGATGGAAAGGGCGAGTTTTTTCAAGGTCATGCGGCGGCCTCCGCCGGCGACGTGGCCGGCTCGCGCACCCCCAGCACCCGGCAGATGGCATACACCAGATCGGCCCGGTTGAGGGTGTAGAAGTGGAAATCGGAGAAGCCCTGCTCCTCCAGCTTGGCGCACATCTCGGCGGCCACGCTGCAGGCGATCAGGCGGCGGGTATCGGGATCGACATCGAGCCCGTCGAACAGGTTGCCGAGCCAGCCGGGGATCGAGGCCCCGCAGGCGCCCGACATCTTCACCAGGCCCTTGAAGTTGCTGACCGGCATGATGCCCGGCGAGATCGGAATGGTGATCCCGGCGGCCCGCACCTTCTCCATGAAGCGCAGGAAGGGATCGATCTCGAAGAAGAACTGGGTGATGCCGCGCGTCGCGCCGGCATCCACCTTGGCCTTCAGCACATCGATATCGTGCTGGATGTTCGGGCTCTCGGGGTGCCCCTCCGGATAGACGCCGACCAGCACCTCGAAGGGATGGATGGCCCGCACCGCCCGGGTCAGTTCGGTGGCGTTGGCGTAGCCGTCGGCGCGCGGCACATAGGCCCCGCCGATCGATCCGGGCGGATCGCCACGCAGCGCCACCAGGTGGCGCACCCCGGCGTCCCAGTAGTCGCGGATCACCTGGTCCACATCGGCGCAGCTCGCTTCGACGCAGGTCAGGTGAGCGGCCGGCTTGAGGCTGGTCTCCTCGACGATCCGCTTGACCGTCCGGTGGGTGCGATCCCGGGTCGACCCGCCGGCGCCATAGGTCACCGACACGAAGTCCGGCTGCAGCGGCTCGAGCCGGCGAATGGCTTTCCACAGGTTCTCTTCCGCCTCGGGCGTCTTGGGCGGCGAGAACTCGAAACTGATCCCGAGTTTGCGGTTGGGCCGTTCGGCCGAGCGGGCGACCGGTCCGATGACACGGCGGGGCGGGCTCA
This sequence comes from Caulobacter sp., assembly GCA_032122215.1. Lineage (GTDB taxonomy): Bacteria > Pseudomonadota > Alphaproteobacteria > Caulobacterales > Caulobacteraceae > Caulobacter. Next base: position 9,067 of record JAUMCZ010000020.1, read on the forward strand.
TGCGGCGCTCCTGTTGGCGTTGGCCGGGCGCGTCCCGGTCCAGATCTTGATGGTCAGGCCCTGGCCGTCGGCCGTGGGCAGGGTGTCGCTCACCTGGCCTTCAAGGCCGGCGGCCTCCATCCAGCGCAGGATCTCGGCATCGGAGAAGCCCAGGCGCCGGTGCTGATGCTGGCTGCGCAGGAACTCCAGGCTGTGAGGCGCGAAGTCGATGATCAGCAGCCGCCCGCCAGGCGCCACAAGCCGGGCCGCTTCGTTGATCGCCGCGACCGGGTCGCCCAGATAGTGGAGCACCTGATGCACCGTCACCAGATCGGCGCTGGCCGCCGGCAGGCCCGTCGCGAAGATGTCGCCGTGGCGCAGTTCGCAGGTGGCCAGACCGGCCTCGCTGACATTGACCCGGGCGATGTTCAGCATCTGCTGCGACAGGTCCAGGCCGATCGCCCGGTCCGCCCGTTCACCCAGCAGGGTCAGCATCCGGCCTGTGCCAGCGCCCAGATCGACCAGCCTGCCGATGGCGCCCTGCCCTGCGGCCTGGTTGATCGCCGCCTCAACCTGGGTCTCCGAGGCGTAAAGGGACCGGATTTCATCCCACCGCGCCGCGTTCCTGGCGAAATAGGCAGCCGCCTCGTTGGTCCGCTCGGTCTTCACTTCCGCCAGCTGATCACCGTCGCGGCGCAGCACGGGATCGGCTTCGTCCGTCAGATCCAGGATGTTGTCGACCATCGTCCTGGCCGGTCCCGCGCCCGTCAGCCGGTAGAAGACCCAGGCCCCATCAGGGAATCGCTGCACAAGCCCCGCCTCGGCCAGCAGCTTGAGGTGACGCGAGACACGCGGCTGGCTCTGGTCCAGAATGCGGCAAAGTTCGAGGACCGATAGCTCCTCGGCGGCCAACAGCGCGAGGATGCGCAGGCGGGTCGGCTCACCCGCCGCCCGCAGCATCTCGACAGTCTGGATCGATCCCTGCGACATCGGGGATATAAAGATATCTTTATGTGTTTAAGTCAAGCCTTCCGGGCCAGGTCGCATTCAGAAAACGACCGCCCCCGCCTGCCCGGGAAACCGCTCCGTTCCACGATTTCGCTTGCGCCAAAGTGATATCACTTTGATAGTATTCAGACCGTCAAACAGACCAGGGACGCAGGCCATGCTCGGACTCATGATCAAGAACCGGAACCACCGCCTCGCGGCGGCCGTCCTCTTCGCCGCCCTGTTGGCCGGCGGCCTCGGAGTCCTGATGCTGGGCTAGGCGGCGACCGGCGTCGCCAGCGGCTCGCCGTTGAAGAAGCGGCGCAGGTTCTCGATCGTCATCCCCACCATCTGAGGGATGCTCTCCAGCGTGCCACCGGCCGTATGGGGTGTCAGGACCGTGTTCGGCACGTCCTGCCAGCGCGCGGCCGGCGTCGGCTCCTCGGCGAAGACGTCGAGGCCGGCCATGCCCAGGCGCCCCTCTTTGAGGGCCGCGATCAGGGCGTCCTCATCGATCACCCCGCCGCGCGAGATGTTGACGATACAGCCTCGCGGCCCGACCGCCTCGATGACCTCGGCAGTGATCAGGCCGGTGGCGTCGCCCCGGGTGCAGACCATGAGGGCATCGCTGTCGCGGGCCAGCTGCAGCAGGCTGGCGCTGCGCGTCCAGCGGCTCTCCTTGGGATTGGGCCCCCACCAGAGGATCGGCATCCCGAAGGCCTCCAGCCGCCTGGCGACCGCCTCGCCGATATGGCCGAGCCCGACGATGCCGGCGGTCTTGCCACGCAGGGAATGGCGCGGTCGCATGCGGTCGGCGTGGGTCCATTTACCGGCCCGCAATCTGGCGTCGCCCTCGACCAGACCTCGCCACACCGCAATCAGCAGGCCCACCGCATGGTCGGCCACATCATCGGCGTTCAGTCCGGCGGAGTTGGTGACGGCGATGCCGCGCGCCGCGCACCAGGGGACGTCGACCCCGTCATAGCCGACGCTGACACAGGCGATCAGCCCCAGGCGCGGCATCTCAGACAGGAAGCTCTGATCGAGCTTGAACTCGCCGGCGTGAACGATAGCGCGGATCGTCTGCCCGTCGCCGGCGAGGAAGGCCAGCCGGTCCTTGTGCTCCCACAGCCTATGAACGCGATAGCCGGCGCCGGTCAGCACCGCCTCCATCGGACCAAGCATTTCGTGGGAGAGAAGGATGTCGTGGGGGACGGTCTGGGTCATGCCCGGACCATCCCCCCGACGAACTTCCCCGTCAATCAGCCTCGCGCCTAGACGACGTAGGCCGTGCCGACGACGCCCACAGTCTTGATCACCATGTCCGCCACCCCGTCGCCATTGACGTCGAAGCTCAGGGTGGAGGTTCCGCTGACCGTCGACATGGTCATCTGTCCCGCCGCCCCGGAGAAGGCGCCGACCAGGGTGAAGGCCTGATCTCCGGCGAGGCTGCTGTTGGCGTCAACCAGGCTGACATCGATCAGGTCACCGTCCGCCGCATTGAAGTCGCGAACGATGTCGACCGCACCCAGGGCGCTGTCGGCGATCTGGAAATAGACGAAGCGGTCAGCGCCCGAGCCGCCGTAGAGGTTGTCGGCCCCAAGCCCGCCGTAGAGGACGTCGGTTCCGGCCTCCCCGAACAGCTTGTCGGCGCCTTCTCCTCCACTGACCCAGTCATCTCCGCCACGGCCATAGAGGGTGTCGTTTCCGCCGAGACCCTGAACCGCGTCCGATCCCGTGCCCCCGGCCCGGGTGTCATCGCCCGAGGTGCCGGTGATCGCCGCATAGCCGACCGGCGGCGTCGGCTCGCCACCCGGAGGCGGAGGCGGCGGAGGGGGTGGCGGCGGAGGCGGAGGCGGTGGAGGCGGTGGCGGCGGAGGCGGTGGTGGCGGCGGAGAGCCGCTGGTGATGAAGTTGGCGGCGCCCAGGCTGCCGGACGCGATCCCGGTCAGGGTCACAGCGCTGCCGTCGGCGAAGGTCACCTTGGCGCCGGCCGCCAGCTGGCTGATGGCCGTGTAGCCGCCGAAGGCCGTGACGTCGATCAGGTCCACCCCGAGCTCGAAGTCGGCGATGGTGTTGGTCGTCCCGTCGCCCGTGCTCATGACGAAGACATCGGCCCCCGCCCCACCGGTCAGGGTGTCCTGGCCGGCCGCGCCGATCAGGATGTCGTCGCCATCGCCGCCGTTCAGCCTGTCATTGCCGATCCCGCCCTCAAGCCTGTCCGAGCCGCCCAGGCCGTTGAGCGTGTCGTTGCCGTCGAGGCCCTGGATGATCTCGTTGCGTCCGTCGCCGCTGAGCGTATTGGCGCCGATCGTGCCGGTCAGGGTGCGGTCGTAGACCGGACCTGAAGGCGGCGGCGGCGGTGGCGGTGGTGGCGGTGGCGGAGGCGGAGGCGGCGGCGGCGGCGGAGGTGGCGGCGGCGGCGGCGGCGGCGGCGGCGGCGGAGGTGGCGGCGGAGGTGGCGGCGGCGAGGTCCCGGTGAAGAAGTTGGCCGAGCTCAAGCTGCCGGCCGAAATGCCGGTGAGCGTCACCGCACTACCATCGGCGAAGGTCACCTTGGCGCCGGCCGCCAGCTGGCTGATGCCGGTGTAGCCCCCGAAGGCGCTGATATCGATGAGATCCACGCCAAGCTGGAAGTCGGCAATGGTGTTGGTCGTGCCATCACCGGTCCCGATCACGAAGACGTCGGCGCCGGCGCCACCCGTCAGGGTGTCCTGGCCCGCGCCGCCGACGAGGATATCGTCGCCGTCGCCGCCGTTCAGCCGGTCGTTGCCGGTCCCCCCCTCCAGTCGGTCGTTGCCGCCCAGACCATTGAGGGTGTCGTTGCCGTCCAGGCCCTGGATGAGATCGTAACGCTCATCGCCGCTGAGCGTGTTGGCTCCGGCCGTGCCGATCAGCGTTCGGTCGCCGCCGGGCGGCGGAGGCGGGGGTGGCGGCGGAGGCGGTGGGGGCGGCGGAGGCGGAGGCGGTGGGGGCGGCGGAGGCGGAGGCGGAGGCGGAGGCGGAGGCGGAGGAGGCGGAGGAGGCGGAGGCGGAGGAGGCGGAGGAGGCGGAGGAGGCGGAGGAGGCGGGCCGGCCGACACAAAGCTGGCGCTGGTGACGGTCGCGGCGGTGACGCCGATCAGACGCACCGTGACGCCGGGGGCGAGCGTAACCAGGGTGTCGGCGCCGTCCTGGACGACGGTCTGGTACTGGCCGTAGGCGGTATCGTCGATCAGGTCGGTCCCGACGAGGAAGTCGCTGATAATGTCGGTCCCCGACCCGACGCTGAACACAAAGACGTCGGCGCCGGCGCCGCCGAAGAGCGTATCGATGCCGCTGCCGCCGTTCAGCGTGTTGGCCGCCGCGTTGCCGTAAAGGAAGTCCGAGCCGCTGCCACCGATGGCGTTCTCGATCACCGCGCCCTTGGCGACGGCGACGTTCCCGACCAGACTCAGGCCGTTATGGGTCCCGACGCTCGAGAAATTGCCCTGGCGCAGGTCGATGACCTGATCGTTGGCATAGCCCGAGAAATCAAACGTGTCGTTGCCGCCGGCATCCCAGACGGCGAACACCAGCCGGGTCGACGCGCTGGTGGCGACGAACCAGGGCCGGTCAGCGTTGGAGTTGAAGCCGTAGACGGTATCGCCTGTGCGGGTGGTGGTGTTGACGCCGTAGGTCCGCTGGGCGGCGGCGATATCATCGAGCATAACGGTGGCGGGATAGGACGGTCCGAAATAGGCGCCGGTGCTGTCCTCGGTGAAGTAACTCATCACCGTGTACTGGTGGCTGTCCTCATAGTACTCGGCCGACGTCGCGTATTCGAAGTTGCTATTCGCATCGGCATTGTAGGCCCCCGGGTGCGAGAAGCCGATAGCATGGCCGATCTCGTGAACCAGCGTCAGCATGCCGTAGTTGCCGATCTGCGGATTGGCTCCGGTGCCCGAGTTATTCACCCAGACGTCACCACCGCTGGGGCTCAGGCTTGGAAAGTATGCAAAGGCAGCCGCGCCGTCCGCGCCGTCGGTGTAGGCGCCGAACAGCATCACCGTTGAAGCGTCGCTGGTGTAGGCCGCCTCGCCGCTCGTGCCGGTCCCGTTGCGGATAAAGACCACGTTGGCGACATCCGACCAGGACGCCAGCGCCAGCAGCGTGGCGTTGATCTGCGCTTCGTTGAAGCGGACGAACCCGGTCGTGTCCGACGGCATGCTCGACGGCGCCGAGGCGCGGAATCCATAGGTTACATAGCTGGGCGCGCCGCCCCAGTAGGGGTCGTCCCAACGATTGTCGACGTCGGCGACGCCAGGCTGGAAATAGAAGTCGTTCCAGGAGGCGTAGGTGCGGTTCAGGTGGAACGCCGCCTCATCGATCGACTTGGAGATCTTGCCGTTCGGCCCGGCGCCGCCACGACCGTCGGCGTTCAGGAAGCCGTTCGCATCATCGCTGACAGCGTTGCCGCCATTCGGGATGGAGACGGTCTTGTCGTTGCCGCTCGCGCCGCCGGCGCAGGCCGCACAGCCACAGACCACCTGGGGTCCGGAGTCGCGGAACTTGCTGATGGTGAGATCGCCCAGGGCGTCGATATGGCCCACGGCGGTATAGGTGGCGCCTTCGATCAGCCAGGCGCGGGTCAGGAGGGCGGTGTCCGTGGTCTCGGCGACCGTGGCGTCGTCACCGAAGTCTCCAAAGCCCGTCAGCAGCTCGGTTTCGCCAGAACCCTCAACGCCAATTCGGTAGCCCATGCAGTCCTCGTCAACGCCCCGGCATCGCGCCGAAATGGCCCCGGACGCCCGTAATCCAATGTGGATCGAGCCGGCGCGGGGGCAAGTTGAACCCAGGCGGACTCGTCCGAGCCCGCTTCCCTAGCGTCTGGTATACCGCCTGACGGGTGAAGCGCCCATGAAAAGTGACGCTTAACGGGCGACCGCGCTGACGGGTCGCGGACGGCCGTCACGACCGGCCGCTGAAGTCCGGGGTCAATCCAGCAAGCGCCAGGCGTGGCGACCATGACCGAGCGCGGGGCGCGTTGCTGCAGGGTCCCTACAGCAACCAGCCGCCATCCTCTTTCGGCGGCTCGGCCGGCATCGGGCTCGGCAGGCCGATGCCGGCCGCCGACAGACTGGTCGAGAGCACGCCGGTGAGGATCACATAGCCGCCGTCGGCGAAGATGATCTTCGCCCCGGCCGCCCTGCAGGCTGTCGGCATTGGGAATGGACCGCAGCCCGACCGCGTTCGCCCCCGTGGCGACGATCTGGCCGATGTTCAGGACGCTGCCGCTGGAGCCGATCAGATCGATGCCGACGGCCGTGCCGCCCGCCGCTGTCGTGGTCGCCGTGATCGTCCCGAAGTTGGCGGTCAGCCCAAAGAACTGCTGCTGCACCGCCACGACCAGAGGCCCGGCGTGGCTGATCGACACCTTGCCGTAGTTGAACAACTGCCGGGGTTGACGATCACGACGCCGGTTTCGCCGCTCGCATAGACGAGCTCTTCAGCCGTCGCGACGACGCGGCGCGTATTGACCGTGATCCCCAAAGCCTGTCCCCCGACGCCCCTTCGGCGCCCCCGCCGCACAGGCTATGAGATTAGCCCGGGCGGCGATGCCGGGAAAGGCGTGTCAGGTCAGCGCGCGAACTTCTGGAACTTGATCCGGTGCGGGATCAGGCTGTCCACGCCAAGCCGGCGCTTCTTGTCCTCTTCGTACATCTCGAAGTTCCCTTCGAACCATTCCACATGGCTGTCGCCCTCGAAGGCGAGGATGTGGGTGGCGAGGCGGTCAAGGAACCAGCGGTCGTGGCTGATGACCACGGCGCAGCCGGCGAAGCCTTCCAGCGCCTCTTCGAGGTTCTGCAGGGTCTCGATGTCCAGATCGTTGGTCGGTTCGTCCAGCAGGATCAGGTTGCCGCCGGTGGCCAGGGTCTTGGCCAGGTGGACGCGGTTGCGCTCACCGCCGGAGAGCAGCCCGACCTTCTTCTGCTGGTCGCCGCCCTTGAAGTTGAAGCTGCCGACGTAAGCGCGGCTGTTCAGCTCGCGCTTGCCGACCATCATCACATCGGTGCCGCCGCTGATCGCCTGCCAGACGGTGTGGTTGGGGTCGAGGTCGTCGCGGCTCTGGTCGACATAGGCCAGCTTGACCGTCTCGCCGACCTTCACGGTGCCGGCGTCCGGCTTTTCCTGGCCGGTGATCAGCTTGAACAGGGTCGACTTGCCGGCCCCGTTGGGACCGATGACGCCGACGATGCCGTTCGGCGGCAGGCGGAAGGTCAGGCCCTTGAACAGCACCTTGTCGCCGTATTCCTTCTCCAGGTCGGTGACCTCGAGCACGACGTTGCCGAGGCGCGGGCCGGGCGGGATCTGGATGACCGCGTGCGTCTGGGCGCTACGGCTGTTTTCCTGTTCGCGGACCATCTCGTCATAGGCGGCCAGACGGGCCTTGGACTTGGCCTGGCGGGCCTTGGCGCCCGAACGCACCCATTCCAGTTCGCGGGTCAGGGCGCGCTGGCGGGACTCGGATTCGGACTGTTCCTGCACGACGCGCTTGGTCTTGGCCTCCAGCCAGCCCGAGTAGTTGCCCTCGAAGGGGATACCCTTGCCGCGGTCCAGCTCCAGGGTCCACTTGGTCACCTGGTCGAGGAAGTAGCGGTCGTGGGTGACCAGGATGACGCAGCCCGGGAAGGCCTCCAGGTGATGCTGCAGCCAGGCCACGGACTCGGCGTCCAGGTGGTTGGTCGGTTCGTCGAGCAGCAGCATGTCGGGCTTGCTGAGCAGCAGGCGGGCCAGGGCCACGCGGCGCTTCTCACCACCCGACAGCTGGGTCACGCCGCTGTCGTTGGGCGGACAGCGCAGGGCGTCCATGGCCATCTCGATGCGGCTGTCGATGTCCCACAGGTCGCCGGCGTCGATCTTTTCCTGGAGGGTGGTCATCTCCTCCATCAGCTCGTCGGTGTAGTTCTCGCCCATCTCGGCGGCGACGGCGTTGAAGCGGTCGAAGATGGTCTTTTCTTCGCACCAGGCGATGACGTTTTCCCAGACGGTCTTGCTGTCATCCAGGTGCGGCTCCTGCTCCAGGTAGCCGCGCTTGATGCCGTCGGCGGCCTTGGCCTCGCCGCCGAATTCCTTGTCGATGCCGGCCATGATCTTCAGCAGGGTGGACTTGCCCGAGCCGTTGACCCCGACCACGCCGATCTTGGCGTCCGGGTAGAAGGACAGCCAGATGTTCTCGAAAATCTTCTTGCCGCCAGGAAACGCCTTGGTCAGGCCCTGCATCTGGAAAATGTATTGAGCAGCCATGGGGGCGCACGATCCGGGTCGAAAAGGATGGGGAGTTGGGCGCGGGATGTAGCGACCGCGAGGGGGGAAGGCAATGGCGCCGCCATGTTGCGGCCCTCATGATGGTTACGAAATTGGAACGTGAAGCGGGGCCGGTTCCGTGGAATCTCTGGGCCTGCCCGCCAAAAGGAAGACGACAACGATGCACCGCCCTGCCCTTGCCACCCTGGCGTTGAGCCTGATCGCCGGCGCCGCGCTGGCCGCGCCCGCCTCCGGGGACATGGTCTTCCTGCAGGGCGACTGGCAGCTGCCGGACCGTCAGGGCCAGGTGCTGAGCATTTCCGGCGGAACCGGAAAGCTGGCGGCCGTCGATGCCGCCGCAGCCAAGGCGGGATATGCCAAGGGCGATATCCTGGTCCAGGGCCTGACCTATGAAAGCGTCACCCGCTTCAACGACGGCCGCCGCACCCTGAGCTACACGGGCGTCTGTCGGGCGCGCGGCGCCAAGGGCGCCTGGACCGTCGCGGACTGCCGGCTGCAGGTGGCCCTGCCGAGTGAAGCCGGCCCGGCCGTGCTGAGTGCGACACCGGCGTTCCGATTGATCGCCGGCCAGCAGAGCAGCTGGGGAATCAAGCCGGTCCTGGCCGGCGCGCCGAAGGTCAAGGCGGCGCCCGGCGACGCCAGACCCAGGGTCGCGGAGACGAGCTCACAGGTTCCGAAGGCTCCCGGCAATCCGCCCGCGCCCCCGGCGCCTCCGGAGGATCCCAACAATACATGGGCCCGGCGCAACATGAGCCCCGAGGAGCTGGCCGCCCAGGACGCCGGCACCCGTCGCCTGAACGCCGACATCAACGCCCGCAACGCCGAGATCGAGGCGCGCAATCGCAAGTCCGACGCCGCCTTCAAGGCCGCCCAGGCCGCCCGCGACGCCGAGATCGCCGCCAACAAGGCCGCCCACGCCCGGGAAATCGCCGCCTACGAAGCCCGCCTCGCCGCCCGCGAGGCCGCTATCGCCCAGGCCCGGGCGGACTGGGAAGCGGCGGTGAAGGCCTGCAAGGCCGGCGACAAGACCAAATGCGCCCAGCCGAAATGACGTGACGGGCCCGCGCGGCGGGCCGCCGCCTACAGCAGCGGCCGCGGCGTCAGCGGCTGCTCGTAATAGTCAGCCAGGCTCTCCAGCGCGCGCGGATTGAGGATGTCCAGCCGCCCGCGCCGGAAGCGGAAAAGCCCCTTCTTCTCCAGCCGGCCGATGGTCTCGTTCACATGGGCCCGCGACAGGCCCAGCGCGTCGGCCAGGTGGGTCTGGCGCAGCGGCGTCTCCATCACCCCGTCCGCCGCCAGTCCGATCGCGGCGGCCCGCTTGTAGAGATAGATCAGCAAGGTCGCGATCCGTTCGCCCGCGTTGCGCCGACCAACCGACAGCAGGGTCTCGTCGACCAGTCCCTCCTCATGCGCCGTCAGCCAGGTGACGTCGAAGGCCAGGCTCGGAAAGCCGCGATACAGGTCCCACATCTTCGACCGCGCCAGGCGGCAGAACACCGCCGGTCCCATGGCCTCGACGCCGTGGCTGGCCTCGCCCAGGAAGTTGGCCTGCACCCCGATCAGGTCGCCGGGCAGCAGGAAGTTGAGGATCTGGCGTCGCCCGTCAGCCAGCGTCGCATAGCGAAAGGCCCAGCCGGACAGCACCGTATAGAGCGGCGTCTCGGCCGCGCCCTCGGCGGTGACGGTATCGCCCGCTCCGAAGGTGTCCTCGCCCAGTTTCATCGTCTGGATGAAGTCGATTTCTTCGGGCGTGCCGGTCTTGAAAGCCGCCAGCGGCCGAAGCGGGCAGTCCCGACAGCGGATTTCACTCATGTACGCCACCCCTGTTGCGCAACGGCTATCGCGCTGCGGGGTCCGGCGCAACCGGGCGCCCAGGACGGATTGTCGCCGACGGTCGGATCGGGGCAATCTGCGCCTTCACCAGGTCGGGAGGGCGACTGTGCGACCATCACGCGACCTTCTGCTGTCGCTGGGTTTCGGCGGCGGCGTCCTGCTGCTGATCTGGTTGGCCACCGCCTGGTGGTCCGGCGCCTTTCCATTCGGCTGAGAAAAGTCTTCGGCCGGCCGCAGCCAATTGTCCTGTTGCCTCAAGGCGTAAAAGAAACCGTCGCGAAACCGACGAACAGTCGTCGCAAGCCCTTCGCCAAAGCTTCGCCAGTCCACACTAGCCCCACGCCGTCGGCGGGCAGCAAAAGTGCGCCCGTGTATCGGGGATAGACCATCATGAAACGCCAACTCGCGCTGGGCGTCAGCGCGCTTGCCCTCTGCCTTGCCTCCACCGCCTTCGCCGCGGATGAGGCCCCGAACGCCCCCGCGGGCGAGCTTGAGGCTGTGATCATCTACGGCCAGGGCCAGAGCCGCCAGGTCCAGACCGTCGACGAGGCCCAGATGGCCCAGGCCGTCGCCGGTGTCAGCCCGCTGAAGGTGGTCGACCTGCTGCCCGGCGTCACCTTCCAGTCGGCCGATCCCTTCGGCGCCTACGAATGGTCGACCCGCATCACCATCCGCGGCTTCAACCAGAATCAGCTGGGCTTCACCCTCGACGGCGTGCCGCTCGGCGACATGAGCTATGGCAATCACAACGGCCTGCACATCAGCCGCGCCATCGCCGGCGAGGACCTCGGCCGGGTCGAGCTGTCGCAAGGGGCCGGCTCGCTGGCCGTCGCCTCCAGCTCCAATCTGGGCGGCACGCTGCAGTTCTTCTCCCGCGATCCCTCGGACGTCTTCGCCGCCCAGCTGAACGGCACGGTCGGCTCCGACCAGATGCACCGGGTCTTCGCCCGCCTGGAGAGCGGTGAGCTGGCGGCGCTGGGCAACCTGCGCGGCTATGTCTCCATCGCCGACCAGCAGACCGACAAATGGAAAGGCGGCGGCGAGCAGAAGCAGCGTCAGTACGACGCCAAGCTGGTGCTGCCGATCGCCGAGGACGCCGCCATCACCGGCTTCTACAGCCACTCGGAACGCCGCGAGCAGGACTATCAGGACCTGTCGCTGGAGATGATCGACCGCCTGGGCCGCGACTGGGACAACACCCAGCCGAACTGGGATCTCGCCGTCGCCGCCGCCCGGGCCTACAACACCGGCGGCGCCCTGCCCGCCCCCTTCGCCACCGTCGATGACGCCTACTACGCCGGGGCCGGTGTCCGCGATGACGACCTCTTCCGGCTCAGCCTCGACACCCCGCTGGGCGAAGGCCTGCGCCTGTCGCTGAACACCTACAGCCACACCAACGAGGGCCAGGGCCTGTGGTACACGCCCTATGTCCCCAGCCCGGGCTTCGGAACCGTCGGCTCAGCCGCCGCGCCGCTCTCGATCCGCACCACCGAGTACGACATCGACCGCAAGGGCCTGTTCGCCAACCTGACCTGGGAAGTCGGCGCCCACACCGTCTCGGCCGGGGTCTGGTACGAGAACAACGCCTTCAACCAGGCGCGCCGCTTCTATGCGGAGACCGCCGCCGCCCCGTCGCGCGACCCGCTGGACTTCCAGTCCAATCCCTTCTTCACCCAGTGGGAATACGCCTTCGACACCACCACCACCCAGGCCTACCTGCAGGACGTCTGGGCCCTAACCGAGACCTTCAAGGTCAACTTCGGGTTCAAGGCCCTGGAGGTGGAGAGCAACGTCAGCACCATCTTCGTCGCCAACCCGGCCCGCGCCCTCAGCGGGGACATCAACTCGAAGGACAGCTTCCTGCCGCAGGTCGGCTTCGTCTATGAGCCGACGGACGGACTTGAGGTGTTCGGCGGCTATACCGAGAACATGTCGGCCTTCGTCGCCGCCGCCACCTCCGGCCCCTTCGCCAGCCAGACCCAGTCGGTCGTCGACTATGTCTCCGGCTCGCTGGACCCGGAAACCTCGAAAACCGTCGAGCTGGGTCTGCGCTATCAGAACGACCGCTTCCAGGGCGTGGCGGCCTTCTACTACGTGACCTTCGACAACCGCCTGCTGAACGCCAGCACGGCGGCGCCCATCCTCGGCCTGCCGGCGGTGCTGTCGAACGTCGGCTCGGTGGAGACCAAGGGCGTCGAACTGGGCGGCCAGTTCGAGATCACCGACAACCTCTCGCTCTATGCCTCCTACACCTACAACGACTCCCAATATGAGGATGACGTCCTGTCCTCGACCGGCGTGGTCGAGATGGCGACGGCCGGAAAGACGGTGGTCAACAGCCCCAAAAACCTCTTCAAGGCCGAGCTCTCCTATGAACAGGGCGGCTTCTTCAGCGCCCTGTCGCTCAGCTACACGGGCGAACGCTTCTACAGCTACGAGAACGTCGGTGAGGTCGATGCCACGACCGTCGCCGACCTGACCCTCGGCTACCGCTTCGAAGGCGGCTGGATGGATGGGCTCGAGGTGCAGGGCAACATCACCAACCTGTTCGACGAGGACTACATCTCGACCATCGGTTCGGGCGGCTTCGTGGCCCGCGACCCC
>JAUMCZ010000021.1:0-14423 GCA_032122215.1 Caulobacter sp.
TGATCACCTGGCTGTCGCTGAACGCGCCGTTCGAGGCCTGGACCACGACCTGGTAGCTGTTGTCGTTGTTGCTGTCGGTCGGCGCCTCGAAGTCGGGCGGAGCGATGAAACTGAGCACCCCGGTGCTGCTGTCGATCGTGAAGCGCGCCTGATCAAAGCCGCCGGTGATGCTGTAGGTCAGGGGGGCGCCGCCGGGGTCCGTGGCGGTGACCGTGGTGACTGCCGTGCCGTTCTCCACCCGGCTGAGGCTGGCGGTCGGGCCGCCGCCGTCGGAGGTGATCGACGGCGCCTCGGCGACGTCGGTGACGGTGACCGCGATGGCCTGGGTGTCGGTGTTGGCGCCGTCTGAGACCTGGACGACCACGTCATAGATGTTGTCGGCGCCGAAATCGCTCGGGGCTTCGAAGTCGGGGGCGGCGATGAAGCTCAGCGCCCCCGTCGTGCTGTCGATGGTGAACAGGGCCTGGTCGGCGCCGCCTGCCAGGCTGAAGGTCAGGGTCGCGCCGGCGTCCGGGTCGGCGGCGGTGACCGTGGTGACCGCAGTGCTGTTCTCCGCGAGGTTGGCGGTGGCGTTGGCGCCGCCGCCGCCCGAGGTGATGGCCGGCGGCTCGTTGGTGTTGGTCACCGTCACGGCGATGGCCTGGGTGTCGGTCAGCGCGCCATCCGAAACCTGGACGACGACGTCATAGACGTTGTCGGCCCCGGCGTCGGCGGGAGCTTCGAAATTCCGTGTGCTGATGAAGGCCAGCAGGCCCGTGGTCGGGTCAATGGTGAACAGCGCCTGGTCGGCCCCGCCGACGATGGAGAAGGTCAGGGCTGCCCCGGCGTCCGGGTCCGAGGCGGTCACCGTGGTGATGCCCAGCAGGTTCTCCGGGGTGCTGGCGGTGGCGTTGGCGCCGCCGCCACCGGAGGTGATGGCAGGGGCCTCGTTGCCGTTGGTCACCGTGACCGCGATGGCCTGGGTGTCGATCAGGGTTCCGTCCGAGACCTGGACGGTGACGTCGTAGACGTTGTTGCCGCCCGTGTCGGTGGGGCTTTCGAAGTCGCGGCCGCTGACGAAGCCCAATTGGCCCGTGGTCGCGTTGATGGTGAACAGCGCCTGGTCCGCGCCGCCGACGATGGAGAAGGTCAGGCTGGCTCCAGCGTCCGGATCACCGGCCCCGACCGTGGTGACAGTGGTGGAGTTCTCGGTCGCGTTGACGGTCGCCGACGGCCCGCCGCCGTCCGTGGAGATGACCGGAGCCTCGTTGGTGTTGAGGATGGTCAGCTGGATCGTCTGGGTGTCGCTCAAGGCCCCGTCGAAGGCGCGGACGATGACCTCGTAGATGTTGTCGCCATTGGCGTCGGCCGGCGTCTCGAAATCACGGGCGGCGGCCAGCTGAAGCAGGCCGGTGGTGGTGTTGATGGTGAAGAAGCCGGCGTCGGCGCCGCCGATGATGCTGTAGGTCGGCGTCGTGCCGTCCGGATCGGTGGCGCTGACCGTCGTCGGGCCCGTGGTCCCTTCGAAGATGGCGTAGGCCCCGTTCGGGCCGCCGCCCAGGGAATTGATCACCGGGGCGCCGTTGGTGTCGATGACCCGGATGTTGAGGGTCTGGACGTCGGTGCGGGCCCCGTCGCTGACGCGGATCTGCACCTGGTAGATGTTGTTGCCGCCGTTATCGAGCGGGGTGGCGAAGTCCGGCGGGCTGGCGAAATCGAGGACGCCGGTCGAGGCGTTGATGACGAAGAAGGCCTGGTCGGCGCCGCCGATGATGGCCCAGGTCAGGGTCGATCCGGCGTCCGGATCGACGGCTGTGTTGAGGATCGAGCCGGTCGTGCCCGCGGCCACATTGTAGGTCGCCGTCGTGCCGCCGGCGCCGGAGGTGATGACCGGGCTCTCGTTGGCGTTGGTGATGGTGACGGTCAGGGCCTGGGTGTCCGTCAGGGTTCCGTCGCTGGCCTGGACGGTGACCTGATAGGCATTGTCGCCGTTGGCGTCGCCGGGGTTTTCGAAGTCCGGTGCGGTGGCGAAGCGCAGCACACCTGTTGTCGCGTCGATCAGGAAGAAGGCCGCGTCGGCGCCGCCGACGATGGACCAGGTCGGGGTCGTGCCGTCCTGGTCGCCTGCCAGGTTGGTGGTGACGGTGGTCAGGTTCTCGGCGATCGAGCGGGCGCCGGTCGCGCCGCCGCCGTTGCTGGTGATGACCGGGGCCTCGGCCACGTTGGTGACGCTCACGGCGATGGTCTGGGTGTCGAACAGGGTCCCGTCGCTGGCCCGGACAATGACGTCATAGACGTTGTCGGCGCCGACGTCGGTGGGGGCCTCGAAGTTGGGGGCGACCTTGAACTCGAGCAGGCCGGTGGCGGCGTTGATCTTGAACCTGGCCGCATCGACGCCGCCGACGATGGCGAAGGTCGGCGCCGTGCCGTCCGGGTCGGTCGCGGTGACCGTGGCGACCACGGCCCCGCCCTCGGCCGTCGAAGCGGTGGCGCCTGCGCCGCCGCCGCCGGAGGTGATCACCGGCGTTTCGGCGGCGTTGGTGATGGTCACCGACAGGGTCTGGGTGTCGGTCAGCACGCCGTCGGAGACCTGGACGGCGACCTGGTAGATGTTGTCGCCGTTGCTGTCGGTCGGGGCCTCGAAGTTGGGGGCGCTGACGAAGGACAGCACGCCGGTGAGGCTGTTGATGGTGAAGCGGGCGGCGTCGGCGCCGCCGCTGATGCCGTAGGTCAGCATCGTGCCGGCATCGACGTCGCCGGCGACCACCGTGGTCACACCGGTGGCGTTCTCGGCCTGGCTGATGCCGGCGGCGACGCCGCCGCCGTTGCTGGTGATGGTCGGGGTTTCGTTCTGGTTGGTGACGTTGACGGTGAAGGCCTGGGTGTCGCTGGCCGTACCGTCACTGGCCCGGACGATCACCTCATAGGCGTTGTCGGCATTGGCGTCGGTGGGGGCCTCGAAATTGGGGGCGGCGACGAAGCTGAGCGCGCCGCTTGTGGCGTTGATGGTGAAGCGGCTGGCGTCGGCGCCGCCGGCGATGCTGTAGGTGACGACGTCGCCGTTATCGATGTCGATGGCGCTGATGGTGGCGACGCTGGTTCCGTTCTCGACGCGGGTGGCGGTGGCCGTCGCGCCGCCGCCGTTGCTGACGATGGTCGGGGCGTCGTTGGTCCCGGTGATGGTCACGGTCACCGTCACGGGGCTTGTCAGCCGGGCGATGTTGGCGGCGCCGTAGAGGACGTAGGAGGCCCCCGCGTCTGTGCGGCCGCTCGGGTCGGCGTTGGGCGAGCCGATGATCAGGTCGTCGATGCCGTCGTTGTTGAGGTCGCCCGCCGCCGACACCGCCTGGCCGCTGAAGCCGCCCACCGCGCCGCCGCCGATGGCGAAACCGGTCAGGCCGTTCAGCAGCGACAGGTCGACGCTGCCGTAGCCGCCGGTGCGCCCGAACAGGACGTAGCTCTGGCCGGCGTCGGTGCTGCCTTCGGGATCAGCGTAGATGGCCCCGATCAGGAGGTCGTCGATGCCATCGGCGTTGACGTCGCCGGCGGAGCTGACCGTGTGGCCGGCCAGGTCGCCGCCCGCGCCGCCGCTGATCACGAAGCCGCTGGTCCCGGAGATGCTCGACAGGTTGACCGAGGCGCCGAAGCCGCCGGCGCTCCGTCCATAGAGGATGTAGACCTCGCCGGCGTTGGTGCGGCCGGACGGGTCGCCGTAGAGGGCGCCGACGGCGATGTCGTCGATGCCGTCGTTGTTGAGGTCGCCGGCCCTGGCCACCGACCAGCCGGCGAAGTCGCCCGCGTCGATGCCATTGAGGACGAAGCCGTTGGTCCCGTTGAGCGCGCCGAGATTGACGTTGGCCGCGAAGCCGCCGCTGTGGCCGAACAGGACGTAGGCTTCGCCGGCGCCTGACCGCCCGCCCGGATCGCCGCCGGCCGCCCCGACGATGAGGTCGGCGAAGCCGTCGTTGTTGAGGTCGCCGGCCGAGGCGACCGACAGGCCGCTCTGGTCGGCGGCGTCGATGCCTGAGATCGAAAAACCGTTGGTCCCGTTGAGCGTTGTGACGTCGATGGAGGCGCTGAACGGCCCGGTCTGGCCGAACAGGACATAGGACTTGCCGGCCCCTGACTGTCCGGCCGGATCGGCGTCACGCGCGCCGACGATGAGGTCGGCCCGGCCGTCGCCGTTGACGTCTCCGGCCGCCGAGACCGAGAAGCCGAGGCTGTCGGTGGCCGCTCCGCCGCGGATGACGAAGCCGTTGGTCCCGTTCAGGCTGCTGACGTCGAGGCCGCCGGCGAACCCGCCCGTTGCCTGGCCGAAGATCACATAGGCGGCGCCGACGTCGAGGCCGGCGGGGCCGTTGGCCTTGGGGGCGCCGATGATGAAATCCGCCCGGCCATCGCCGTTGACGTCGCCGGCCGCCGAGACGCTGGTCCCCAGGAAGTCGAGCGCCGCGAAGCCCCGGATCGAGAAGCCCTGGGCGGAAGTCAGCGTGGCGAGGTCGACGCCGGTGTAGCCGCCGGTCCTGCCATAGAGGACGTAGGCCGTTCCGGCATTGCCGCGCCCGCCCGGATCCGCCTGCAGGGCGCCGATCAGCACATCGTCGATGCCGTCGGAATTGACGTCGCCGATGCCGGCCAAGGCGTAGCCGGACAGGTCGCCGGCCGCGGCGCCACTGATGGTGAAGCCCTTGGCCGATGTCAGGGCGCCGGCGCTGATGAAGCCGTCGGGCGCGACGGCCGAACCGCCGCCGTCGGTGGCGACATAGGTGAAGGTCTCGGTGGCGGTCTGGCCGGCGGCCAGCTGCTGGTAGGCGCCGTTGACCAGGAAGCTCAGCGTGCCGTTGGCGCCCACCAGGATCTGGGTCCCGGAGGCGAGGGTGATCACCGAGCCGGGCGATACGCCGGCGCCGTTGACCTGCACGATACCGACGACGCCGGTGTCGTTGGCCAGGACCGGAAGAACGACCGTTCCGCCATCCTCGGCGATCGTCCCGCTGTCGCTGGTTCCGGAGACCACGCGGGGGGCGGCCAGGGGGTCGCCGCCGTCCGGCGTCAGGGCCGCAAGCGGGGTGTCGTTGGAACTTCTCTTGGTCGCCACGATATCGCCCCCTGAAACCCGGCCCGCCACGCCGACCGAACAGCGCGCCGCGAACAGCGTTCCCCAGTTACGCACCTTCCGCGCGTTTGGTTTTGCCGTCAAATTTGAAGAGATTGACCAAAACGGGTAGCGGAGCGGGCCGGCTCTCCAAACGCTTGCATTCCATTTGGCCGACCGGTGTTTGGTGCTATCGTCCCGGCTTCGGGGTAGGCCCGGGCCGGGGAGGCCTTGGGCGGGCGTTCAAAGGGGGCCGCGTGGAGCGTCAGCTCGCGGGCAAGATCGGTGCGGTCTCAGGCCTGTTCTGGCCTGGGGTGATGCTCGCCATGGCGTTGCTGTTCGCCGCGCCGGCCGCCGCCCAGGCGGTTCACAACGGCGTGGGCAGCTGCGCCGGCTCCACCTGCCACGGGCGCAGCGCCGGCGACGGCGCGGTGGTGCGCCAGAACGAACTGGTCGTCTGGCAGGACTACACCAGCGCCGCCGGGGCTCACTCCCGGGCCTGGCGCAGCCTGCAGACTCCCTGGGCCCAGAAGATCGCCGACCGTCTTGGCATGGGCGACGCCGCCCGGGCGCCGGCCTGTCTCGGCTGCCACACCGACAACGCCGCCCGGCGCGGGCCGACCTTCCAGATCTCCGACGGCGTCGGCTGCGAGTCCTGTCACGGCGGGTCCGGCGACTGGCTGTCCAGCCACTACACCGCCACCGCCAACCGGGCGGACAATCTGTCGCGGGGCATGCGGCCGCTGGACGATCCCAGGGTTCTGGCCTCCACCTGCCTCGACTGCCACTTCGGCAGCGACAAGCCCGGCCAGTTCGTCAGCCACCGCATGATGGCCGCCGGCCACCCGCGCATGAGCTTCGAGCTCGACCTGTTCAACAGCTTCCAGCGCCACCACACCGTCGACGCCGACTACCTGGCCCGCAAGCGGGTCGCCGGCGGGGTGACCACCTGGGCGGTCGGCCAGGCCATGGCCCTTGAGCGCTCCCTGACCCTGTTCACCTCATCGAAGGGCAGCGAGGGGGTGTTCCCCGAGTTCTACTTCTTCGACTGCCACAGTTGCCACCGGGCGATCAGCGACGAGGCCAACCCGCCGGTGCGGTTCGGACCCAACCCCGGCCGGCCGATCGTCTGGGGCGCGCCGCCCTACAATGACGAGAACATGATCCTGCTGACGGCGGCGGCGAAGATCGCCGCGCCGGAGCTGGCCGAGCGGTTCGCCGCCGACTCAAGGGCCTTCCACCAGGCGATGGGCGGCGACCGCGCCGGCATGCTGGCCGCCGCGAACAGGCTGAACGCCACCACGCGGCAACTGGGGTCCCGCTTCGCCGCCAAGGGCTTCAGTGACCGCGACACCGTCGCCGTCCTGCGGCTGGTGCTCGGCGACGCCCTGACCGTCCGCTACACCGACTACAGCGGCGGCGCCCAGGCGGTGATGGCTGTCGACACCCTGCTGACCGCCGCCGTCAGCCAGGGCGCGGTGTCGAGCGGCGCCGCGGGAGGCATGCGCCGCGATATCGAAGCGGCCTATGCCGCGGTCCGTGACCCCAACGCCTTCCGACCGGGCGACTTCCGCGCGGCCCTCGGCCGGGTGAGAACCGCCCTGGAGCGGGCCACATGATCCGGCCCGCCGTCCTGCCCCTTGCTTTTGTCCCCCGTGCCTTCGTCAGCGTCCTGGTGGCGGCTTCCGTGACTCTCGCCGGCTGCGGCGGCGGTGGTGGCGGCGCCGGTGGTGGTGGTGGTGGCGGAGGCGGAGGCGGAGGCGGTGGCGGCGGTGGCGGCGGCGGATCGTCGCCCGTCTATCCGGCGCTCGGCCTTGCCGCGCTCAGCGTGGCCGACGTCGAGGGCGTCATCGCCCGGGCCGTGGCCGAGGCGCGGGCCCGCAGCCGGCCGGCGGTGATCGCCGTGACCGACCGGGTCGGCAACGTGCTGGCCGTCTACCGGATGACCGGAGCGCCGGCGACCCTCACCATCCGTCCGGGTCCGGGGACCAACCGCGACATCCAGGGCGTCGTCGCCCCCAGCGAGGCCGGGGCCATCGCCAAGGCGGTGACCGGCGCCTACCTCTCCTCGGCCGGCAACGCCTTCTCCAGCCGCACCGCCAGCATGATCGTCCAGCAGCACTTCCCGCCGGCTCCCGGCGCGGTCGGGCTGGAGAGCGGTCCGCTGTTCGGGGTGCAGTTCAGCCAGCTGCCCTGCTCTGACCTGTCGCGCCGCTATGCGGCCGGCGGCGGGGCGACCGCCTTCCTCGGGCCGAAGCGTTCGCCGCTCGGTCTCGCGGCCGATCCCGGCGGCTTTCCGCTCTACAAGGGCGGGGTGCTGGTCGGCGGCGTCGGCGTCATCGCCGAGGGCGACTACGGCTTCGACACCAACGTCATCGACGTCGACAACGACCTGGAAGAGATCATCGCCCTGGCCGCCATGAGCGGCCTGGACGCCTCGGTCGACATCAAGGCCGACCGCATCACCGTCGACGGGACCTCGCTGCGCTTCAGCGACGCCACGACCACCGACCTGATGAGCACGCCCGCCTCGGCGCCGGCCCTGGGCAGCCTGCCGGGCGGCACGGGCGCCTTCGTGGCGGTGACCGGCTACTACCCGGGCGGCGGCGCCCTCGCCGGCCAGACCTTCGGAACCGAGGGCTCCGGGGTACGTGACGCCGCCGACGCCGAGTTCGCCGACCCCGACGCCTTCGTCCTCACCAACGGGGCCGGCGCCAACCGCTATCCGCCGAGCGCCGGGGCCGACGGCGGCAATGTCACCACCCCGCTCACGGCCGCCGAGGCGCGCGCCGTGCTGGAGCAGGCCTTCGGCGTCATGCGCCGCGCCCGGGCCCAGATTCGCCGGCCGCTCGACAGCCGCGCCCAGGTGACCATCTCGGTGGTCGACACCCACGGCGATATCCTCGGCATCGTCCGCTCGCCCGACGCTCCGGTGTTCGGCATCGATGTCTCCCTGCAGAAGGCCCGCTCGGCGGCCTTCATCAGCAACCCCGTCGCCGGCGCCGATCTGCTCGCCGATCCCAGCGCCGATGTCCGCGCCTTCGTCCCGGCCACCCGCACCTTCCTTTCCCGCCCCGACGCCCTGACCGGAACCATCGGCTTCTCGGTCCGCGCCATCGGCAACCTGCACCGGCCCTACTTCCCGGATGGCGAGGTCGGCCGGCCGCCCGGCCCTCTGTCGCGCTCGATCACCGAATGGAGCCCCTTCTCCACCGGCCTGCAGTCGGCCCTGGTCCTCGGCAATCTCGGCCAGCATCTGGCTTTCGTGAACGGCGGCGGGGCCGACACCCCGGCCCGCTGCACGGCCCTGCCCGACGCCCGGCCGGGGGTGAACCGGCTTCAGAACGGCCTGCAGATCTTTCCGGGCGGCGTGCCCATCTATCGCGGCGGGCAGCTGGTCGGCGCCATCGGCGTCTCCGGCGACGGCATCGACCAGGACGACATGATCAGCGCGCTGGGCCTGACCAATGCCGGCGGCGCCATCGGCCACCCGGCGACCGGCATCCGCTCCGATACGGTGGTCGTCATCCAGGGCGCGACCAGCACGCGCCTGCGCTACGTCAACTGCCCCTTCGCGCCCTTCCTCGACAGCGGCGCCTCGAACGTCTGCTCGGGGATCTGACATGAGCCTGCGTCGCCCAACCCTGCTGCTCGGGAGCGTGGCCGCCGCCGCGCTGCTGGCCGGGCCTGTGCAGGCCGCGGACGGGACGGTGATGGGCCAGGCGGTGGACCAGGCGATGGAGCAGGCGGCTGACCCGCCCGCCCAGTCTACCGCGCCGGCCGGCCCCGAGCCTGCCGCACCCGAGCCTGCGACCGCGAGCGGGCAAAATCCGGAATCGATGTTCGAATGGCTTCCCTGGCGCCGCCGCCCGGGTCGCATCGAGACCTATCCGGACCGCGATCTGCAGGAAAACCCCGGCGCGGTGGGCGCCCCGCCGCCGGAAGCCTTCCCGGTCGATCACTTCCCCATCCCCGACCGCTGGCGCCTCGCCGACCAGTTCGGGGTCAGGGACAACTGGTTCGACCCCTATAACCAGAACACCTTCAAGGGCGACCGACCGATACCCGGCACCGAAGACCGCTTCCTGGTCTTTACCGGCGTCATGGACACGGTCATCGAGCCGCGCAGCTTCCCGGTCCCCGTCGGGGTGCAGACCACCTCCGGCGCCGGCAGCAACGACGTGTTCGGTCGCGCCGACAGCCTTGTCGCCTCCCAGACCTTCATCGCCGGCGTCGCCTTCATCGAGGGCTCGACAGCCTTCAAGCCGCCGGACTTCGAGGGCCGGGTGACCCTGGCCTTCAACTACAATTACGCCGACATCTCCGAGCGCCGCATCCTGTCGGTCAAACCCAGTCGCGACACCGAGCGCGAGGACTGGTTTGTCGGGGTGCAGGAAGTCTTCGTCGACTATCACCTGCGCAACGTCTCGGACCGCTACGACTTCGATTCCATACGGGTCGGTATCCAGCCGTTCAACGCCGACTTCCGCGGCTTCCTGTTCCAGGACAACCAGCTGGGCGTCCGGCTGTTCGGCAACCGCGACAACAATCGCTGGCAGTACAATCTGGCCTTCTTCTGGCGGGTCGAGAAGGACACCAACAGCGGCCTCAACGACGTCACCCAGAACCTGCGCGACGACCAGCTGTTCGTCGCCAACCTCTATCGCCAGGATTTCCCGGTCCCCGGCATGACCTCGCAGGTCACCGCCGTCTACAACCGCAATGACGAGGCCGACGACATCCAGGTCGACGACAACGGCTTCCCGGTCCGCCCGGCCCTGATCGGCGACCTGCGCCCCCGCGACTATGACGTCGTCTATCTGGGATACTCCGCCGACGGGCGGATCGGCCGGCTCAACCTGTCGGGCAGCCTCTACGGGGCGTTCGGCGAGGACCGCAATTCCATCTTCACCAGCAAGCCGGCCGATATCCGCGCCTGGTTCGCGGCGGTCGAGCCGTCGATCGACTTCGACTGGGTGCGGGTGCGGGGCTCCTTCCTCTATGCCTCCGGCGACGACAACCCCTACGACAACGTCGAGAAGGGCTTCGACGCCATCTTCGAAAACCCGCAGTTCGCCGGCGCCGACACCAGCTACTGGATCCGCCAGTCCATCCCCTTCGCCGGCGGCGGCCGGGCGGTGGGCGTCAACGGTCGCAACGGCATTCTCAATTCCCTGCGCTCGTCGAAGGAAGAGGGGCAGTCGAACTTCAACAACCCCGGGACCATGCTGGTCGGCCTCGGCGCCGACTTCGACGTCACCCCGCAGATCCGCCTGAGCGGCAACCTCAACCACCTGTGGTTCGATGACACCATCACCGTGCAGGTCCTGCGCAATGAGGGCTCCATCCCGAAGGAGCTGGGCCTCGACATGTCGGTCGGCGCCATCTGGCGGCCGTGGATGACCCAGAACGTCGTCTTCAGGGCCTCCGGCGCCCTGTTCGAGCCGGGCGACGGCTTCGGCGACCTGTTCACCAACTCAGAGCGTGACGACCGCTACTATTCCATCCTGCTCAACGCGACCCTGGCCTTCTGAGATGCGGATGGGGGGCGTCAGGGGTTGGCTGCTTGGAGCCCTGGCCGTCGCGGCCTCAGCCCTGGTGGTCGGGGGCGTCACCAGCGCCGCCCTGGCCGCCGGCGACAAGGAAGTCGCCGTCCCGCGCACCTATGCCGTCTCGCCGCCGGCCAAGCCCGGTCAGACCCCGGCCGAGGCCAGGGCCAAGAGCGCCGGCTGCATGAGTTGCCACGCGCCGGTCGACTCGGTGTCGATGCACGCCTCCGACGCCGTGGTCATCGGCTGCACCGACTGCCACGGCGGCGACGCGAAAGCGGCCCTGCCGGCCGGGACGGCAAAGGACAGCGCCGCCTATGTCGCCGTCCGCGACCAGGCCCATGTGCTGCCGCGCTATCCCAAATCCTGGGGCTGGCCCAAGGCGGCGAACCCCAAGCGCAGCTATTCCCTGCTCAATCGCGAGTCGCCGGAGTTCATCCGCTTCGTCAATCCGGGCGACTACCGCGTGGCCCGCCAGGCCTGCGGCGCCTGCCACATGGGGCTGATCGAGGCCAACGAGCGCTCCCTGATGGCCACCGGGGCGATGTTCTTCGGCGGGGCCAGCTACAACAACGGCATCCTGCCGTTCAAACGCTACATGGTCGGCGAATCCTACACCCCCGATGGCGAGCCGGCGAAGATCGTCTCCCCCGGCAAGCCGGCCGGCACGGTGACCGAGGCGCAGGCGGCCCGCGGCGCCCTGCCGGTGCTCTATCCGCTGCCGACCTGGCAGGTCGTGCCGCCGGGCGACGTGTTCCGGGTGTTCGAGCGCGGCGGCCGCAACATCAATACCCAGTTCCCCGAGATCGGCCTGCCCAACTCCACCGGCCAGACCCAGCGGCTGGAAGAGGCCGGTCGGCCCGACATCAAACAGTCCAATCGCGGTCCCGGCACCGGCCTGCGCATCGCCGTGCCGGTGCTCAACATCCACAAGACCCGGCTGAACGATCCCTACACCTGGTTCCTCGGCACCAACGACCAGCCGGGCGACTACCGCTCCTCGGGCTGCGCCAGCTGCCACGTCATCTACGCCAACGACCGCGAGCCGCGGCACAGCCTGACCTATGCGAAATTCGGCCGTGACGGGCAGAGCCAGACCAGCGATCCGACCATCGACAAGGCCGCCTCCGGCCATCCGCTGAAGCACGTCTTCAGCCGCGCCATCCCGACGTCCCAGTGCATGAACTGCCACATGCACCAGCCCAACATGTTCCTGAACAGCTACCTCGGCTACACCATGTGGGACTACGAGGCCGACGCCCCGTCGATGTGGCCGAAGACGCAGAAGTACCCCACCGACCACGAGATCCGCGAGACCAACGACCGCAACCCCGAGGGTGCGGCGCCCAAGGGCCTGTGGTCCGACCTCGACTTCATGCGCAACGTCTACGGTCTCAACAAGGACCTCAAGGACACCCAGTTCGCCGACTACCACGGCCACGGCTGGAACTTCCGCGGCGTGTTCAAGCGCGACCGGGCCGGCAACCTGCTCGACAAGGACGGCAAGATCGTCACCCCTGACGACCCGGAGAAGTGGCGCAGGAAGGGCGAGGCCGAGTTCGTCCCGGCCGGGACCAATCCCGGCAAGACCGTCCACATGATGGATATCCACGCCGAAAAGGGCATGCAGTGCGCGGACTGCCATTTCGCCCAGGACAGCCACGGCAACGGCCTGATCATGGGCGAGGTCGCCTCGGCCGTGGAGATCAGCTGCAAGGACTGCCACGGCAACGCGAAGAAGTATCCGAACCTGCGCACCAGCGGCCCGGCCGCACCGCCCGGTGGCACGGACCTGATGCTGCTGCGCAATCCCGACGGCCAGCGCCGCTTCGAATGGCTGCAGCGGGACGGTCGGCGGGTGCTGATGCAGCGCTCGATCATCGATCCCAGGCTGGAGTGGGAAGTCTCCCTGGTGAAGGACGCCGTCGATCCTGGCCATCCGTCGTTCAATGCAAAGTCGGCCCGCGCCAAGCTGATGAGCAAGGCCGCGCCGGGACTGAAGCCGATGGCCTTCGGCTCCGGCGTCGCTGAAAAGGACCTCGCCCACCCCGAGGCCGAGATCGCCTGCTTCACCTGCCACACCAGCTGGACGCCCAGCTGCGGCGGCTGCCACCTGCCGATCGAGGCCAACTGGAAGGCCGGGAGCCACAGGGACAAGGGCGGCGAGAGCCGCAACTTCGCCACCTATAATCCGCAGGTCGCCCGCGACGACATGTTCCAGCTGGGCAAGCATCAGCTGACCCGCGGCGGCGTCATCGCCCCGGTGCGCTCATCCTCGGCCCTGGTGCTCAGTTCGACCAACATCAACCGCGAGCGCATCTATGTGCAGCAGCCGCCGGTCTCCGCCGCCGGCTTCTCCAGCCAGGCCTTCGCGCCCCACTTCCCGCACACGGTGCGGACCACCGAAACCAAGACCTGCACCGACTGTCACGTCTCGGCGGCCGAGGACAACAACGCCATCATGGCCCAGCTGCTGACGCTCGGCACCGGCACGGTCAACTTCGTCGGCATGCATGCCTGGGTGGGGGCGCAGGGCGGCTTCGAGGCCATCCGGGTGACCGAATGGGACGAGCCGCAGGCCGTGCTCGGCTCCTACCTGCAGAAGTACGCCTATCCCGATTTCCACGCCGCCCACCTGGGCCGCGGCCGCCTGCTCTCCAACTGGACCCGCAAGTCGAAGGACGGCTCGCTCGAGGAGTTCGCCAACGTCCGCCAGGGGGCCGGCGGCGACGTCCGCTGCCTGCAGCTGCGCGGGGAATACATGTACGTCGCCGAGGGCCGGGGCGGCTTCCGGGTCTATGACGTCGCCAACATCGGCAACAAGGGCGTTTCGGAACGCATCGTCACCGCCCCCTTCTCCGGCGCCGGCCACGACACCCATGTCGCCAGCGCCAACGCCACCTGCATGGCCCTGCCGACCAACCAGCCGATCAATCCCCTGCGCAACACCCCGATGATGCAGCAGGAGAACCTCGAGCAGCCCTTCCACCCCATCTACCACTACGCCTTCGTCACCGATGCGAAGGAGGGTCTGATCGCCGTCAACGTCGACACCCTGGCCGACGGCGAACCGCGCAACAACAAGCTGAAGCGGGCGGTGACCTGGAACCCCGGCGGGGTGCTGAACGGCGCCCGCCACATCACCCTTGCTGGCCGCTACGCCTATATCGCCGCCAGCGCCGGTCTGGTGGTCGTCGACCTCGACGATCCGCTCAAGCCACGCCACGCCACGACCGTGCCGCTCACCGACGTCCGGGCCAGCGCCGTGCAGTTCCGCTACCTGTTCGTCACCGACAGGGAAGGGGTGCGGGTCCTCGACATCACCCGCCTGGATCGCCCGACCGCCGTCCCCGGCGCCGTCGTGCCGCTGAAGGACGCCCGCCGCCTCTACGCCGCCCGCACCTACCTCTATGTGGCGGCCAAGCAGGACGGCCTGGTCATCCTCGACATCGAGCGCCCGCGCACCCCCCGCATCGTCCAGGGCATCACCTTCGACGGCCGCCTCAACGACGCCGAGGACGTGGTCGTCGGCTCGACCAACGCCAGCCTGTTCGCCTACGTCGCCGACGGCCGCAACGGCCTGAAGGTGGTGCAACTGACCAGCCCGGCGTCGCAACCCAACTTCTACGGCTTCAGCCCCGCACCGGTCCCCGAACTGATCGCCTGGGCAAAGACCAGGACCCCCGCCTTCGCCCTCTCCCGCGGCCTCGACCGCGACCGCGCCGTCGACGAGACGGGCAACCAGATGGCGGTGTTCGGTCGCCTGGGCTCGCGGCCGTTCAACAGGGGCGAGATGGAGC
>JAUMCZ010000022.1:0-5547 GCA_032122215.1 Caulobacter sp.
CGCAAACCGCTGGCCCCGATGATCACGTCGTCGAAGCCGTCGCTATTGATGTCCCCCGCCGAGGCGACCGACCCGGCGAAATTGCTGTTCATGGCCTCGCCGTTGATCTTGAAGCCGTTGGTGGCGTCGAGGGTGGAAAGCTCGAGGTTGGCGACGAAGCCCGAGGCTTTGCCGAACACCACATAGGCGGCGCCGGAATAGTTGCCGTTGGGGTCCGCCCGCCAGGCGCCGATGATCACATCGTCAAAGCCATCGCCGTTGACGTCGCCGGCTGAGGCGACCGAGACGCCGCTCTTGTCATAGGCGGTCACGCCGTTGATCTGGAACCCGTTGGTCCCGTCGAGGGTGGAGAGATTGAGGTCGGCGGGGAAGCCCGAGGCCTTGCCGAACACCACATAGCTGGAGCCCGACTCCCGACCGTTCGGGCTGGCCCGATAGTCGCCGACGATGATGTCGTCGAAGCCGTCATTGTTGATGTCGCCGGCCGAGGCGACGGACCAGCCGGCATCGCCATAGGCCGTCTCGCCATTGATCTTGAAGCCGTCCCCGCCGTTGAGCGTGTTGAGGACCAGATCCGCCGCGAAAGGCGTCGCCTTGCCGAACAGGACATAGGCTCCGCCGGAGACGGCGGCCTGTCCGAAGGTGTCGGGGGCGCCGATGATCAGGTCGTCGTAACCATCGCCATTGACGTCGCCGGCCGAGGCGACGGAACGGCCGAAAGCCTCTGATCCTGTTTCGCCTCTGAGCTGGAAGCCATTCGTCCCGTTCAGGGCGGACAGGTTGAGTTCGGCGCTGAATCCCGAGGCCTTGCCGAACACGACATGGGCGGCGCCGACGTAGCCGTAATCCGGCCCCGCTGTCCTGGAGCCGACGATCAGGTCGTCGAATCCGTCGCCGTTGATATCGCCGGCGCTGGAGACCGCGTTGCCGCTGAAGTCGTACTGGGACTCCCCGTTGATCTGGAAACCGTTGGTCCCGTTGAGGGTAGAGAGGTTGAATTCGGCGGTGAAGCCCGAGGCCTTGCCGAAGACCACGTAGTTCGCGCCGGAAAAGTCGCCGTTCGGATCCGCGCCGTCGGCGCCGATGATCAGATCGTCATAGCCATCGTTGTTGATGTCGCCGGCCCCTGCGACCGAACGGCCGGAAATGTCGGCGAACGCCTCCCCGTTGATCTGGAAACCGTTGGTCCCGTCGAGGCTTGAAAGCAGGAACTCGGCCGGAAAGCCGCTCGTTGTGCCGAACACGACGTAGGTGGCGCCGGCATTGGTGGCGCCGTTCGGGTCGGCGCGAGGGGCGCTGAGGATGAAGTCGTCAATGCCATCCCCATTGACGTCGCCCGCCGCCGCGACGCTGTAGCCGGCATTGTCGCCGGTCGCCTCGCTGTTGATCTGGAAACCGTCGGCGCCGGTAAGCGTCGATACTTCGATGACGGCGGGAAAATCGGCCATGGTGGTCCTCGGGTCTGGTGATCGGCAGACGCACGGAGCCGCGCCGCAAAGCAGGTCATCGGCGGCTATCAAGTATTACCGACTCCGGGTAGTGGAAAAAATCGGAAGGAGTTTTGCGGTCGCAGCCGCCGAGCCTTCGAGCGATGCGGCTGACCAGAGCTGATCGCACACGGAACAAAACAGGAACTATTGCGCCGCGTCCGTGGGATAATAGTCCTGCCGCTTCGATAAGCGGTGGGAGACAGTCATGGACATCCTGCACCCCCTGCTGCGCCGCAAGCGCGCCTACCAGGGCCTGTTCGGCGACGGCTCGCACGGCGAGGCCCGGGCCGTTCTGGCCGATCTGAAACGCTTCTGCCTGGTCCCCGAGGCGCCGGTGGCGCGAAGCCCCGACGGGGCGGTGGATCCGCTGGCCTCGATGCGGCTGATCGGTCGCCAGGAGGTGTTCAACCGCATCCGCGCCATGGTCGCCATCGACGACCGGGCCCTGTTCAACCTGAAGGAAGAGGCCTTTGATGAGTGAGACCGCGATGAATGAGCAGGCGCAGGCCGCGCCGACGGTGTCGATCGAGGCGCTGCTGGGAGATGATCCGAGCACGGAGCAAGCGGCCCGCGCGGCCGGCTTCCTGGAGCATTTCACAGACGAGGCGACGCGCGGCTACATGGAGCGCAAGGGCTTCAAGGACGTGCAGGCGCTGGGGGCCAGTTTCGCCTCTCTGGAGCGGATGATGTCGTCGGGCCGCGTGCCGCTGCCCGCGAGCGAGGATGACGCGGAAGGCTACGACCGGGCGTTCGCGGCGCTGGGGCGGCCGGAGACGGCGGCCGACTATGGCTTTGGCGAGCTGGCCGGGGCCGATCCGGAGTTCTCGGGCCAGGCGGCCGAGTGGCTGTTCGAGGCCGGGGTGGGCAAGGCGCGGGCCGGGGCCCTGGCCGAGAAGTGGAACGCCTATGTCGGCGAGCGACAGGCGGCGGACCAGGCGGCCTTCGAGGCGCAGAGCCAGGCCGACTGGATCGACCTGCAGCGCGAATGGGGGCCGCGCTTCGCCCAGAACACCGAGACCTTCCGGCGCGGGGCCCTGACTTTCGGCCTGTCCCGCCAGGAAATGGCGACCATCGAGGCCGGGCTGGGCACGCGGCGCACCGTCGAACTGTTCGCGAAGATCGGACAGGGGCTGGCCGAAGACCGGTTCATCGACGGTGAGGGGCGTGGGAGCTTCGGCATCAGCCGCGAGCAGGCCGAGCGCCGCATCGCCTCCCTGCGCCGCGACCAGTCCTGGCAGGCCCGCTGGATGGCGGGCGGGGCCGACGAGAAGGCGGAGTGGTCGCGGCTGACGCGGATCGCGAGCGGAGAAGAGTAGGGCGGCCCCGGAGGTCGGAGGCCGTCGTCAAACAAGAACGGCCGCCAGCGGGGGCTGACGGCCGTTCGGATAGGGCTAGACCTGAAAGGCCTATTTGGTCGCGTTGTGGATCGCGTCCTTGGCCTTGCCGACGCCTTCCTTGACCGTGCCGGCGGCGCGATCACCCAGGCCTTCGGCGACCAGCTTGTCGTTGTTGGTGGCCTTGCCGGCGGCTTCCTTCACGGACCCGACGCCTTTTTGGACGGCGCCTTCGATGCCTTCTTTGCTCATGGGAATACTCCTTGAACGGGCCGGCGGGAGGGGCGGGAGGCCGCATCCTCGCCGGCGTTGGGTGTCGGAGATAAAATGGCCGTCGGGCGCGATGGTTCCTCCGATTACGAGGTTTCGCCTTCGCCTCGTGGTCGGTTGGCTCGGGTCGCGGGCGGGGAGGATCAGGCGGCTACTTGCCCCTCAACGTCGCGGCCACGACTTATGTTCGCGTCAGAGCACCGGCTTGCGCTGCCCGGCGTTCTTGATTTCGTCACGCTTGCGCCGGGCTGCGGCGTCGCGCGCCTTGGCCATGTGGGTTGCGCGAAGGCTGTCGGCGTAAATGCCGTCGGTCAGGGCGAAATCCGCGCGGCCTCTGCGGCCGGTGGATCCCCTGTCTCGCGCATGATCTGGGGCGCTTTCAGCGGCGCCGGGCTACCAGCCGCTGTCGGGCCCCAGGTTCGAGTAGGTGCAGGTGAAGGTCGGGTTGACCGTGAAGTTCTTGTACAGCGTTGCACTGTGCAGGACGCCCTTGGCGATCTTGTCCGGACTGGTCCTCCAGTGGAAGCAGCCGGTGCTCTTGCCACAGAAGGTCGGGTCAAGCTGCGGTCGGCCGCCATAGGCCGCCTTCCAGGCCGCGGCGTAGGTCTGCGGCTCACCGGGAAGGACGAAGGTCAGCGAGACGGAGAAGCCGTTGTCCACCTCATAGAAGGAGAGCGCCTTGGCGCCGAGGACGTAGCGGTCGGCGCTGTAGACGGTGGTCTTTTCGGCCATCAGGGGATTGTTGCGGGTCTCCTGGACCAGGACGCCGGTGACGTAGGCCCTGGCCGATGTCAGGTCGACGGGACATTCAGACAGGCCGGCCCCGGCCTCCGGGATCAGGCCGACGCCGAAACGGTAGGTTCCGCTGGCGTTTCTGGCGACCTTCTCGCGGTCATCCCAAAGCTGGACGGTGACCGCGAAGTTGACGCCATCCGTAGAGAGGCTCTGTTTCGGAATCCGCCAGCGGGTGATCTTCACGCCGCCGTCCATTTCGGTGGAGAAGGTCCCGTAGGTCTGGTCGCAGCCGGTCCAGCTGTTGACGCTGATCCGGATCGAAGCACAGAACCGGCCCCAGGGCTTGCCGTACTGTCTGTCGAGATCGTGCCTGTTGAGGCCGATGACCTTGAAGACGTGATAGTTGATGTCGATGCCCGCCGGGCCCCGGCTCCGGAACTCGACGTAGTCAGCCGTCTCTGATGCCCGGACCTCGACGCCATTGCTGGTATCCTGGGCGATGACCGTCTCGAACACCGGGCGGGCGGTGGCGGGCGGCGCGGCGACCGGCGGCTTGACCGGAGGCTTTGCGGCGGCGGCGACGCCGCCGAAGCGCCAGGAGCCGCTGTCGGATCGCCGAATTTGTTTGGTGGCGCTGTCGTAGAACTCGACGGTGATGCCGAAGCCGACCCCGCCCTGTGACAGTTCACGGCGGGGAATCCGCCATTTGGTCACCTTCTGGCGGCCGATCACCTCCTCCGAGAAGGCGCCGCCGGTCTTGAATTCCCCACAGCCCGAGGAGCTGGTCGCCGTGTACCGATACTGGGAGCAGTTCCGGAACGCGAAGCGGAGGTCGACCCTGTTGTCGACCACATTGTTCAGGTTGACGTCGATCTCGTAGGCGATGAACACAGTGGCGGGGGCGATCGACCGCAGTTCAATCATATCGCCGACTTCGGAGAGGTAGACTTCGCCTCCGGTCGTCGGATCGCGCACCAGCAGGGTCTGGTCCTGGGCCCTGGCGGGCGCGGCCGCGATCACGCAGGTGACGGCGACA
Source organism: Caulobacter sp. (assembly GCA_032122215.1). Taxonomy (GTDB): domain Bacteria; phylum Pseudomonadota; class Alphaproteobacteria; order Caulobacterales; family Caulobacteraceae; genus Caulobacter. The sequence goes on from JAUMCZ010000022.1 coordinate 4,866, forward strand.
AGCAGCAACAGAAACTGGCGCATGAATCCCCCGCAGGCGCCAACTTGCCCGGGTCGACCCGGTTTGGCAAACCCGCGCGGGTCGCCCGGAGGGTCAGCGGACGGTCCATGCGGCCCAGATGAGGCCGGGCCAGAGGGCGATGATCAGGAGGAAGCTCAGGGCTATGCCCCAGGGCGCCGCGCTCCAGCCCTCCGACCGGATGAGTGGCCGGATGAACAGCGCCAGGTAGAGGCTCTTGTAGATGACCTGCAGCAGCAGGACGCCGACGAAGGCGCGCGGCTGGACGAGGCCGAGGGCAGAGCAGAGCAGGATGGCGGCCCAGAGGCTGGCGACCAGCAGGCGCAGGCCGGGCGAATCCGCGATCCTGTGCTGGAAGGCCTGGACGGTCGGGCCGTTGGCACCGGCCAGCATCGAGCCTACGACCGGCAACAGGATCAGGATATTGAGCCCGTAGGCGGCCCGCAGCAGGGTGTCGAGCATGGTCCCCATGGCTCACAGCGTAAGCAAAAAGGCTGGAGCGCCGGGGCGCGGCGGCAAGGGGCGGCGCGGAAAACTGCTGTTGCGGGGGAAATCGGCTATAATAGACCTACCGCTTCGATAAGCGCAGGGCCGGGCCAGGAGCCAAGCGCCGCCGTCGACAGCGCACCCCACATCACGGACCCGCCCGCGCGGACAAGCCGAT
>JAUMCZ010000023.1:0-3784 GCA_032122215.1 Caulobacter sp.
GCCTCCGATCTGGATGGCGACAGCCTGTCGGCCATCCCGCAGTCGGTGGCCGGCGCCCATGGCCTGTTCACCCTGACCGCGGACGGTGAGTGGACCTACGAGGCCACGGACGACAGTCTGGCGGAGGACGAGGTCGTGACGGACACCCTGGAGTATGAGGTGACCGACGGCGTCAACACCGTCTCCAGCAGTCTGGTGGTCACCGTGACCGGCGTCAACGATGCGCCCGTTGCGGATGGCCTGACCGGTATCACCACCGAGGATAATGCGGTGGTGATCGAGGTGACCTACACCGACGTCGATGGTGACGAGGCCCATGTCGCGACCGTCGACGGGTTCATGATGACCGAGCTTGGCGTGGCCGTCGAAGGCGGCGTCGTCACCGTCAACATGGACGGCGACCTGGTCTTCACCCCGGACCCCGGCTACGAGGGCGCCACCTCCTTCACCTACACCCTCTCGGATGGCTTGGTGGAGAGCGAGCCGAGCTTCGTCGATGTCATCATCGAAGGCGTCAACGACGTGCCGGTGGCGGAGGCTGAAGGCCCCTACATCCTGGAGGAAGGTGAGGTCCTCAACGGCCAGGCCGTGGCAACCGACGGCGATGGTGACGATGTCACCTTCGAGCTGGTGTCCGATCTGGACGGCCTGACGTTCGACGAGGAAACGGGGGCCTGGACCTTCGATCCCGCCGGCTTCCCGGCCTACGACGACCTCAACGACGGCGACATCGCCAACCTGACGTTCAGCTACCGGGCGACCGACGGGACGGACCTCTCGACCCTGATTGCGGTTCAGATCGCCCTGCACGGCCACACCTACGGCAATGGCCCCGACACCATCAACGGCACGGCCGGGAACGATACGATCCTCGGCCGCGGCGGTGATGACGTCATCAACGGCCAGGCCGGCGCCGACTACCTCGACGGCGGAGCGGACGATGACACCATCTCCGGCTCGGACGGCGATGACATGCTGATCGGCGGCGACGGCTCCGATACCCTCAGCGGTGGCGAGAACAACGACACCCTGGCGGGCGGCAGCGGTGACGACGCCCTGATCGGCGGCAATGGCGCCGATACGGCCGTCTTCTCCAGCGCCGTGGTCGTCGATCTGGCGGCGGGTACGGCGACCGGGGAGGGAACTGATACCCTGATCTCCATCGAACGTGTCACCGGATCGGACTTCGACGACGTGCTGACCGGCAACACGGCCGCCAATGTGCTGAACGGCGGGCTTGGAGCGGACCAGCTCAACGGCGGCGACGGCAATGACCAGCTGTTCGGCGGGGCGGGCGACGACGTCCTGTCAGGCGGGGCCGGTGGCGACACCCTGACAGGGGATGCGGGTCACGACATCCTCACCGGCGGCATGGGCAATGACTCCCTGTCCGGTGGCGCTGACAACGACACCTTCGTCATCCTCAACGAGTCCATGCGGCTCAGCACCATGGGACAGTCGATCGAGACCGACACCGTGCTCGATCTGAACTTCGCGGACGGTGACCGCTTTGACCTGTCGGCCGTCGATGCCCGCATCGGAACCGCCGGGGACCAGGCCTTCACCTTCGTCGCCGGGTTCACCGGTGTTCAGGGTCAGGCAACCCTGGCCTACGTCGCCGGACAGAATCTGACGATCCTTCGTCTGGATGTCGATGGCGACAAGAAGGTCGACTATCAGGCCCGGATCAACGGGGACCTGACCGGCACGACCGGCCAGATTGTCCTCCCGTCCGATCCGGACACCACGGGTGGCTGGATCCTCTAGACCCGGCAATGGCCCCGCGCCGAAAGGCGCGGGGCCTCCCTTTTTGGCCTGTATGCCTTGGCGCTGCTTCCTCGCCAGCCAGCGCACCGCTTGGAACGGCCTTTGGTCGGTCAGTCATTAGCCTTCCAGCATGCCCCGCATGATCGGCAGGGCCTGATCCATCATGTCGCCGACGTAGGCTGCGAAATCGGCAATGGCGTCCCACACGGCGGCGGGATCGGCGGCAAGCTGTATCTCGCGGCGCACCGTGGCGCCGGAGGGGGTGAGGGTCATGGGTCAGCCTCCGTTCGGACCCCGACCATGGCCGGGCCTGACCCCCCCGGTCTGGCGGTATCCGGACCAGATGGGCCCCTGGCCTACGGCCAGTTGCCGGCCAGTCTTGGCATGCCGGGTAAAAGGCCGCCCATGGTCAGGGGCGCCTTGCGGGGCCTGGAGCGGATCGCCCATCGGATCGCCAGGGGGATCATCGCCGCGATCAACAGCAGCTTCAGAATGATCAGCCAGCCCATAGGGGTCGGCAGGACAATCAGCACATAGACCATCAGGGCCAGCATCGACCCGGCGAAGACCAGCTGGGCCACGTAGCTGCCCGGACTGTCGCCGACCGAGGCCTTCGCGTCCGGGGCGTGGGCGATGACCCGGTCGAGGCAGGCCAGGACGAAGGGAATGAAGGTCGGGGAACGATCCTCGAAATCGCCGACCGTCCTGAAGTGACCATTGTCGATCAACAGCCGGGAGCCCTTGCGGGTGGTCAGCTCGAAGACGTGCCGCCAGCGCTTCAGGCGGCTGGGCGTGAAGGCGGCCCGCACGGCGCCGACGTCCTTCCACAGCAGGGTCAGGCTATCGCCGGACGGCCGGGTCCAGATCAGGCAGTCGTCCTCGACGCTCCAGACATGCTCGCCCTTTTCGAAGGCGTTCTCGCGTTTTGAATAGGTGGTGGTCATCGGCCGGTCCCCCCGTCTGTCGAAGCCCCTCAGCCTCGAACGCGACCTTGAGGTGAACCCGCTCTCCACGCGCCTCCCGAAAAGGGGGCAGGGACGCTTGCCGGGCCTCAAACAAGCGTTCAACATGACCCCAAAATCAGGGGGAACGCCGCGTTCATGGCTGCCGAGAAACACCCGGGCTGGCGTCTCGCCGCCTTCGCGACGCCGGCGATTCCGCTGGCGGCGATGCTGTTGCCGATCACCATCTACCTGCCGAACTACTACGAGAAGGATCTGGGGGTCAGCCTGACCGCCATCGCCCTGGCCGGGTTCCTGGTGCGCATCTTCGACCTCGGGCTCGACCCGTTGCTCGGCTTCGCCATCGACCGCACGCGGACGCCGTTTGGCCGCTTCCGCCCCTGGGTGGTCGCCGGCGCGCCGCTGACCATGCTGGCCATCTACATGCTGTTCATGGCCAAGCCGGGCGTGGGCGTCGTCTATCTGACGGTCTGGATGCTGGCGGCCTATGCCGGACAGTCGTTCGCCTCGCTCGCCACCTACGCCTGGTCGGCCCACGCGGCGCCGGACTACAACGAACGCTCCCGCATCTACGGCTGGTGGCAGCTGTTCACCGTCATCGGCATGCTGCTGATCCTGACCCTGCCGGTCATCGCCGGCCGGCTGGGGGCCAGCGAGGCTGCGGGCGTCCACGCCATGGGCTGGTTCGTCATCGCCGCCATTCCGATCACCGTGACCCTGGCCCTGCTGTCGATGCGCGAGCCGGTGGTCAAGGTGGCGACCCATACGATCGGCTGGGGCCACTACTGGGCCATGATCAAGCAGCCCAGCGTGCTGCGGGTGCTGATCGTCGATATTCTGATGGGCACGGCGCCGACCGTGGCCGGCACCCTGCTGTTCTTCTATTTCGAGGCCGTGCGCGGCTATGGGCGGCCCGAGACCTCGGCCCTGCTGCTGGTCTATTTCGTCGGGGCCCTGGCCGGGGCGCCGATCTGGACGGCGTTGGCGAAGCGGATCGGCAAGCACCGGGCGCTGACCGTCGCGGCGGTCTTCTATGCCGCGGCCCAGGCCTTCAC